>JBFEUI010000023.1:0-32289 GCA_041547565.1 Thiohalomonadaceae bacterium
ACACAAAAAAAAGGGCCGCAGACATATCATGTCTGCGGCCCCTGATTTGAATTCGATTCAGTTTACTACTTGGTGCTAACTATCTCCTTCGTCGGGTACGCAGACGCCCCTCCACTCGCCACAGGCGACGGATAGCAGGCATTGGTTTTGCGGTCCCGTAATTCATCACTACAATCTGCCTGCAGGGAAGGCAGCTGTCAATAGGTGCAGCGCCACTATTCCGCGCTTTGTGCCAACTGTTGCAGTTTGGCCGCTGACAGGGCACCGACGTGCACCTTGTCGATCACCCCGTTTGTTACTCGCACGAAGGTGGGCGTCCCCATCACGGAAAATGCACGCGCCAGCGCCGGCTCCTCCGCCACATTCACCCTGATCAGGTGTTCATATTCAGAGTGCAGGCGTTCTATTTGCGGCGCCATTGCACGGCAGGGACCGCACTGTTCGCTGTAAAAATAGAACAGCAGGCGCTCCCTCTGCAGCAGTTTCTCCTCAAGTAAGCCGTGCAGTTCCGGCAGCGGTTTTCCCACCTGGCTTCTGGGTGCCAGCAGCACCCATAGCTGGAACAGTGCAAACAGCAGCACAATCGCCAAAACGATATAGCCCATCAGTTCCATTCCACTCTCCGTTGTTTAGTCCTGTTGTTGCCGATTTCCGGCGCGAACCAGCACACCTTTGCGCCCCTTGCCTCGTCTATCAGGTCAGGTATGCTAGGGGCATGTTAATTCGCAAACATATTTTCATACTGGCTGTTTCGACACTGTTTCTTGTCGCCTGTTCCACCTCAGATATGATTCACATCGCCACCAGCAAAGACCCGAGCCAGGCGCTGTCCAACCTCGGCCAATACAAGGCGCAGCGTTATTCACAGAATCCGATCAGCCTGGTGCAGGACATCAAGCTCGCCCGCCGCAACTACAACCAGTTGCTCGCGCTGCTGCGCGGTGAGGTGGGCAAGACCTGGGGCGACAGGGAGATCATCACGCCCAGCAACAAGCGCTACGTCAAATACACCCAGAATTACAAAAGCCGCGCCATCGTCCAGTTCGACAAGGGACGCATCAGGGTCGAAACGCTCGATCAGAAAAACAGCAGGCAGAGCCTGAAAAATGCCATTGTTACCACGCTGCTCACCCCCGACGATCCCCGCGCAGTCGACCTCTACTCAGACAAGCAGGTCAAGCTCAGCGGCCGCCCCTACCTCTATCGGCTGGTCGAAGATCAGCGTGGCCGCCCCATCGACGGGCCGCAGCGTGCCGAAAGCTATGCGGCGTTTCTGCTGAAAAAACACTACCGCAGCCGGACCGTGAAAAGCGCACAGGGCGATAAAACAGCCCACTACGTCGACATCCGCATGGTCAGCGACTACCAGAACCGCCAGGCCAAACGCTATGAGCCGCTCGTCGCCAGTTACGCCAAGCGCTACGGCGTCAGCAAAAGCCTGGTATTTGCCGTAATCAAAACCGAGAGTGCCTTTAACCCCTACGCGGTTAGCGCCGCGCCGGCCTACGGTTTGATGCAGATCGTGCCGACGACCGCGGGGCGTGATGCCTACCGCTTCGTTAAAGGGCAGGCCAAAACACCCAGCAAGGACTACCTGTTTAACAGCCGCAACAATATCGAGCTGGGCACGGCCTATATCCACATCATCGACAACAAATACCTGGGGCAGATCGCCAATCCCCTCACCCGCGAGTACTGCACCATTTCGGCCTATAACGGCGGTGCCGGCAACGTGCTGAACATGTTCTCCAAAAACCGTTCAAAATCGCTCGACATCATCAACCGGCTAAAGCCCTCGGAGGTGTATCGCAAACTGCGTGACGAGCATCCGCGCCACGAGACGCGGCGTTACCTGGTCAAGGTGCTGGATGCGCGCCGGCAGTTCATCAACATCTAGGGCGGTTTCTGCAGGCCATCGCAACATCAGCGAGTGCCGCCAGGCGATGAGGCACGGAAGGGGCTGACCAGCCCCTTCACGGGTGTTGTACAGTCCTCAACAAAAAACGCCGTTCACGGCGTATCGGCACCGCATTTTTTCGTGCGCTCTAGTCCACATCGCGCACGTGCTGCGCAAGCAACGCGGCCACCTCATCGGCACGCAGATACTTCCACGGCAGCGGCACCAGCCCCGGCACCCGTTGGCGATAGCGTGCGTACACATCACCGTGGTAACGGAGCAATTTTCGCTCTTCAAGGCGTGAGCCGATCGCCAGATACAGGCTCACCATCAGGTAGGCCGCGCACTGCGTGGTGCTCACGTCACGGGTCCACAGGATAACGAGCAGGAAAAAATACCAGGGGTGGCGCACAAAACGGTGAAAACCCGAGATGTGAAAGCGCTCCTGGTCATGGATATCGTGACTGCCTGCCGCAACTTGGCGGGTACCGAAGAATTCGGACATGTCGTACGACCTGAGCGAGACGAGAAATCCGGCGGCCGCCAGCAGGGCCAGTCCGTTGGCAAGATAGAACCACGCCCCCTGCCACTGCCACAGCGGCTGACCGGGAAAACGAATCATCAACAGCAGCAGCGGCAGCGCCAGAATCACGGCGAGAACATTGAAGCCGAGACGGTAATAGGGCACCGCAGCAGGCCAGTGCCGCGCCACCCACAGCTTCAACCCCAGCGAGGCGGTCCACGAGTGAATGACAAAATAGGCCAGGAATGCGCCAATAATGATCATAATCTCAGTTGTGCTGTTCATTGCCCTCACATCCGCTACTGATAACGGCCAGTTTCATCCGCCCCCCCGGCCAGGGCCAGTTTAAGCAGTGCATCCCGATTGTAGATATCGTCACGAAAATGCACTTCACCCGTCCCGTCGACCCAGGCGGTCAGATACACAAGATAGATCGGAAACGGCCTGTCCAGCTTCAGCCGTCGCGGTTTGCCCTCATCGAGTAGCGCCTGAATGGTGTCGGCATCGTAGTTGGCATCGCCTGACAGCAGATACTCGGTCAGCGCCTTGGGATCCTCGACCCGGATGCACCCCGAGCTGTAGGCCCGCTCATAGCGCTCAAACAGATAGCGGCTGGGCGTGTCGTGCAGATAGATACCGTAGGGGTTGTCGAGCATGAACTTGATCTGCCCCAGTGCATTTCTCCTTCCCGGTTCCTGACGCAGGATAAACGGGAACGGCCTGTTGCTGTATTGTGTCCAGTCGATCTGCTCCGCCGGTATTTCCCGGCCGTTACCGCTGATATCACTGAACACTTTCAAACGCGCCCGCTGCAGGTAACCGGGGTCGCGCTGCACCCTGGGCAGGATGTCCTTGCGCAAAATGCTCTGCGGCACGTACCAATAGGGATTCAGCACCACACTATGCACGGCCGAGGCAAACACCGGCGTCTGACGGTAGGCCTTGCCTATGATCACCCGCATCTCCAGCATCGTTTCGTTGGCGTCAATAGCGTAAAGCTCAAATCCAGCCATGTTCACCAGCAGGTAGCGGATGTCCGGTTGACGGGGCAACCAGCGCCAACGCTCCATGGTCAAAACGATCTGCTTGAGCCGCGCCTGTGCCGTAACGTTCAGCGCACGCAGCGTGTCGGTTCCGACCCGTCCATCGGGCCGAATGCCATGACGCCGCTGAAAGCGGGTAACCGCCCTCGCCAGACGACTGTCGTACAGCTCCGGCGCCCGGTCCATGGAGGCGGCCAGATCACCACTGGCCTTCAGGCGTTCCCGCAGCAGCGCAACGCGCCGCTCACGCACGCCGCGCTTGAGGAGCGCCCCCTCGGGGATCAGCGGCCAGCCCCCCGCCGCGACAATTTCCCGGTATCGTTGCAACGCCCTTTTGAGCCGGCGGTAGCCGCTCTGATAGGGGGCCAGATCGGCGAGCGCCTGGGCGAACGAGGCGGCGGCAAGCGAACGCTCCAGCAGTGCAACAAGCGCGATACTTTCGGGCAAAATGTGCCAGTTCTGATCCACCCGGCGCGGTGCCATACGCCCGTTCACCAGGTCTTCGGCATAGTGCATAAACAGATCGGTCAGTTGCACGTCCAACCGGGCAATCGCCAGTTCATCCCCCAAATGCCCCATCAGCCCGGCCAGTTCGGCAACACCGTAATCCTGCGGCGCCAGCCCCTCTGCCGTACTGCCTGCCACAGCATCGACAAGCAGGGCGGCCCGCTCTTCCACCCCATGCCGCCCCACCCAGGCGGGCGAGTAGGCACGATTTCGGTAGAAGCGGTATACCTGCTCAGGGTGTGACAGGCGTCTGCCGTTGACAAAGGAGAGCACGCTCAGGTGACGTATGGTGTCGATCACCTGGCCGCGCTCCATGTCGGACAGCGGCCATTGCAGCTTTGCCATTGACGGTGTGGCGAACAGGGTAGACAGCAACAACAGACAGGTGAGCTGGAGAGACCGGCGGGAGGCACTCGAGCGGTATCGCATGCTCACTCGAACATCATCCGGTAGGGGCGCGTCAGTTGCCGCTGCAGGTCGGCGACACTGAAATTGCGACTCAGGCGCAGGCCCTCGCGTCCATCGAAATAGACCAGCAGGGCGGGCACGGCATGTATTCCCAGCTGTGCGGCCAGCGCCGGCTGGCGGTCGCACTCGATACGGCCCAGCGCGATGGCCGGAAAGTGCTCACTGAACAGGCGCTCTACCCTGGGCCAGAGTACCTGGCACACGGCACACTCCTGTGACGCAAAATAGATCGCAGAAGCGTCATTTTCACGCGTTATCGCCTCAACTTCCTCACTGTTTTCCAGAATATTGACCATTACTACTCCTGTCCGCTTCGCTGATTATAGCGGCCTAATCGGCCTGGGGCACCCCCATGTTGCGCCCGCAAAAAAACCATTTTTGACCTGAGGGCTTGAAACAGCGATAATAGTTGACCGATTTATTCAACAATAGCCCGCAAGGGGTCTTTTCGTGAGCCAGGAATTTACCGAAGATGAGCGTGTGCAGCTGGCACAGCTCGTAATGAACATATTTGGCGACTGGGAAATTGCCCCGGAGCTGCAACTGATGCTACTTGGCCTGCCCGAAAAGACCCGTCAACGGGAACTGACCCGCTTCAAGCACGGCACACCGCTGCCGGATGACGAGGAACTGCTGGACCGGGCACGCCACATTATCGGCATCAACAGCTCCCTGCATCTGCTCTATCCCCTCAACCGCAACATGGCCAGCTTCTGGCTGCGCACCCGCAACCGCATGCTGCGCGGCACACCGCTGCACATCATGGCCGACAACGGCCTGGCCGGCATGAACCGGATATGGCGCCACCTGGACTGTACCCAGAACTGGGACGACTGATAAGTAACGGTGCCGGGCTCTTGCGCCTGGCAGAGTGAGACATGCCTGTCGAAACACTCATTGGTTTTGTCGCGGTGGTGGCCCTCGGCGCCTATGTGCAGACCGTCACCGGCTTTGCCCACGGCCTGATTGTGATGGGTGCGATTACCCTTCTCGACCTGGCTCCCATCGCCTTCAGCGCGGTCATCGTCAGTATCACCTCGCTGGTGAATATCGCCCTCGCCCTGCACCGACAACAACACCACATTGACTGGCGCACCACCTGGCGGGCCTGCCTGGGTGTCGCCCCGGCACTGCTGCTGGGGATCTATCTGCTCGATTATCTGAGTAGTGATGCCACCCGGGCATTACGCGTGATACTGGGCCTGTTCATCCTTGCAGGCGGCACCCTGCTGATGCTCAGACCACACCCGCGCCAGGTCCCGGCACACGGCTGGAAGGATTTCACCATGGGTTTTGCCGGAGGCTTTTTCGGCGGCCTGTTCAGCACCGCGGGACCGCCGCTGGTCTACCACCTCTACCGCCAGCCGGTCACTCTCGACGTCATCCGCACCACACTGCTGGCGATCTTCGGCTTTACCACCCTGCTGCGCAACGCCGTGGTACTGGCAAACGGCCAGTTTGAAATGGACATGCTGACGCTCAGCCTGATCTGCCTGCCGGCAATCTACCTTGCCACCGTCCTGGGTCAGCGACTGCCGCCGCCGTTGTCCGATACCGGCATGCGGCGCCTCGCCTTTGCATTGCTGACAGTGCTCGGTATACCGCTGCTGTTCTGAATAAGCGTCAGGGACGGCCCACCCAGGCATTGGCAACACCTGCCTTGCCGACATTGCTGGCGATATAACCCTTGGCCTCGGCATAGGATGAAAAGCCGGTGACACGGATGCGGTACCAGCGCTTGCCGTCCTTGCTCACGGTCTGTTTCTCGGCATCGATCCCCTGTTTGCGAAAATCACGAATGGCACTGTCGGCCGCCGCAGCCTCCGTCACCGACAGCAGGTTGACCACCCAGCTACCCGGCACCGCTGCCGGACGGGTGGAGATCACGCCGGTCGACTCGCCCTGCAACCGGCCCGTCGTCGCTTTTGGAGTCGTTGCTTTAATGCGCGGCGACCTGGACTGGACAGTAATCCGTTTTTCCAGGGCGGTAAGGCGCTGCTCCAGCGCCTTCATTTCCGACTCGCTGCTTTGCTGCAGATGGCTTATCGGGCCCTCGATAAGCACCGCCAGTTCATTGATCCTGTTGGTCAGGCGCTGCAGTTCCATCGTGTTGCGTTCTATATCGGGATTCCTGCCCTTGGCACTGTCCCGGTACTTGGCCTCCAGTTCGATGAGACTGTTTTGCAGATCCACGACCTGCCCCTGCAGACCGGTCGCCATCCAGATCCCCCCGATTGCACCGACGACGGCCAGGATAGCCACCACCAGCGAAACGACGACAACGGTGCTACCCGCTCCCGCCGCTGCCGCCACCGGGGCCGCCTGTTGCGCGGCCAGCAGTGCCGCAACATCCGGCTGTGGCTTCCCGCCCGGCGTTTCGGCCTCTGGCGCATGCTGTGCGGACGGCGGCGTGACATTGTCTCCGGTTCCCTCCTCTTCCGGCTCCGGCAACAGCTCCTCAGCACCCATTGCCTCCTTTGACGAAGCCGAAAGGTTCACTTCATCTTCGCCCAGCTCCAGTTCCAGTTCGTCAGCCGCAACGCCCTGCACGGGCTCTTCATCCAGCGACAGTTCCTCCAGACCCGCCGCCAGATCGAGCTCTTCGGGCTCCAGTTCCACACCCTGTCCGGCAGCGGACACGGCCTCTTCATCCGGATTGGCGGCAGCCCCCCCCTCACCCGGCATTTCGTCGTTGAACTCTTCCAGGAAACTGTCCAGTTCATCCATGATCTCCGAGGAAGCCTCAGTACCCCCTGAAGGTGCCGGGGACGTCACATCATCCGGCAGATCGAGATCGCTGAGAATGTCATCGATCTCCGTCATGACCTCGTCACTGGCCTGTGTTTTTTCCGCAGACAGATCCAGCGTCTCATCAACCGGTTCGTTATTATCGTTATCAGCCATGCTTTGCTTCCCCACGAGGCATATACGGATAAGGCTCCAAGCTGCGTATGTAATACGCAGAGATTATCAATAGAGATCATAGGCACGCAACATGCCGCCTCTTCCGCCAACACTCACTGGTATCCGTGCGGCACAGCGCCCGTAAGATCTCGGAACGCACAGGCTCGCCGACAGGCAACAGACAGTCACATCGTTTTTTGACTCTTTCGTGATTCTTGCGTGATTTTTATCTGCGACACTCGATCATGGCAAACACCAAGCCAAAGGAGAGCAGTCATGGAGCAGCGTCACCTCAGCACAGCCATTGTGGCAATTCTGTTGCTCTTCACAGCCCGGCCCGTACAGGCTGTTGAAGCGCCCCTCACCTTCACCAGCGGCACCCGTCAGGTCAGCCTGATCGAGCTGTTCACCTCCCAGGGCTGCAGCAGCTGTCCTCCGGCCGAGCGCTGGCTCAGCCGGCTGAAGCACAGGCCCGGCCTGTGGCAGAGCTTCGTGCCGGTCGCCTTTCACGTCGATTACTGGGATTACCTGGGCTGGCGCGATACCCTCGCCGACGCGGCCTACTCGCTCCGCCAGCGCCGCTATCGTAGCGAGGGGGGCATCCGTACCGTCTACACGCCGGGCTTTGTCGTCAACGGCAGCGAGTGGCGCGGCTGGTTTGAGCGCACTGCGCTGCCGGAAAGTCGCAGACCGGCGGGGAACCTGACAGTCCGCGTCTCAAACAAACAGCTAACAGCCCAATATACGCCTGTCGGCGACAGCAATAGCGCAACGCAACTCAATGTCGCGCTACTCGGTGCCGATTTTTCACAGCAGGTCGAAGCCGGGGAGAACAGGGGGCGCAAGCTGACACAGGATTTCTCCGTGCTGCACTTCATGCGGCTTGAGGCGAACGGCAACCGCTGGCAGGCCGCACTGCCGCAGATCAGCGGCAACTACGGTCGCCTTGCCCTGGCCGCCTGGGTCAGCCGTGCGGGAACACAGCGGCCGCTGCAGGCGACCGGCGGCTGGCTGGGCACGCTTGCAGGGGATTGAGCTACAGCAGGTGCCTGCCATCAAAGACATCGGCCTCGAGCGCAAAGGTATCAATGGCATCGATACACGCCAGGTTCACCCTGAAGTGCCCGGGCACACGCGCCGTCTCATGGTGGGTGTAGATACCGCAGCGTCTGCAAAAATAGTGCTTCGCCGTCCTGGCACCGAACTGGTAGAGGCCCAGCGCCCCCTCATCCGCCTCGATCGCGATATGCTCGGGCGCAATCGCCTCGGATGACATCATGGCCCCCCGGCGCGCACACATCGAGCAGGTACAACGCAGTCCCCGCTCAATCCTCTCGCCCGAGTAGCGGAACCTCACCGCACCGCAGTGACAGTGTCCCTGGTACGTCTCCACCATACCCTCCTCCACACAGCGGCAGCAATGGTACAGGCATACATCGCCTAGTCTGCCTTGTTGTCAGGTTCGATCGCCTTCAGAGCCGCCTTGCCGTTCGGCGCAATCATCACCACCGCCACGGCGCCGGCACGCAGGTCACGCTCCAGCTTCAGGGCCTGCTGCTTCGGGGCAAACCAGGCATCGATGCCGTACTTCACTTCGGCACCGCCCGAGCGGAAACGGTATTTCTTCAGGCGCCCGCGGATAAACACACCCGCCTCGGGCTTTTCCAGGCTGACACCATCGTACTGATAGATGTCATCGTCGCCGCGCCTCAGGCTGACATAGACCACCTCTTCGTTGCGCAAGGCGGCAAAATCCTCAAACTCGTCCCTGGGGATATTGGTGATGTCATAGCGCAAACGGGCATAGTTGCCACGGAACAGGCTGCGAGGGTCGACCGGCCGGGTGTTGAGGCGAACCTCCTGCCCCGTCCACAGCGGATACACGGCACCCAGGTATTCGCCCGCCAGCACCGCAGTCTGGAACACTATGGTGAGTAGCAGGCCCAGGGTTACGGCTTTGCTCTTCATGCGCGGTGCCCTCCGTGTTTTACCCGCCAGTAGCGTGCTGACGCCAGCAGTATCGCGGCAAACATCATGAACAGGATGGCCGCGCCGACATAGTCACCCACCAGATCGATATAACGCACCAGCCCCGTGACCAGTACCGTCGCCACCCCAAGATAGAAGTAATGCGACACCCCCCTGGCAATGCCGCTTTGAATCAACCAGATCCCCGTACCTACCAGCAGCAGGTTGTCGATCACCTGGAAGCTCAGCGCATCATCCTTTTGGGCCCAGGTCGAGGCCGAAATGAACAGCAGCAGATAGACGGCGGCGAAAAAATAACAGCTTTTACGCCCGGAGCCGGCATGCCATTGCAGTGCCACGGCAAACGCGGCACACAGCCCGGCCACCCAGATATTCACCGCCATCGCCTTTTGGCTATCGGAAATAAACCCGCGCCAGCCGTCATCAAAGCTCATCACCAGCAGCAGGAGCAGCGCCAGACGAATCACCCATATATCCAGCACGGTACCGTAATCGCGCCATAGATCCCGGCCGCGGGTGGTCAGCCAGTTGGACAGGGCAAAGGCCACCACCATCAGGCCAGCCCCGAGCGTCAGGTGCTCGGAACCGAAATCAAACATACGGCCGTTACCGCGCCACCAGCCCAGCGCGTACTCGGCCCACAGCACCAGCCCCGCCACCAGCGCGAGAAACAGCAGGTTGCTTTGCCTGCGCGTGAGCACCAGCCAGCCGAGGGCCAGCAGAAAGACGGGAAACGAGGCGGGATAAAAGCCCATACCCGCCTCGGTGAAAAACCAGAGCGCGGCCAGCGTGCCGGACAGCAACATGATGAGACGGCTTTCTAGCAGCACGGCAACAGGCAGGGTGCCCAGTGCCCACCAGTAGATACCGTCGGGGAAATGCTCACCCAGGTGGTAGATCTGGGCAATCAGCATGATCGATGCCCCGTAGAGAATCCCGCCCAGGAAAAAGGCAACAACCGCGGCCTTCTCACGCCCCTGGCGATAGCGCAGCAGGCCAAGTCCGTTGAAGGCCAGTGTGACGGCGATCAGCCCCCCCATGCGCAGCGCCCTTGGGATCTGCTCCCAGTTGGCGCTCAGCAGGGTAATGACCGCCAGGCCGATGAACAGGTAGCCCAACGCGATCAGCACATAATAGCCGCGCGAGTGACGCGACTTGTCGTGATAGTCGATACCGTAGCGCGTGCAAATCGCCTCGCCCTGGCGCTCGGTGATCACCTCATCCCTGACCCACTCCTCCACCTCCTGGGCCAGATCATTTTTCAGCAGACGTATCAGTCGCATACAGATTCCCTTCCTCCGGATAGCATGGCTACCCTTGATAATTCAGTGCTGGCATGCGCCCTGCCAAATGCTGGCGCTCAGCGGGGGTGCGAACGCAAGACATCACTCCCGCACCAGCACACCCTCGGCCACCCGCTTGTCCTTGGAGTAGATGGCAATGGCGTCCCCTTCGCGGGCGAGGTCAAGGCAACTCATGTTCCCCTGCAGGCGACCTGTCGCCCAGACGCGGCAATACTGCCCCTGCTGGTTGACCCACCAGCGGCCCTTCTCACCACGCTGGTTGATAAGAATGCCGTCGGTATTGAAGTTCAACGAATAGGGGGACTGGGTGCGCAGGTAGGTGCCCTTGAGCGTGGCCCCATCCAGCATGTTATGCACTTCCGACGGGTTTCGCATGTAGTCCGCTGCATATGAGGCTGTGGCCAGCAGCGAGACAATGGTGATGGAAAAGGCAAGTAATATACGCATCATTATTCTCATTCGATTATGGCTGTATCACAAAGAATCAGGAACACGACAATAAAACCACATCTGCCAAACAATGCAACAGGCACCAGCAGAACACAAGTGCCGCGTTTTGGACGGTATAAATAATGCTGAAGAAACCGGCCGGGTTCAACGCTCCAGCATGGAGGTGCAGCAGGGGCAGCGTGTCGCCCTGGTGGAAATGGTCGAGAAACAGTGCGGACACTCTTTCGTCTTTACCGGATCGGCGGTCACCTCCTCAGGGCGTCTTAAACGGTTCACCGAGCGGATGACGAAAAACATCACTACCGCCACAATCAGGAAGCTGATAATCGAATTGATAAAGGTGCCGATATTCAACGTGATCGCATTGTCGGCCTGGGCCTGCGACAGGGAGGCATAGTGCCCGCCTTTCTCACCCGCCTTCAGGGTGATAAACCAGTCAGTGAAGTTGATTCGGGTTGTCAACAGGGAAAGCAGCGGCGTAAAGATATCCTTGACCAGCGAGTTGACGATCGAGGTGAAGGCGGCACCGACAACAACACCGATCCCCATATCAACCACGTTGCCCTTGATGGCAAACTCTTTGAACTCGTTGACCATTCTCATGCCGTCATTCCCGGTAACAGAAAAATAAGCACCCGTACTGGCCGGGGTATCCTATCCCCGCTTCGCGCCGGACTGGCGGTAACGCCTGAACAAGCGTGCTGCCGCCTCGCCATAGCGTTTCCGCCACTGCTCCTCGACAAGCCCGGACATTGCCGCACCCGATTGCAACTGCTTTTCGAGCCGTTGCAGACCCGCATCACTGATGCGTGCCTCCCTTGCTACGCCGGGTTTACCCGCTCCCCTGTTCATACGGTTGTACGATGAAGGTCGCCTGGCGATCGCCTCAGCGCTGGTATTCCCTGAAACGTGTCTCGATGGCGCTGATATCCTCAATCCTGATGAGCGCATCGAAAAATTCCTTGCGCTCAATCTTTTCAAGATGCACAAGGTGCTGCCCCACCGCCTTCACCACGCCCGTCAATGACTTTCCTCCATCAACGCTAACCGTGACCCGTTTGCCGCTCAGGGCGGCAAGATTATCCGCCAGGGAGGCATCGACGGTATAGGCAACACCCTCCAGCGGCACCACCTTTGCAGCCGCCATGACAGCAGGTGAAACAAGCAGCACGGCTGACAAAAGGATTGCCCCGGGCTGAATTTTTATTCTTGACGTTTTTCGCATCATCCATCCTCCATCTGTTGACCAGCGACAGGCATCACGCCATTTTTGCTACCTGTGAGTCTAGACCAGGTAATGGGGCCCCGCACCAATGACAATCACCACGCAAAGACCGATCACCATATTCACCCGCCCAAGCAGGCGCACCTTTTCCAGTTGTGTGTCACAGGCTTCGTAGTCGCGCCGCTGCAGGGCCTGCCTGAATTTCCTGTAGGGTGCGAAATAGGTGAAGACAAACACGGCCATCATCATCGATCCCAGTGTGGCCATGAGCAGGATATGGAGCGGTACGCCGGCCACCCCGCCGTAAATCCCCCGGATCATCCAGCCGCCCGTGGCCAGCAGTAGCGCCATGGCCAGCCAGATCAGCGAGAAGAACCGCGACAGCGCCTTGTACCATGTCGCATACAACAAAGCGCGCTCGAGATTAACCGTCACATGATTGAACACCACCACGACAAAGAACATGCCGCCGACCCAGATATTAATTGCAATCAGATGCAGTGTTAAGGCAATCGCAATCGACATGCTGCACATGCTAGCGTGCGTCACTCCAACCGTCTACTCCAGCACGGGGACCGAGTACATCAAAGGCAACCCTGTTATCACGTCCAGAAAATCCACCGGTTTGGAGTAAAAAAATAGCCCGCCAGGGGCGGGCTATCACACCTTGATGGTGTTTAGGGGAAAATCTGACTCAGCTCCGGTTGGATAAAACCATGCGGATCCCGCTGTTCGGGTTATACCGCATCACTTCATGCTCTGAATGCTGCTGGTGCCCTTGCCGGCCAGCGTATCATCAAGGCGTGCCAGCAGCACCTTCACCGCCTGGCCGCCGATCTCGATCGCCTTGGGGTGGAGCTTGGTGAAGTCGGTGCTCGTCGCATCACTCAGGTCAATGAGGAAGATGGCCTTTTTGTCCCCCGGCTCAGCCATTTTGACCGTGCTGTCTTTCCAGATCTCCTTGCCCTGCCGGTCGTAGGCCACGGCGGTGATGGTCGCCATGGGGCTATAGGACTTACGGCCGAAACTCAGGCCGTTAATCGAGAAGCCGCCTTTGCTGGAGGTAATAGAGAAGCCCATGTGGATGCCGATCACCCCATCGACGTTCAGCGCCCTGGCCAGCTGGGCATATTTTGCCGGTTCTGAGAGATACTTGTAGTTCTTCGCGACATTGATCTCCTCGCTCATGAACATCACCTTCATGACGCGCGGATCTTCCTGCATCTTTTTATAGGCCTTACTGGAGAGCACCTTTTTCTCCGGCAGCAACACCATGTTCCTGTCCGCCGTAAGCGACTTGATCACCTTGGGCTTTACGGCATCCAGCAGGGGCTGGCTGTTAGCGCCCGGGATTTCATCCGTGCTCTTGAAAAGCTGGGTGATCCCCTTCTCGCCATGGAAGGTCTTCATCGCGGCAATCGAAACCACGGCAAAGCGCTTCTTGGGTCCGAAGGCCGTCTTTTCCACATCCGCACCGCCGGTAACCACCATCGGTGCACAGGCCCCTAGCGACAGGGCAGTAACAACGGCTACCAGTGCCAGGAAGATTTTTCTGATTTTCATGTCACACTCCTTTGCCAAATCCGACCGGTGCCGTTATGGCATTTCATTCATCCACATGGAATGCCAGTTATACCATCGTCATCCTTGCTGAATTTTGCTCCGCATCACAGTTTCAGTGCCCACCCCGGCACCCGCCCGGCGCTGGAGAAAGGAAGTGACGCCTACGGAAGAAGCATTAACGATGCCAGCCAGGCGGCAAGGCAGAGCACGGTGAGGAGAAGAAAAACCTTTCTGGTGTGCACGACATCCATTTCCACCGTCTCATAGGTATGGTCAGCGGGCGTGACATACCACAGCAGCGCGAACACGACGGTCAGAAACAGACAGCTACTGCGAAGAAGCTCTATGTTACTCATGCGAATTGCCCCCCTGTATGCCAAGCAGCACAGGTCCGCCGCTGCACTACGGTCCCCCTGTTTATGAGGCGACCACTCGGTTACGCCCCTCGCTTTTGGCACGATACAGTCGCCTGTCGGCACGCGCCAGCATCGCATTACAGCTGTCGCCAGCCTCGTACTCGGCAACACCCACGCTGATAGAGACGGGCAGGCCCGCGCCGAGCGTCTGCAGGCTCGCCTCGACACGCTCGCGGATCTTCTCCATCAGGCCTGCCGCGGTCTGCGCATCACACTCCTGCAGCAGGATGGCAAACTCATCGCCGCCCCAGCGGGCAATGACATCATTTTTGCGCAGGTTATCCCGCGCCAGCATGGCCACACCCTTGAGATACTCATCACCGGCAAGGTGGCTTTTCTCATCGTTGATCCGCTTCAGGTTGTCCACATCGAGCAGTACCAGGGTGAGACGACTAATTTGCCGCCCCAGACCGCCCATGGCATGTTCAAACAGCGCGTCGAAATACTGGCGATTGTAGAGTCCGGTCAGCTTGTCAATGCGTGCCATAGACTCCAGGCGGCTGTGATATTTATTCACTGCAAGGCCACTGACAAGCACGACAAGCAGGGTCACCACGGCACTGATCGCCATGTTGAGATACAGGGCATGACGCAGCGGCTGCAACGCCTCGTTCTCGGTCTGCTCCACCAGCAAAAACCAGTCAAGCTCGGGGATAAAGCGATACGAAAGCATCACGTTATCATCGCCACGCGGATACATCACAATGTCATCGCTCCCGGCCAGCAGTTCCCCGGCCACCGTCTCGATGCCAGGCATCTTCAGGATATTCAACCTGTCGATCAGCGAGCGGTCATGATGGCTCTTGATCTGACCCTCGCGATCGACAAAATAGATAGTACGCTTGTACTCCTGCATGTAGCGGTCGATCATCTCGGCCACGCTGCCCACCTCCAGGCCGATCCCGGTCACGCCGATGAATTGGCCCTGATAGTCATGGAGTTTATGGTTGACGAATATGGTCAGGATGTTCTGCTTGGCCTCATTGGAATCGACGTCCACACGGTAATTCCCCCGGTGTTCCTTCATGCTGAAAAACCAGCTGTCTTTCGGCACATGGGGTGACATGCTCTTGAGCACGCCCTCGTAATGGTAGTAGAGGCCACTGTTGGCTGAGACCAGGAAGGTCGAGGCTACATCGTACCTGCTGCGGATCTCGCCCAGGTAACGGGTAATCTTGCTGACATCCTGCTCCCCTTCAACCATCCAGTCCTTGAGGAAGGTGTCGTTGGCCATCAGCGAGGAGATATAGATTGGGCGCAGCAGGCTGGCCTGGATTTCCGAATAGATATTGTTGCTGGTTAGCGGCAACTCGTTATCGAGCAGCGCACTGCGCACCGAACTTGCCGAAACATAGTAATTGGCCAGATTGACGGCCAGAAAACCGGAAATCAGGATCGCCGCAATGATAGCAAGCAGTTTCCAGCGTGATGTCATAATGTGCATGGCGGGAGCAACGTTTTAAACAGGATGAGGCAGCGGCGTATGATACAGTCTCCCCGCTCTGTAATACACCACAAAAACGCTCTCCCCTGCATCCGGGCACGGCAGCTAACCGCCGCCAAAGACCCCTTCCATCGCCAGGGCAAGTTCCCTGATAACGGCCAGGAACTCCTCGACGCCTTCCTGATCGCCGTCCCGCCGGCACGCATTCAGCGCGGAAATCGCCAGATTGAATGCCGCATGAAAGTTGCCCGCCTCAGCGAACGACTCGATTCGCGCTTTCTCTGCCCCGACATCCATCTGATTTTGCCCTGGCAGCTACTCCCCGTCGCTCCTGTCATACGGGAACTGCTTATGCCCGTAACGAATCGCCAGTATCGTCAAGGCAATAAGCAGGGTCGCACCGGCGACACCGAGCATGCGCCAGGTATCGAGATTTTTCATATCAAGGATCAGGTAGCGGGCCAGGGCCACGATGGCGATGTACAGCGGCATGCGCACCGGAAGCTTTCCCGAGTCCAGGTAGATGGCCACCATCGTCAGCACCTCGAGATAGATAAACAGCAGCAACAGGTCAGCCAGCCTGACATGCCTCGACTCGACCATCACCGCAATCTCCTCACCCATCGCCACCACTGTCGCAATGGCAATGACCATGAGACCGATATTCTCCACCCAGCTAATTGCCCTGTGACTCATATTGTTGAAATTCTTCATATTCGGAGCAACTCTCACACCTGTCACAATGATTTAATCTTTCTGATCAACAGCCACTCGACGATCCCGACCATGGCAAAGATGCCGAGGAAGCGCCACGGACTGTCCCCCAGGCTGACCACCTCGGTAACCGCACTGCCCCGCCGCAAAACCGGTATCTCCTGCATCAGCAACATATACAGTAAAACACCGCCCAGCAACACCGCCATCACTTTAAGAAAAAGTTTTGCATCCATCAGTCATACTCCGCTACCGTTCAGCCAGGTAACCCGCCGCTTCATGCTTACAGAATAACGACTCCCGCCGCTCAGGTACACGCATCTAACACCGTTCATCGTCAAACGCTGGGCACACTCAACTAGACTTTCAGTAACGCGATAACAACAAACCATGAAAAGTGACACCATGCTCAGTATATCCCAGCTAACCAAACGCCTCGGCAACAGGGAGGCGATTAAACAGCTGCAACTTGAGATACCTGCAGGCGAGGTGTTCGGTCTGCTCGGCCCCAACGGTGCCGGAAAGACCACCCTGCTGCGCCTGGTGATGGGCCTGCTGCAACCGGATCAGGGCAGCATACGGCTATTCGATGGACAGCGCCCCGGCAGCGATGCGGCCCGTCGTCACATCGGCTACATGCCTCAGCAGCTGGCCGTCTACCCCGGTCTCACGGTATGGGAGAACATCCTGTTCTACGGGCGCATCTACGGCATGGACAACAGCCGGCTGCAGGCGCGTGCCGCAGAGGTGCTGCAGATGGTCGAACTCGATACGCGTCGCGATGATGTCGTCGCTACCCTATCCGGCGGCATGACACGCCGCGCCATGCTGGCCACCGCGCTGGTGCACCGGCCACGGCTGCTGATCCTCGATGAACCCACCGCCGGGGTCGACCCGCTGCTGCGCATCCGTTTCTGGGAGTGGTTCCGGCAGATGGTGCAGGGCGGCACCTCAATTATCGTCACCACCCATAACATCTCGGAAGCCAGCCACTGCGACAACGTGGTGTTCCTGCGTGACGGTGAAAAAATCGAGGAGGGTACGCCGCAGGCATTGATGGCACGCTACGGTTGCAGCAACCTCGAGGCGGCGTTTGTCGCCGCCACGGTTTCACGCCCCGGGCAGGAGGCGCTGGCATGAACAGCCGCTGGATCGCCTGGCGCATCATTCGGGAATTCATCCGTGACCGGCGCACCGTCGCCTTCCTGCTGCTGGTCCCGCTCATCGTCATGACGCTGATCTATTTCGCCGTATCCGAGGACGAGACCGTCGAGGTCGGCGTTGTCACCCGTGGCGTCGCGCGCCTGTTCGACCGCGACATGATCAACGCCATCGCCGCCGAGGACAACGTCAAGCTGGTCAACCTCGCCATCCCCGACGAGGAGACCGACCCGCAGGTGCTGGTCTCTCTGATCGAGCAGGAATTGAAGCGGCGTCACGCCGACGTGATCCTCTACATGGACGAGCAACTGCTGGTCGAGCGCTTCGACGGCAAACGCGGTACCCTGCATATCTACATCGAGGGCACCCACCCCACGCTCACCGCTACCGCCCTCGGCGCCATCTCCAGCGCCATGGACGACCTCGCCTCGGCCATGCCCACGGTGATCGACTCGGACTGCTCGGCCATGTGCGCCAACTCGGTCAACTCGCTGCCGATGGAACTGGAGGAGCACTACCTGCACGGCTCGGAGGATTACCGCCTGGTCGACTATTTCCTGCCGGTGTTCCCGCCGTTTTTTGTCTTTTTCTTCACCTTCATCCTCTCGGCGATCGCCTTCCAGCGCGAACGCCTCAACGGCACGCTGGAGCGACTGATGATCGCGCCGGTGAGCTTTAGCCAGATCGTCGCCGGCTATGTCGGCGGCTTTCTGCTGTTTGCCACCTTGCAGGCCATCATCATACTCGGCTACGTGCTGCTGCTGGTCAGTTTCCCGGTCACCGTGGCGCAGGTGAGCGCCATCGGCGTGGTCACACTGCTGATGATGCTCATCGGACTGATGCTTGGGCTGCTCGCCTCGTTCCTGGCGCACAATGAGTTCCAGGCGGTGCAGTTTATCCCGCTGGTGATCCTGCCGCAGATCTTCCTCAGCGATATGATCTGGGACATCAAGAGCTTCCCCTGGTTTTTCCAGCTGCTCTCCTACCCGCTGCCGCTGACCCACGCCAACGCGGCGATGCGCGACCTGCTGCTCAAGCACCTGTCACTGTGGCAAAGCTGGCCTGAACTGCTGACACTGCTGGGTTTTATTGTATTGATACTGCTGGCGCTCATCGTCACCAGTCGCCGCAGCCGCTTCGAGTCGTGATAGTTAATTCTGCGCCGATGCCGTCGCCGTTTGCCTGTGCAGCAGGGCGTAATTCTCCAGTTCCTGCAGCAAGGCCATCACCTCGCCGGACTTGCTGGTCAAGCTGCGCAGCAGGGCGGTCACCTCTTCCCGTGTGGCATGTGTTCTCACCGCCTCAGCCAGCTGTTGCCCAACCCGGTGCAGTTCCTGATGCGGCGCATCCAGTGCATCGAAGGAAGGGACGCCGCGGTATTCCTGACCGATGCCGTAGTACCACTGACCGAGCTTGCAACGGGTATGATCCATCTCCGCATTGACCACGCACACGCTCGTGCTGTCGGGTGCAGCGAAGGTGCGCGCCATCACCTGCTCCACCAGTGAGCGGCGCCACATGATGTGGTCGTGCTGCGCCATGTGAATCAGGCCGATAGGCATGCCCGACCAGCGTTGGTCCGTCTCCAGAAAACTCAGCAGGCCGGAGAGGGAAAGCGGCCTTGCCAGCCAGAATCCCTGCGCCTCGGTGCATCCGGCATTGAGCAGAAAATCGTACAGCGCGGCACTCTCTATCCCCTCGGCCACCACCTCGATACCCAACTGGTGCGCCATGTTGATACTGGACTGGACAATGGTCGTACTGCGTTCCGAGGTAAGCATGCGCTGGATAAGCCCGTGGTCGAGCTTCACCGCGGAAAACTCCCACTGGCTCAGCACGTCGATGGAGGAGTAGCCGGTACCGAAATCGTCCATCGCCATCCGCACACCGAGGTCCAGCAAAGCCTGGATGTTGCTTCGCACACTTTGGGAGCTGTTGATAAAGGAGGTTTCGGTCAACTCGACCTGCAGCAGGTGGGGCGGAATACCGTAGCGCTCCAACCCGCTGCGCACCACGTCGATAATCAGTGTCGATTCAAAATCCTGCGCCGTGAGGTTAAACGACATCACCAAATCCGGCTGGGTATCGTGAATGATCACCAGATCCTCGATCAGCTTGTGGAACATCGCCACGGAAATACGCTTGATCAGCCCGGTGCTTTCTGCCAGCGGGATAAACTGATCGGGCGGCACCAGCGTGCCGTCCGGCTGCGGCCAGCGGATCAGCGCTTCTGCGCCGCAGGTCGTACCGCTCAACATGGAGATCTGGGGCTGGTAGTGAAAGACGAATTGATCCTGCTCAATCGCCCGCTCCAGTCTCTTCCTGCCTCTTACGGATTCAAGTGTGCCTGCACCTGTTCCAGCACCCATGACTGCCTCCTTGCATGGTATTGATGTCGTACCCTCCCGCACCAGCGGTGAATCCCACTATGTATGATCGCAGGCGTTGAAGTCAATTGCAGAAAAAAGTCAACGATACATGAGGATGCGGGAAGCCAGCGTCAGTGCTCATCAACCGTAACGCTGTATTGTGCGGCACCGTGGTTACCGAGGTTGATGGCGCTGTTGCGGGGGATGAAAAGCTCCGGGTAGTTGCCTTTATCGTAATAGAGTTCGACGCTAAAACGATTGGCGTACTCGCAGATGCGCAGATTGACCTGCGTGCCTGCCTTGAGAACAACGCCTTCCCCCTGCACATCCTTGCCCAGTTCGTAAACCGAGGCCGGGGTACAGAGAAAGTCAAACTGCGGAGAGTTGGCCCACCACCCGATGGCCACACCCAGCACAAGTGTCACTACTAATGCGACCGACACTATTATCTTTTGCTTCATTGCGAACTGTGTCCAGGTAAGTATCAATCCTGCGGAGTGTTTTACTCCCCCTTGCTGTATTTCTCCAGCACATTGCCGTTCTGCAGTGTACGTTCGCGATCCGTACCGGTCATCATCTGTTGCACACACCAGTGTGCCGGCATCCGCTGTGGTGTGGCACCGGCAAAGAATAGTGCCACCTTTGCCCTAACCGTGTACCGGCATCAGGCAGTCGGCATCATCGTTGCCGGGATTGTTCACGCGGGTGCCGACACGGTAATAGCGAATTGCCTGGGTGGACGGGGCATTGAGGATGGACTGCAGCGTGACACTGTCGGTATGCGGGTCCAGCCAGGCCGACCAGTTTGCCCTGTCGAGCAGCACCGGCATACGCTCGTGGACCGGCCGCATCGCTTCACTCGCCTCACCGACGATGATGGCGCAGGAACGCACCACCTCACCCTCGCCCTCCCAGATATCCCACAGACCGGCAAAGGAGAAAAAAGCCTGCCTGTCTTCCGGTTCGACGCGCCACGGCAGTTTGTGCCCCGACTTGCCCTGCCACTCGTAGAACCCGTCGGCAGGGATAATGCAGCGATGGTGGCGGAAGGCGTGCCGGAACGCCGGCTTGTCGGCCACGGTCTCTGCCCTGGCATTGATGGTGGAATAGCCGAGCCTCTTCTCCCTGGCCCAGAACGGGATCAGACCCCAGCGGAAATACTCCAGGTGCCGCTCGCCGTCTACGGCCACCACCGCCGCCACATCCTGTGTCGGTGCGATGTTAAAGCGTGAGCCGGAGAACCGGTCAATATTGACCAGTTCGTAATACTGCATCAGGTGTCCGCTATCTGTTATGAGAGAGAAGCGACCGCACATCCTGCTCTATTCGCTTAAAACAGCGCATTCAGGAGCTGAATGGCCATTTGAAATTCAGGGGTCGTGTCAATGGTTCCTGGCAGCCTCTTCTCATGTACCATCAGCGACTTCTCAATAGCCTCATCACTGACACGAAGTTTCTTGACCATAAACGGATAAGACTCGTTGGCCTCATCGAGCACCTGGATTTTCGCAGAACCGGACAGGCCACCGATAAAATCACGCTTGGATTCGAACTCCACCTTCACTGTGCCGACATAATATATGCCGCCATTGTCCGGCACCTTGAATGCCACTTTCGGCACGAAGAAGTAGTTGCCCGACCATGGGTCGCGGTAGTTGATCCTGAACATCACGTAGGTGCCTTTCTGCAGCGTCCAGACGAAGTCTCCGCCCTCATCAACCTCCCCGAAATGCCGGGACTTGTCCTCCAGCCGCAGCAGACCCGGTTTGACACCGAACTCAAACATTCCGCTGCCAATCTTCTTTTCCTTTCCATTCTCAATCCATTGAATGCCGCCGAAGACAATGGAGGCATCCTGCGTTAGCCTCGCCTGCTCCCACTCCCCGGTTTGCCTGATATTCTTCTCCGTTGTCACGCACCCCGCTGTCACCAGCAGGAACATGGCAAGCGCTATCATCTTCAGCCGTGATGCCCTATCCATAACATCCTCAACGCATACGCTTAACTTGCATTTATCATGATAACGACAGCAGAGCCGGCCTGGCCTGCAATCAGCGCCAGCCACGACCAGGCAACACTTGATAACAACTATAGAAGTTCGGTGAAATATTTCACTTAATGCGGGGCAGCAACGGCCCGCTGATGGGGGCGGTCAGAACAGCCGGCAGGAAGGGCCGCCGGTACCTGCCAGTACGCCATCGATATCGGCGTGGTTCTGCAGCCGCTGCAGTATCTCGCTGTAAAGCGTATCGGGAATGTTCTTCGAGAAGGTAATATCGACAAAACCGTCCTGATTGACCGCGTAGCTGGCAAACTGCTCGGAACCGTCATAATCGAACAGGATATCCGCCACGGCCGAATCGGCCTTGAACTGCGCATCGGATGCCGAAACAGGCGCGGCGAGGATCGATACGACGAGCAGCAACCCGGACAGCAGTAACGTCTTTCTCATTACGCTTCCATTTATCTCACGGCGAATACAACCGCTTGTTTCCGTCCTATGTCGTTTACACGCTAGCGTCCGTCCTGAGGACGCAAATGCGGCCGCTCGGCGGCATCCTTCTCCATCCACTTCTTGTAATACTCTTGCCGTTTCTCCTGTATGCTCGGCAAATTCGCCATCGCCCATTGATCGGAGGCATCGCTTTTTTCAACCCAGGTACACGCTGCAAGCCACTCGTTGAACTGTTCTGTATCGAGCTCATCGGCAGCTATCGGTTTAAGAGAAAAACGCGCCTTCCACAGGCCCATTCTTGGCGTGACCAGCGAATAGTAGGTCTTGTCCGCCTCCAGCTCCGCTGACATAAAGTCGGCGCTCTCGCCAATCACCATGAACAGATGTTCACCGGGCTCCACCTCGTACACCACTTTTTTCTTGGCCGCGACAATCCCGACCAGCGAAGGATTGCTTCCCCTGACCTCAAACACGCTGGATTGAATGGCATAGCCCATCCCTGACGGGCGCATGAATACCACCCTGGACATTCCCTGCGCGGGAGCCGCGGATACCGCATCCGGTGCAACCTCGCGCATGTGCTTGACCGTGCCGGCACAACCCGGCAACACGAGCACGAGAAACAGCAGGGAAAATACACGCTGCAGCCTTACTCCATTCCTCTTCATTGACAATCTCCTTTTAAGCGCCGTTTAGCAAATCAACTATGGGGTACTCACTGCTGGTAGATAGTCAGGTTGTGGGAATTTTCCACCACCCTGCAATCGGACACGGCAATCGACATCTCACCCAGCGATACCGACATCGAGGCACTGACGCCGGCCGCGCCACTCACCTGCGGCGAGGTGACGCCGGCACTGCCCTGGTCGGATATGATGGTAAACTTGCAGCCTTCCTTGAGGATATAGGGCGGTGATGCATTTTCAGCACTGGGGTACTCGTCGGTCTCGCCGGAACAGCCCGCCAGCAACAGTAATGCCGACATCAGAATAAACTTTCTCATCTCACCTCCCCTTTTACATATATAGCAAAACCGTCTCTCAGTCAGGCGCCCCGGTAATCATAAGCTGCTTGATATTAATCGGTGAGCGCGGATATATGCGCAGATAATAGTTACTGCTATCGTTTATCTCAAACGCAATATTAATCTCCCCGTTTTGAGCTTGGAAACAGTCCTCCATCACCATGTCGAAGCTCTCGGACACCATATGGACGGTCACCTTTACGTCCCGTTCAAGTTGCAAGTTGAGATTGTATTTTCCAGGAAAAAAGGAGCCCAACGGGATGAAATAGTTCTTATCCAGAAGTGTCGCCATCTCCTCCAGCAATCTGCTGCTCCAAACCCTTTGGGGCGGGACCACCACATCCATCGGGTAGTAGGCACACTTCTCTTTCATATGATTAAGGATGACGAACAACTCCTTTTGCAGCCACAGCTTTTCGGCTACGCCACCGTAGTGGCGAATAATATGGTTTCTGGATGCCTCAAACGCCTCATCGAAGCTTAGACGACCACTACACTCCGCTTCGTGGCATTTGGCGCAGATGGTATTGAATATCACTACTGATTCGGTGAAGGGACTCCCCCCTGAAGCCCGTGCATGAACGGACAGAAGGAGGGTGAAAAGCACCAACAAGCTCCTTATAGTTCGATACCCCATTCATCCTCCCACCTGCTCAGGCTAGGATTTCTTGACGAACTCCGACTTCAGCTTCATCGCACCGATACCGGCAATCTTGCAGTCAATGTTGTGATCGCCCTCGACCAGGCGAATATTCTTCACCTTGGTACCCACCTTGACGACCGAGGATGAGCCCTTGACCTTGAGGTCCTTGATCACTGTCACGCTGTCGCCGTCGGCCAGCAGATTGCCGTTCGCATCCTTCACCACCAACGCGTCTTCGACTTCTACCGCCGCATCCTTCGACCACTCATGACCGCATTCGGGGCAGACGTAGTTGGTGCCGTCATCATAGGTGTACTCTGAGCCACATTGTGGGCAGTTGGGCAGATCACTCATTCCTTATCCTCTTTAAACGGAGCCGATTAGTCAGCATCGCTGTCTAGCGTGACTCAATATACGTATTGTAAACAGCCGGGCGTCCTGCACCCGAACACTATTGCATCTCTGTGTAGCGATAGACCCTGTACCCGTCCTTCTGCTCAAAGCCGGCAGGTTCCCAGCCTCTCGCAAGGATGGCATCGGTGATAATCGCCATGTTGATCCCGGCAGGGTCGAGCCATTCATCAGATACCGGCAATACAAAATCATCCGCACTACCCATGTACGCCTCAATCGCTCTTTTTGCCTCATCGATAGTTGTGAATGGGTCCATACCGTCGCATACACCTTATCCCGGCACCAAACAGTGAATAAGCTCGAGCCCCGATTATCGCACTCAATAGAATATATTTATAGGGAATGCTTATCACCTGCCCATACAGTATCGCAATCCTCTGCTACGCTTCAAAGACACCACACAGCCCTCTTTACCGCTCAGCATAGAGTGGGGAAAGGCGCTGAAGGAGGATAGCATGATGAATAAATCACGTACTGCGCTATGTGGCGTCATTGCCCTTGCACTACCTGCAATGAGCCACGCCATCGAACTGGTTGGCAAACAACTTGAACTGTACGGCAAGGTCCACCTGTCGGTTGACTACAGTGACCCGGACGTTGACGGCGAGGATCGCCAAACCAGCATCTCGAACAATTCATCCCGGATTGGCTTCAAGGGTGAACACGGGTACAACGAGCAAACAATGCTGTTATGGCAGTTTGAGCAGGAGGTTGATGTCGCCGAGGGTGGCGGCGAGTTTGCCAAGCGCAACAGCTTTGTTGGCGTGCGCGGCAATCTGGGGGAACTGCGCATCGGCCACCACGACACACCGTCCAAGATACTGGGCTCACGCTGGGGCATGTTCAGTGATACCGTGGGCGACCGGCGCGCTATATTCGGCGCCTACAGCGGCTACGGCAATGTACTCAACGACCGGGCCGACAATGCGGTTTTGTATATCAAAAACTTTAATCTACTCGAACTGCAGGCCATGTACTCGACCAGCAATCCGGCCGAGGACACCAGCGGCGGCCTCGATGACAATGACTTTGACCTCGGCAGCGCCTCGCTGACCTACCAGGCAGAGAAATTGACGCTGGGTGCCGCGATCGAGCAGTGGTCGCTGGACCCGGTGAACAGTGCGGAGAAGGTGAATAACCTGCGTGTTGCCGCACGCTACAACATAGACAGGTTCACCCTTGGCGCCATCTACGAGGCCACCGACAGCGACGACAATGTCTATGATCGCGATGCCTATGGCCTGAATGCGGCGTACAATATCACCAAGGCCACCAACGTGCGCGTGCAGACCATGATTGCCGATGACTACAAGGATCAGGACTCCTCAGGTGCCACGCAATTTGCCCTCGGCATTTTCAACAACCTGGACAAGGTCACGCAGATATACGCCGTGTACACCACGACAAACAACGATAACAATGCTGCATACCAGGGTATCGATGGCGGCCACGGGGATGAGGTGGAAACCACACTGGGCGGAAATCCGTCATCCTTCTCGGTCGGCGGTGCCTATAAATTCTGACGGCGTCGAATGCCCCGCGGCCTTACACCAAAAAATGAATAAAATAACGGGGTCAGTACACAAGAAACGCGTGTGCTGACCCCGCTTTTTCCTTAATCTCCCGCCGCGGCGGTAATCTCATTTACCAATTCCGGATAGTCTTTTGAATATCGACTGACGCCCTCAACCAGACCTGCAGGTATACCCGCCTCTGGGGAGAGACAGACCCCGAAGGCATAGACGCGGGATTTCCTGTCTATCGCGTTCAATGACTGCAATGAGACCAGTGGTTCGTCAGTCAGGCGATTGGTGAGTTCATCACAGATAAAACTGGAAAAAACGCCGTCGGACTGCTGGAAGTCGGCGATCACCATCGCCATGGGCACCCCCCGCCACGCATAGGGATCCAGCTCGACCATCCTTGGATTTTTATTTTCAATGACGAAATAACATTCAATAAAATACGTATTTTCCGGTTCCGTCTCGAGATTCCTGGCAATGTACAGGTTATACCTGCCATTGCCTTTAATGACCGGCTGAACTACCGCTTTACCGTCCAGCCACACGGTACCTTCTGTTTCCTGGGTAATCAGCCACTCTTCCAGTGCGCCGAAATTTTCAATCTGCCGGTGAATATACTCCGGCCCTGTTTGCAGCCACACCACTTCGCCGTCGGGGCGATACACCAGGGCATGCTCGGGATGCGGGGTTTTCATCTTTACGCGCACATTACCGTTACCTAACACATCACAGGTGATTGCATCTGCGTGGGCAAGATACGAAGCAAAGAGCAAAACAAGCGTAGCGCAGATCTTCATCGCGTGAGGCATGTCGTAGCATCAGCCACGGCAGGAAACCGAAACCAGTAACACCGGCGCACTCATGAAATCGCCCGCACCTTAAAGCGCCGCCCCTTTATCTTCCCCTCAGAAAGCACGCGCAGCGCCTTTTTGCGTATTGTGCGGTCAATGGCGACATAGGCAACGTGATCGAAGATGTCGATCTTCCCCACGTTTTCCCTTGGCACCGCATCGTTGGCGGTAAGCGCCCCGAGGATATCACCGGGGCGCAGCTTCTCCTTGCGCCCGCCGTCGATACAGAGGGTCACCATCGGCGGGATCAGGCTGAAACCCTCGGGCAGCTCGAGGCTGCGCACCTCATCCAGTTGCACCTTGCCGCCCTGGTATTCATCGATGGCATTCACGCGATAGGCCTCGGAGGGGATGAACAGGCTCAGCGCCAGCCCCGTGCTGCCGGCCCGGCCGGTGCGGCCAATGCGATGGACATAGATCTCGGGGGCGCGCGGCAACTCGTAATTGATCACGGCCTCGAGTTCCTTGATATCGAGCCCTCGAGCCGCCACGTCGGTGGCCACCAGCACCGGCACGCTGCGGTTGGCGAAACGCACCAGCACCAGGTCGCGCTCCTTCTGCTCCAGATCACCGTGCAGGGCGAGCGCCTGGATACCGCGCTGCCTAAGCTCTGCCGTCACCTCCTGGCACTGTTGCCGGGTATGGCAAAAGACCACAGTCGACACCGGCCGGTACTGCGCCAGCAGTGCGGCAAGCGTGCGGGTACGCTTGCCCTTGTCCACTTCGTAGAAGCGCTGTGTGATGTGGCGTTCGCTGTGCTGCGACTCGACGGTCACCTCCACCGGTTCGCGCTGAAAGGCGCTGCTCAGCTCGCGGATCCCTTCCGGGTAGGTGGCCGAGAAGAGCAGTGTCTGGCGCTGCGGCGGGGTGGCGGAGAAGATCGTCGCCATATCCTCGTAAAAGCCCATGTCGAGCATACGGTCAGCCTCATCCAGCACCACAACCTTCACCTCATCCAGCCTGAGGGTGCGCTTTTGCAGGTGCTTGAGAATGCGCCCGGGTGTGCCGACCACGATATGGGCGCCATGCTCCAGAGAGCCGACCTGCGGTCCGAAGGGCGCACCGCCACACAGGGTGACCACCTTGGTATTCGCGCTGGTGCGGGCAAGACGGCGCAGCTCTCGGGCCACCTGATCGGCCAGCTCCCGCGTGGGACAGAGCACCAGAGCCTGTACGGCAAAACTACGTCGGTTGAGCTGGTTGAGCAGCCCCAGGCCAAAGGTGGCCGTCTTGCCGCTGCCGGTTTTTGCCCTGGCGATAAGATCCCTGCCGGCGAGCACATGGGGCAGGCCCTCGGCCTGGATCGGCGTCATTTGCCGATAGCCGAGCGACTCCAGGTTGGTGAGCAGGGCTGGGGCGAGTTTGAAACGGGAGAAATCGGTTTTCACATTGGGCTCTTTGGCTTGCTGGTCGTGGCGGCAGTGACGATGGCCGCTATGATAACAGCTACGGGGCCCTGCCACGTGAATAGATCGCTAACGGCATAACCACGCCATGCTGTAGAATCGCACGTACAGCGCACGCCCCTTCCACCACCCTGAGACCACGATGAAGCCCTGGAACCTGATCGACAGCAGCGAGATCCCGGCCGACGGCGGCGAACTGCGCCTCTACCAACGCGGCGAGGAGTTTTCGATCGTGATCCGCGGCGAGGGCGAATTGATGAGCAGCCGCAAGCACGGCTCGGAGCAGGCCCTGGCCGAACTTGGCTGCCGCCACCTTGCCGGGCATGCACTGGCACGGGTGCTCATCGGCGGGCTCGGCATGGGCTTTACCCTGGCCGCGGCACTGCGGCAACTGGGGCCTGATGCCGAGGTGACAGTGGCCGAACTGGTACCGGCCGTGGCCGCCTGGAACCGCCAGTACCTGGGACACCTCGCCGCCCACCCGCTGGATGACCCGCGCAGCTCAGTCGCCCTGGGCGATGTTGCCACCCTGATCAAAAAAGGGCGCGACAGCTACGATGCGATCCTGCTCGATGTGGACAACGGCCCCGAGGGGCTGACCCACCGCAACAACAACTGGCTCTATAGCAGCGATGGACTGCAGGCGGCATTCACCGCGCTGCGCCCGGGCGGCGTGCTGGCGGTCTGGTCGGCTGGACCGGAACCGTTGTTTGCCGAACGCCTGAGGCACCTCGGCTTTCTGGTCGAAGAGCAACGGGTTCGCGCACACCGTGGCAAGGGGGCCACACACACCATATGGATCGCACGGCGTGACGGCTAGAAATACCGGACCAGAGGACAATGGATTAGAGTATTAGTGAAAAATGCTCTGTGGCGCTGTTTCCGAGGCCAATCATGGAATCAGTAACTTCTGGTAATCGAAAGCATTAACAGTTGTCACCGACGCCCTTTTGTTTCATACCAGTACGACCCCGACTGCCAGACCCACTCCGTAGAAAAAGTGATTGGCGATCGGGGTGATGAAGGCCTTGAGCCTCTCCGGCGACCTTCTGCCAAAAACTCCGAGTCCCATCGAGGGGTAAACGAAGAAGAAGGAAACCGCCGTTGTCGCGACACCATAAAGAACGGCCCACACCGGTGATGCAGGTCCGCCAACCCAAAGACCCCAGCCAATCACAAACGGGATCGCAAGGCCCACGCCAATGGTAAAGTGCGCGAGATAACCGTGAATCATCTCGTTGGGGACTTGCTCCATCTCGTCTGGATGCCCATAACGAAAGCGCCCGTGTGTCCAACCCGCGGCCATCCGCCCTATCATCGCCACATCTATCTTCAGAAACACTCCCGTTCGGGCGACGAGATTGTTCAGCAAATCCATTGCCAAAGTACCCAGTACGCCTGCTACAAATGCGGCTATGACAAGCTCCATCACACCTCCAACATGGTCATGCGATAAGAAATAGGTGCTAGAGTGAAATTATCACTAATATTTGCCAGCATACGTCTCCGGTCCACTTTAGTTATTCATCTCAATATCGAAATTCAGGCCGGCGATGATACGGTTTAATCGTCCCTGTTCACCCACATCGTCCGGATTAACCCCCACGTTTGCGGCAGCGCTGGCCTCAGCCTCAATACGGGCGACATACGCCTCACTACACTTGCTAACTGCAGCCTTAAGCCCATCAAGCACCCCTGCAATTTCGTCAGGGTTACGTACCCAGGTTTCAATAAACAGCCCTGCGGAAGGATCGATTTTTACCGGATATTTCCCCTTGGAAACGCGTTGATTAAATTCAGCACACCAGTCTGCCGGTGCCTTATGGATGAGTTTGAAGTAGAGGTCGATATACGGCTTGTCGCGTATGCGTGGTGGTCGCCTCTCATCGAGGCCGCTAATTCTTATGTCACTGATGCCTTCCATTACAGCCCCCGGACCTTGTCCATTGTGGTTGTTTATGAAGGCCCAGCATACGCCTTGTTCACCTAAATTACCGAGAAATTAGCGGGAACGATGTAAATGTAATACTTATTGTTCACAAACAATGAGTTAGCTTGTAGATTTGACGCGCTCATAGAGTAAACAGGACCCAGAGCGCACTAATCGCTAAATATTAGGAAATATTGCGCTCTGATCTGGTTTTTGATTATTCCGTGATCGCAGTGATCACATAACCGCCGGACTTTTCATCACGCTCCAGTTGCAACAGTTTCTGTGACTGTATCGCTTCGAGTAACTCACTGAAATTGCGAAAACCGTGGTAACTCTCACTAAATCCAGGTTTACGCCGCTTAAGCGTCTGCTTCACCATCGAGCCCCACACCTTCTCCTCTTCGCCGCGCTCGGCAAACAGGTCGGCGACCGTCTCCAGCACAAGATCGATTGCCTGCTGGCGCTTCACATCCTCAGCATTGGCCGCAGGTTTCTTTCCCGCCTTCTTGGTGCTCTTGCGTTTAGTTGCCGGTCGCTCCGCCTTGCGCACCAGGTCATCGTAATAGATAAACTCATCACAGCTCGCCATCAGCAGATCAGAGGTGGAGTTTTTAACGCCAACCCCTATCACTATCTTGTTGTTCTCACGCAGTTTGCTTACCAGCGGCGAGAAATCGGAATCCCCACTGATGATGACAAAGGTGTCCACATGCGATTTGGTGTAACACAGGTCCAGCGCGTCAACCACCATTCTGATATCTGCAGAGTTTTTACCCGACTGACGCACATGCGGGATCTCTATCAACTCAAACGCAGCCTCGTGCATCACTGCCTTGAACTCCTTGTAGCGCTCCCAGTCGCAGTAGGCCTTCTTCACTACAATATTGCCCTTGAGTAGCAGACGCTCCAAAACCTTTTGAATATCGAAGGCCGCATAACGGGCATCACGCACACCCAGCGCAATGTTCTCAAAATCACAAAACACCGCCATACTGTGAATTGCCGATTGACTACTCATTCTATCCACTCCTGTCGGGCGCCATGCTTCCGGTTATCTGACACGAAATAAGAAAGGTGACGTTGCAGTCGATTCAGCTTGTGAATCAGCAATGTCCCACCACATTCATTCCAATATTAGCAAATAATATGTTCTGGCCCTGGATTAGCTGTTATTACTCTGACCCCAAACACCAGGGGTTCAGCCCCCTATTATTTACGGTTCAATGTGAGCAGCAAATTCAACACACCGACAATAATTCCTGCAGCAAGAAGAAGTTGCCAGTTCCCCTGCAACATACCCTGGTAGTCACCCAGCAGACTGCCGATCTCCGGTTTGTCTGACATATAGCCTAGCCCACCCGCTGCAACCAGCACTGTTGACATCAGCGACATCAACACATATCGAGGCGAGACAAAGCCACTCCTTGAATCACTCCATTTTTCTTCCGTCATAAACTCTCTCCCTTTATTATCATGAACAATCCAAACAGGAATCCAGCAAGACTTACCGCAAGCAGAACATACTGCACCACCGAATTCCCCATCGTGCTCACCCTGGCGCGGCCATCAGCGGCCACTTCAATATCGATCCTCTGTCCCACACTGGCACCCTGGATAGACATACTGTTTTTAAAACGTCTTGTATCACCCAGAAACGAGTACTCGACTACAGGGTAATGCCCACCGTTGCGGGCACGCTTCAGATCAATAATACGTCCCTCGACTACCCGTGCATTTTGAAAACGGCGGTTTTCATCCCGCTGATAGAGAAATATTGCGAAAAAGAGAAACGATGCGGCAAAGGCTATCATCCCGATAAATGCTTCCATTCTTGTTATTAGTCTCCCTGGATTTACTTTTCGTTATTCACATCAAAAGGGCTCTGCCCCCTTTAATTATAATAGGGGTCTGAATGTACCTCCCCAAATATTCAACGCAATCAAACTACTCTGACCCCATTGTTTCCCCAATCATTATTCCAAGCTTAGATATAGCTGCTTAATTTGGTTATACCATGACATTATCGTTCCAACTCGTCGCGTTGCTGTACTACGACTCATGCC
>JBFEUI010000024.1:0-31721 GCA_041547565.1 Thiohalomonadaceae bacterium
AGACTCGCCGGAGATCTATGTCAGTCCGCTAAGCTACGCGGTGGCGCCGTTCACCATCGATCGCAGCAAGCGTCGTGTCGACGTTGCTATCGAGGTGCCGGAGGTGGCCCGTCCCGGCAAGCCGATGAGCATCGCCTACACTGCCTCACAGCGCGCACGCATGGCCATCTTTGCCGTGGATGAGGGTATTCTGCAGGTGGCCAGGTACCGTACGCCCCGTCCGCTGGAGCATTTCCTGCAGAAGCGGGCGCTGGAGGTCGGCACCCAGCAGATGGTGGACCTGATCCTGCCCGAATACGCCCTGATACGTGAGCTTTCGGCCAGTGGCGGTGGCATGGCCGATGAGGCCATGGCGATGGCGCTGGGGCGCAACCTCAATCCCTTTGCACGCAAGGTCGACAAGGCGGTGGCCTTCTGGTCGGGTATCGTCGAGGGCGGGCCGGAGCAGCGCAGCGTCACCTTCGATGTCCCCGAATCCTTCAGCGGCCGCTTGCGGGTGATGGCGGTTGCCGTGGCCGACACGGCCATGGGGGCGTCCCAGACGCACACCCTGGTGCGGGGCCCGTTTGTCATCTCGCCCAACGTGTTGACCGTGGCCGCCCCCGGTGATGAATTTGACGTCACTGTCGGGCTGGCCAATCTGGTGGAAGGTTCCGGCGAGCAGGCGGCAATTACCCTTACTGCCGAGGCCTCGGAGCACATCGAGATTATCGGTGAGAATGCGGTGACGCTCACCGTTGCCGAGGGGGGCGAGGGCAGGGCTGAATTCCGGCTGCGGGCACGCAAGCGTCCCGGCGCGGCCTCGATCGGTTTCACCGCCCGCATGGGCGAGGAAGACAGCCGCATCACGGCGACCTTAAGCGTGCGGCCGGCCGTACCCTACATGGCCAGCTTTGCCAGTGGCTATGAAGAGGATGCCGAGCTGGAGGTGGCATTGCCGCGGCGCCTCTATCCCCAGCTGGCCGAGCAACAGGCCTCCGCTTCCGGCAGCCCGCTGGTGCTGGTTGACGGTCTGAACAACTACCTGGAGAACTTCCCGCACGGCTGCACCGAGCAGGTGGTCAGCCAGGTGTTCCCGCTGATCGGCCTGATGCAGCACCCGGGCTTTGCCGGCGAGGCCGAGCAGACCTATAAAAAGGTGGAGGTGTTGATCAACCGGCTGCGCCCGCGCCAGCTGGCCGATGGCGGCTTCAGCCTCTGGCCTGGCGGGCGCAGCACAGCGGACTTCCCGTCGGTCTACGTGATGCATTTCCTGACCGATGCCCGGGAGCAGGGGTATGCGGTGCCGGGCGCGATGTACAGCCGCGGGCTTGGCTACCTGCGCAGTGTTGCCGCGCGTGCCGCCACGGATCTGGAGTCGGCGCGGGTGCGCGCCGGCGCAATCTACCTGTTGACCCGCAGCGGCGAGGTCACCACCAACGAGCTGGTGCACCTGCAGGAGTGGTTGCAGACACGATACAAAAAACGTTGGCGCAAGGATCTGGTGGCGGTCTACATGGCGGCCACCTACCAGCTGCTGAAAAAAGAGGCTGACGCCAACAGCCTTGTCAGCGGTTATCGCATCGGCAGCGGTGAAGCGGACGCTTACACTGATTTTCACTCGCCGCTGACCCGTGATGCCCAGTATCTCTACCTGCTGGCCCGGCATTTCCCGCAGCAACTCCGCGCGCTTGAGGGCCAGGGTATCCGTGAGCTGGTGGAACCGGTGTTCGGCGGCCGCTACAACACCATCGGCTCCGCCTACACCATTCTTGCGCTGGGTGCCTACAGCAGGGCGCTGCTCGGGCCGGTGGCCCATGAGCAGATCGCCATCAGCGAACGGGTTGGTGGGGCGGCAGCGAAGCGGCTGGATGCAGAGCGCACCCCGTTTGTCAGTGCCAGGCCGTCGGTAGCGGCGACAGAAGTCGCCATCAAGGGTGACAAGCCCCTGTTCTTCCAGGTCTCACAGGTCGGTTTTGACAGGGAACTGCCGCACCAGGCCGTCAGCCGGGGCCTGGAGATACAGCGCGATTATCTCGATGAGAACGGCAAAGCGATCACCGCTCTGCAGCAGGGTGCGGAGGTGACGGTGCGGCTGCGTGTCCGCGCCCTTGAGCGTGAACGGCTGAGCAATGTTGCCGTGGTTGACCTGCTGCCGGGCGGATTTGAGGTGATACGCAGTTCGGTGCCGCGCCAGGCCAGCCACTGGCGTGCCGATTATGTGGACATTCGTGAAGATCGCGTGGTGTTCTACGGCAGTTTCGGCAGCAATGTTACCGAGTTGCGCTACCGGGCCAAGCTGACTGCAGCGGGCGAGTTTAGCGTGCCGCCGGCCTATGCCGAGGCGATGTACAATCGCAGCGTCTATGCCCGCTCGGTGGCGGAACTGTTTAGCGTCAGTGCAACGGAGTAGCGGTGCGGGGCGCTCTCAGGCTTGGCGCAGGATTAGTGCTGGCGGCGCTGTGTGCCTGGCTGCTGCTGCCACGACCGCAGCTCGACGGCCACGTCGGCTATTCAACGGCCTGGTTTGACCGCAACGGCAAACTGCTGCGCATGGCGCTGGCGCCGGACGAGCGCTATCGGCTGAAGGTTGCAGCGGCACAGGTCTCGCCGGCAATGCTCCAGGCCACCCTGCTGTATGAAGATCAGGACTTCTATGGGCATGGCGGTGTGGACCTCGCTGCCCTGCTGCGGGCGGCCTGGCAGACCTACATTGTGGGCGGACAGCGTGTCGGCGGCTCCACACTCACCATGCAGGTGGCGCGGCTGCGCTACGGCCATGCCCATACCCTGCCGGGCAAGCTGCAGCAGATTTTGCGAGCCATCCAGATCGAGCGGCACTACAGCAAACAGCAGATTCTGGCCGCCTACTTCAACCTTGCACCCTACGGACGGAATATCGAGGGGATTGAGGCGGCGAGCCTGATCTACTTTGACAAACATGCCGCGGACCTGACACTGCCCGAGGCCATGGCCTTGAGCGTGGTGCCGCAGAACCCGGTCCGGCGCAACCCTACCAGCGAGTCCGGCTACCGCGAACTGGCGCTGGCACGGGCCAGGCTGTTCCGGCGCTGGGTGGAAGAACACCCCGAGGACAAGGCGCGCCGGGCACAGCTGGAATTGCCGTTGGCGGTGCGGCCGCCCGAGCAGCTGCCGTTTTACGCACCGCATTTTGTCAACGGCTTGCCGACCCGTCCGGGCAGCGTCGCCACCACCCTTGACCTGCCGCTGCAGCGGCTCATCGAGACGGGCATTGCGCGCTATGTGGCACGGCACCGCCGTGAGGGCATTCGCAACGCCGCGGCCCTGTTGCTCAACACCCGCAGTATGGAGGTCGAGGCACTGGTCGGTTCGGCCGGCTTTTTCGATAACGCAATCGCCGGCCAGGTGGACGGCACCCGTGCCGCCCGCTCCCCCGGCTCGGCACTGAAACCCTTTGTCTACGCGCTGGCGATGGACCAGGGGCTGATTCATCCCATGACGCTGCTCAAGGATGCGCCGAAGCGCTTCGGTGCCTACACGCCGGAGAATTTCGATCAGCAGTTTCTCGGCCCGATTCTGGCCAGGGATGCCCTCACCCGAAGCCGTAACGTGCCGGCAGTAAACCTTACCGCCGCACTGCAGCCTCCCGGCCTGTACGGGTTTCTGCAGCAGGCGGGGATTCAGGGTATGCGTGAACCCGAATTCTACGGCCTGGCTCTGGCCCTCGGCGGGATGGAGGTCACCATGCAGGAGCTGGCGGGCCTCTATGCCATGCTCGCCAATGGCGGTGAGCTCAAACCGATCAAAATGATGCGGGATGGGGCTACGCTGCCCGGGGGTGAGCGCTTGCTGACGCCCGAGGCGGCCTTCATCACCCTGGAGATGCTGCGTGAAAACCCGCCGCCACGCCCGCAGCGGCTGCCCGGCGTTGTGGCGAGAAAAAGGGCGGTGGCATGGAAGACCGGCACCTCTTATGCCTTTCGTGATGCCTGGGCGGTGGGGGTGTCGGGTGGCTATGTGCTGGCCGTCTGGGTGGGAAATTTCAGCGGTGAGGGGAATCCCGCCTTCGTCGGGCGTACTGCCGCCGGTCCGCTGCTGTTCGACCTGTTCGATGGGCTTTTCAGGATGCGCGGCGATGCCGCTGAACAGGATGTCACGCTTAAAGCCCTGAATGTCCGGCGGGTGGAGATGTGCGTCGACAGCGGCGACCTGCCGGGGCGCTATTGCCCGGTAACCGCACCCGGCTGGTTTATCCCCGGCATCTCCCCCATTAAGGTCTCCACGGTGCACCGGGCGGTCCCGATAGACAGGGCCAGCGGCCGGCGCGCCTGCTACTTCGACCCGGCGACCACCCGGCGTGAGGTGTTTGAGTTCTGGCCCTCCGATTTGCTGAAGATTTTTCGCCAGGCCGGCGTAAAGCGCCGTCTGCCGCCCCCCTTCCTGCAGGCATGCACCCTGGAGCAGCAGGCGAGCGGCGGGGCGGCCCCGAAAATCACTTCGCCGAGCGCGGCGATCACCTACACCCTGCGCACCGACCGGCTGGCCGAGGAACGCATCGCGTTTGAAGCGGTGAGCGATGGCGATGTGAAAAGACTCTACTGGTTTGTCGATAACCGCCTTGCCGGGCAGGCAAGGGCGGGGGAGCTTTTTTTCTGGCCGGCCGCGGCGGGGGATTTCACCGTCTCGGTGCTGGATGACCACGGCCGCTCCAACGAGGTGGCGATCAGGGTCAGGGCGGTGAACTGAGGGCCGTCAGCCGGGCAGGGAGAGTGTGATGCGGGCACCGCCGTGACTGGAGCCATCAATGCTCAGCTCACCGCCGTAGGCTGCAACGATGTCGCGTACCATGGCCATGCCGATGCCGTGGCCGGGTGTGGCCTCGTCGAGACGCACGCCACGGGCGAAGATCGCCTCGCGCTGCCCGGGGCTGATGCCGGGGCCGTCATCCTCCACGCTGATGTGCAGCCTGTCGGAGGTGGCGCCAACGCTGAGCCATACGCCACCTTTGCACCACTTGAAGGCGTTGTCGAGCAGGTTGCCGAGCAGTTCCATCAGGTCACCCTCTTCGCCGCGGAAGCGGGCGTTGCCAGCGATGCGCTGTTCCACCTTAACCCCCTTGTCGTGATAGACCTTGTCCAGGGAGTTGAGCAGCCGCCCGGTCACAGGCGCCACCTCGATGGGCGCGGCCAGCGCCGAACGTCCGGCGGTGGCGGCACGCTGCAGCTGGTACTGCACGATAGCGTCCATGCGTGCCACCTGTTCCTCCACGGCGGTGTTGTTGCCATCGTCCTGTTTCAGGCCGCGCAGCACCGCCAGCGGCGTCTTCAGGCTGTGCGCCAGGTCGGCCAGGGCGTCCCTGTAGCGCAACTGCTGCGCCCGTTCGTGCGCCAGCAGGGTGTTGATGTTGCCGGTCAGTGATTGCAGCTCCCTGGGGTAGCGGAGTTGAAGGCGTTCCTGCGCGCCCGCCTCCACGGCCGCCACCTCGGCGGCCGCGCGGCGCAGGGGACGCAGGCCCCAGATGAGCGTGCCGGCGAGTATCGCCACCAGCAACGCCGCCATCGCCCCGAGCCACGTCCACAGCGTCTGGCGGTAGCGGGCCAGTTCCTGTGTGAATGCGTTCAGGTCTTCGGCGACGGAAAATCGCAGCGGCACCAGTGCGCCGTTGGTCTCCCAGTCGATAGCGAGGGAGCTGAGAAAATAGGGGCTTTGCCCAACGGCGATGCGGGCGAAGTTGCGCTCTGCCAGGGGCGGTTCTGTCTGCCAGCCGACGCTGGAGGCGGAGCGCCACAGCACCTTGCCGGCACCACTGCGCACCCAGGCATAGAGGCCGGAACCGGGCAGATTGAGGCGCGGTTCACCGAGCGTATCGGGCATCTGCAACCGGCCTGCGGCGTCCAGTTCGGCATCGGCCATCACCAGGTAGAGCTGGGCGGCGAGCCGCTCGCGCATGGCGTTGCGCGCATTCTGTTCAAACGCCTGCTCCAGCGCCAGGGCGGTGAGCGCTATAAAGATGGCCAGCACCACCACGGCGCTCAGGGTGACACGCGTGGTGAGCGAGATCATGAGGCGGCGATGGTGAAGCGGTAGCCGCGTCCGCGCAGGGTCTCAATGGGCCGCAGCTGCTGGTCGGGATCGAGTTTTCTGCGCAACCGCCCGATCAGCACCTCGATGACGTTGCTGTCCCGGTCATCGTCGTGGGGGTAGAGGTGGTCGGCCAGTTCGCTCTTGGAGATCACCTGGCCGCTGCGCCGTGCCAGATACTCGAGCATGTTGTACTCAAAGGCGGTCAACTCCAGGGGGGTATCTGCGAGGGTGACCGACTGGCTGGTGGTGTCCAGGGTGATGGGGCCAAAGTGCAGCAGGTTGCGCCCGGTGCCGGCGGCACGGCGCAGCAGGGCACGGATGCGGGCCAGCAACTCCTCCATGTGAAAGGGTTTGACCAGGTAGTCGTCGGCGCCGGCCTCCAGGCCGGTGACCTTCTCCTCCCACTTGCCGCGGGCGGTGAGGATCAGGATCGGCAGGTCCTTGCCGTCCTCTCTCAATCGGCGAATGACCTCCAGTCCGGGCAGGCCCGGCAGCCCGAGGTCGACCACCGCCAGGTCTATGGGATACTCGCGTACCAGGTAGAGTCCCTCCTCGCCGTCGCCGCTGGTATCGACGGTAAAACCCTCTGCCTCCAGCCGTTCGCGGATCTGTCCGAGCAGCGCCGCCTCATCCTCGATCACCAGCAGGCGCATCACTCATCGGCCTCAATCCGGAGAATGCGTACGCGATTGTCTGGGGTGAGCACCTTGATACGGTGGATGCGGGTGCCGTTCTGTTTGACGGTCTGCGCATTGAGAATACGTCCACCGGTACGGCGGCGTACCTGTTCGACCGCCTCATCCAGGCTCTTGCCGTGACGGCGTGTCTCGAACCGTTCCTGCTGCCGCTGTGCATGGTGTTCACCCTGACCCCAGAACGGACGGGCCTCGGTAATACCGCTCAGCAGTGAGGTCAGCAGCAGTAGCAGAACGGACAGTTTTTTCACGCATATTCCTCTTCAGATCAGGCTGTCATGCCAAGCATACACGCTCACCCCTGCGTGGCAAATGGGCCTAATCGAATGCCGCTCCGACTCTTAGCTTCAGCCGAACGAACTTGCCCGGGTCGTGATCCATGCGGCGGGTAAAGGTCTCGCCGTGAAAGCGGAAGGTCACGCGGTAGCCGCTGACCCGCTCCTCTTCATAGTAGTCGTGGGCGACACGGCAATGGCGCTCGCTGCGGGTGCGTGTGGCGGCGTTGTTGTTGCGCTCGATGTCGTTGCCGATGGCACCGCCGATAACGGTGCCGGCCACCGTGGCGACACCGTCACCACGGCTGACGTGGTTGCCGAGCACACCGCCGATAATGCTGCCGACCACCATACCGGCACCGCTGCTGCGGCCGCCGCGGTGTTCGACCTCCTCGGTCCAGCATTCCCGGCGCTCGGTGGGTATCTCCACCACCTCGATAATCGGTTTTACATCCACCACCCGGGCGCGCGTGATGATGACATCCTCATCAGCGCGATAGCGTTTGTGCCCATGGCCGTGTCCGGCGTAGAGCGGGGTGGCGACCAGTGCCACGGTCAGCGTGGCAAGGACAAGGATTCGAGTTTTCATGATCGTGCTCCTTATGTCTCTGCAAGGGTCGGAGCAGGCCAGTTACTCCGACCCGGTCACTGTCGGCAGACGCACGGTTACATCGCGGTGTGATAGTCGATGCTGAAACGGATGCGGGGACGCCCGTCATCGTAATGGTGGTGCTCGGTGCGCTCGATGTGGCGTTGCTGGTATTTATCGCCATGGTGGTGATGGCGTTTGTGTTGCCAGCGGCTGTGCTGCTTGTGGCGGGGGCGGTAGTAGTCGCGGCCCTGGTGGTAGCGGTAATAGCGCTCGAAGCGATCGCCCCGTTTATGCCCGCGATGCAGGCCGCGGTCGTGACGGTGGCGGTCACGGTATACGTGTTTCTCTACCCGTACCCGCTTGTTGATATGTATATCTCCCCGCCGGTCTTGTTGGTGGCGGGTCTCACGGTGTTTGCCGCGGTCGCCATCGACATGCTCCTTGACCACGCGGTACTGGGCCGCGGATGCCTCATCGGCCACGGTCAGGCCGGTAGTCAGAACAGCCGCCAGGGCGACGGCAGAGATCAGCTTGGTGTTCATGGCGTGCCTCCTTGTTATCTGGTTGCGGGCGGATTGCCCGATGCACGCCTGCAGTATTCACCAGCAATGCTGAACCGGGGCTGAACGGCGGGAGGCGCGTTTCAGCAGGGAGATGTGGAGAGGGGAGGGTTACCCGTCCGGCTTAAAGTCGAGCGACACCGAGTTGATGCAGTAGCGCAGGCCGGTGGGGGCCGGACCGTCGTTGAACACATGGCCCAGGTGGGCGCCGCAGCGGGTGCAGGTGACCTCGATGCGCTGCATGCCGTGGGTGTTGTCCTCGATGAGATTGACCTTCTCCCTGTCCACCACGTCCCAGAAGCTGGGCCAGCCGGTGCCCGAGTCGAACTTGGTGTCGGAGCGGAACAGCTCGCTGCCGCAGCAGGCGCAGCGGTAGCTGCCGGCCTGCTTGTTGTCCCAGTAGATGCCGGTGAACGGGCGTTCGGTGCCTTTCTGGCGGCAGACGTGGAACTGCTCGTCGCTCAGCTGCGCTTTCCACTGTTCCTCGGTTTTATCGAACTTATCGGTCATGGCCCTGTATCCTCCCGCCTGTCCTTCGCTTGTGGCTATGTATCAACAATTGGGGCGGCTGGAATGTATTTAAATCCATTTAACCCCATCGGCCCCTTTCGTGCGTTCTCCTATACAGCAACCAACAAGGAGAACCGCCATGAAACAACACAACCCGCTCATCCGCCCGGCCTTTATCATTGTCGTGATGTTGGCCGTGGCCGCCTGTAACGGCATCAATGAGTCGCAGCAAAAGGCGCAGCACGAGGTGACAACGCCGTCCACCAACACGGCAGCCAGGCCCCGGCCCACACCCCAAGGTGAGCCGCGGGAGGCCGAGGTGGCCGTGATGGATCAGGCAGCGCCGGGCAGCACCGCGCCCGTGCTGCGCAAGGAGGGCAAGGCCAAGATGGAGGAGTTCAGTATGCGAAGCCGTGTCGCCGGGCTGGCATCCATACGTCCGCCCAGTGCCGGGGTCAACCGGGAGCGCTATGCGAAGATTCTGGAGAACGGTGTGAAATCGGTGCAGGCCGAACCGGTCTCCACCTTCAGCATCGATGTCGACACCGGTGCCTATGCCATCGTGCGCCGTACCCTCAATCACGGTCAGCTGCCGCCGACCGACGCGGTGCGTATCGAGGAGCTGATCAACTACTTCGACTACGATTATCCGGCACCGCACGACAGCGGCCGGCCGTTTTCCATCATCACCGAGGTGGGCAGGACGCCGTGGAATCCGCGTACCCACCTGGTGCATGTCGGCATCCAGGGCAAGCACATCGATGCCTCACAGCGCCCAGCCAGCAACCTGGTGTTCCTGATTGATGTCTCAGGTTCTATGCGATCCCAGGACAAACTGCCGCTGCTCAAGTCGGCCTTCAAACTGCTGACCCGGCAGCTGAACGAAAAAGATCGGGTTACGATGGTGGTCTATGCCGGGGCCTCGGGCGTGGTACTGGAGCCGACGCCGGGCAATGAGCAGGGCACCATCATGGCGGCCCTCGAGCGCCTCAGTGCCGGCGGTTCGACCCACGGTTCTGCCGGTATCCGGCTGGCCTACGCCATGGCCGAACAGGCACGCATCGAGGGCGGCATCAACCGCGTGATCCTGGCCACCGACGGCGACTTCAATGTCGGCACCGTGAACCATGAACAGTTGATGGACCTCATTGAGCAGCAGCGCGCCAAGGGCATCACCCTCACCACGCTCGGCTTCGGCCAGGGCAACTACAATGACTATCTGATGGAACAGCTGGCCGACAAAGGCAACGGCAACTACGCCTATATCGACACCATCAACGAGGCACAGAAGGTGCTGGTCGATGAGCTTGGCGCCACCCTCGAGACCATTGCCAGGGATGTGAAGATCCAGATCGAGTGGAACCCGGCGGTGGTCGCCGAGTACCGACTCATCGGTTATGAGAACCGCCAGCTGGCGCGGGAGGATTTCAACAACGACAAGGTCGATGCCGGTGATATCGGTGCCGGCCACAGCGTGACCGCACTGTACGAGGTCACCCTGGTCGATGGCGATACGCACCGTCTTGACCCGCTGCGTTACGCCAGCAGGTCCGAGACACAAGAGAATCGGGACGAGCTCGCCTTTCTGCGCCTGCGTTACAAAAAGCCCGAGGGCGCGAAATCCAGACTGATCGAACAGCCGATACGTACGCGCGATATGGTGCAGAATATCGCTGCCACCAGCGAGGCCTACCGCTTCAGTGCCGCGGTGGCCGGTTTCGGCCAACTGCTGCGCGGCGGCAAGTACACCGAGCAGTTCGGCTATGCGGCCGTGGCGGAACTGGCACGCGGTGCACGTGGTGAAGATCGCTTCGGTTATCGCGGTGAATTTGTGCGCCTGGTCAAGCTGGCGGCCAGTCTGGATGCGCGTCAGTGAACAGTACGGTGGAATGGTCAGCGGAGGCTGCATTCGTTACTCTAATCGCCATGGACGGCGAAAATCAGCAGACGGATGAACAACTGTTAGAGCGGTTTAACAAGGGCAGCGTCAAGGCCTTCGAGACCCTCTATAACCGTTATCGCCAGAGCCTCTACCTCTACCTGTTGCGCACCGCAGCCAGTGCCGCCGAGGCCGAGGATGTCTACCAGGAGGTCTGGTCGCGGGTGATTCACAACAAAGTTGAGATCAGCGGCGGTTCGCTGCGTGCCTACCTGTTTCGTGTGGCCCGCAATCTGCAGATTGATCTGCAGCGCCGCCAACGCATCCGTCTCGTTGCCGATTCGCTGGAGCCCGATGATTGTGCCGATAACAGACCGGCCGGGGACGAGCGCGCCCACGCCGAGGATTGCGGGCGGCGTTTATTGAGCGAGGTCGGCCGACTGCCGGTCGAACAGCGTGAAGCGTTTATGCTCAAGGAGGAGGGTGGTTTGACGCTGGAGCAGATCGCGGAACTGGTCAGTGCAGGGCGTGAAACCGTCAAGAGCCGATTGCGCTATGCATTGAAACGATTGCGCCAGGCGCTGGAGGATTGTCTGTGAACGATGAACACGATCCACGATTGAGCAAACTGTATCGCTCGACGCGCAATGCCGAGCCTGGCGCCGCACTGGACGAAAGGGTGCTGGCACAGGCACGGCGTGCAGCCAGAAACAAACGCCGGCGCTGGCTGCTGCCGCTGTCCACCGCCGCGGTGGTGATGGTGGGCCTGACCGTGACGCTGAAGATGGTGGACCAGGAAAAACACCTGCCGACGGTCGACGACTTTGCCGTTGAACAGGAGGCGCCGGCCCGGATGCAGGAACGGGCCCCGGCCGCCGTGCAGCCGCAATCGCAGAAGCCTGCCGCACCACCACCTGAACTCAAGAAGGAGAAGCGACTGCGCGCCGCGCCCGCAGAGGCGAAAAGTGCACCGGAACCTTCACACGCAAAACCGATGAGTGCACCTGAGATGTTCGACACTACCGGCATCGCCGAAGAGGGTCTCGCGCCGCTGCGGGAAGAGGCGGTAATGGGCGTGCAAGGTGCCGGCCCGGAACAGTGGCTGCAGGCCATCGAGCAGCTGGTGGAGGAAAACCGACTGGAACAGGCGAAGTCAGCACTGTTGAAGTTCAGGCAGGCCTGGCCGGATTATCCGATACCGGAAAAGTTGCAGAAGCTGGAGAGCACGGAATGATGGAAAGACCGCTCACCATGGTTTGGCTGATGATCCCCGTTACTTATGTAAAAAAAACGGCCCTTGCGGGCCGTTTTAAATGACAGAATAGACGGTCAGGCCTTTTTTGCCGGGCCCCTGGGTTTCCTGGTCACCATTTTCTTGATCTTGTTGAGCTGTTGCCGTTCCCACTTCTCGCCGGCAGCCAGCATTATGCGCGCCTTCTTCTCGGCCATTTTCATCAGCTCCTTCTCGCGCTTCAGTGCCGCATTGAGCTGCTCCTTCAGTGAACTGATCTCGGCCTGCGCGGTCTCCTTGGCCAGCTTCACCTCCTCTTTGGCCGCGGCGCGCACGGCACGCAGGGTTTCCCGGGTAAGCTTGAGATCCTGGCGCAACTTTGCATTCAGCGCCCGGCGCTTGGCCTCGGCCGCCCTGCGGGTGGTGGTGACCCTTTTCTTTGCGACGCTTTTCTTTTTGCTAACGGCCTTTTTGCTTCTGGGCGCGGTGGTCTTTTTGCGCACGGACTTCTTTGCTGCCACTTTCCTTTTAACGGTTTTCTTTTTTGCCGGTGCCATGATTGTTCCTCCCCCTCTATGTCGGATACACCATCAGTATAGTCGTTTGTTTCAGGATAATTGTGTTACGTGTTACACGATGCATCCGGTATCACCACGTTCGGGAGTACGGCAGGGACGGTGTAATCGGTGTTGTGCCAAGCCCGAGTATAGAAAAGGATGGCGTGTGTGCTGACATAATGTCGTAAACTTAGGATCTGTTAATACTAGGCAGATACCCGGCGTTGCCCCTTATGTGTGGCCAGGAAAAGGTGCGCAGAGTGCATTTGGTTGTTCCAGATAAATGATGCGAAACGCCGCACGGGCACATTGAAGGGTTAACACGTCAATGAATATCGGCATAGTGCTATCAGGCCCGAGCTACCAACCATTGCAGAAGTAATTAACCAGGGAATAACAAGGAATAGCGAATGAGCGTGCAGAAACAGGTTTTCTCCTTTGAAGAAGGTGACGGCAAGAACAAGAAATTGCTCGGCGGCAAGGGCGCCAATCTCTGTGAAATGACGCAGTTCGGCCTGAACGTGCCGCCGGGATTTGTCATCAGCACCGAGGCCTGTCTCGATTACCTTGACTCGGAGAGCAAGCAGTTGCCCGCGGGTATCATGGACCAGGTGCGCGAGCAGATGCGCAAGGTGGAGGAGAAGACCGGCAAGGGCTTCGGCGATGCCGGCAATCCGCTACTGGTATCGGTGCGCTCGGGCAGCGCCCTGTCCATGCCGGGGATGATGGACACCATCCTCAATCTCGGCCTCAATGCCGAGACCATCGAGGGGGAGATCGCCCAGACCGGGGACCCCCGCTTTGTCTACGATGCCTACCGCCGTTTCGTGCAGCTGTTTGGCAAGGTGGCCCTCGGCGTACCCGATGAGCGTTTCGACGAGCAGTTCGAGCAGGTCAAGCAACAGGCGCACGTGACCGAGGATGTGGGTCTTTCCGCCGACGACCTGATGGAGATCAGCGACCGCTTTCTCAACGTGGTGGAGGAGTTCACCGGCCGTCCCTTCCCCGAGGATCCGATGGAGCAGCTGGAGATCGCCATCAAGGCGGTGTTCAACTCCTGGATGGGCAAGCGCGCCGTCGACTACCGTCGCGAGTTCAACATCACCCCCGAGATGGCCAACGGCACCGCGGTAAATGTCTGCACCATGGTGTTCGGCAACCGCGGCAACGACTCGGCCACCGGCGTGGCCTTTACCCGCAATCCCGGCACGGGCGAGAACAAGCTGTTCGGCGAGTACCTGGTCAACGCACAGGGCGAGGACGTGGTCGCCGGCATCCGCACCCCCAAACCGATCGACTGCCTGGGGCAGGAGATGCCGGAGATGGGCGAGCAGCTGGCCGAGCTGCGCCGCAAGCTGGAGGACCACTACCACGAGGTGCAGGACTTCGAGTTCACCATCGAGCGTGGCACCCTCTACTGTCTGCAGACGCGCAACGGCAAGATGAACGCCACCGCCATGGTGCGCACCTCGGTGGAGATGGTGCAGGAGGGGCTTATCAGCAAGGAGGAGGCGCTGCTGCGCATCGACCCGGCGCACCTGGAGCAGATGCTCTACCCGCGCCTCGACACCGGCCACCGCGCCAGTGCCGTGGCACAGGGGCTGCCCGCCTCGCCCGGTGCCGCCAGCGGTATCGCCGTGTTCGACGCCGACCGCGCCGAGCTGATGGGCAAGCAACAGGGGCTGAAGGTGATCCTGGTGCGCGAGGAGACCAAGCCGGAGGATATCCACGGCTTTTTCGCCTCCCAGGGCATCCTTACCAGCCGCGGCGGCAAGACCTCGCACGCGGCGGTGGTGGCGCGCGGCATGGGCAAGCCCTGCGTCGCCGGGGCCGAGGGGATCCATGTGGATGTGATGCGCCGCGAGGCGGTGGTCGGCGAGCACGTGATCCGCGAGGGCGAGCGCATCACCCTCGACGGCACCACCGGCAATGTCTACCTCGGTGATATTCCGATGAGCGAGCCGGAGTTCTCCAACGAACTGAATACCCTGTTGCAATGGGCCGACGAGGTGGCCTACCTGCGCGTAATGGCCAACGCCGACACCGCCCCGGATGCGGCGCGGGCACTGAAATACGGCGCGCGCGGCATCGGCCTGTGCCGTACCGAGCGCATGTTCAACGAGGTGGACCGGCTGCCGGTGGTGATCGAGATGATCGTGGCCGAGACCGATGAGCAGCGTGATGCGGCGCTGGAAAGACTGCTCCCGATGCAGCGTTCCGACTTCAAGGCGCTGTTCGAGGTGATGGCGCCGCGGCCGGTGACCATCCGCCTGCTCGACCCGCCGATCCACGAGTTCCTGCCCACCGAGCGCCAGCTGCAGGATGATCTGGCCAAGCTCTATCACCTGCGCGAGTCGGTGCGCGGCGTCGAGGTGCTCGCCGGGGCGATGACGCTGCTGGGCCGCTCGCAGGATGCCAGGGCCGGGGTCGATGCCATGAGCCACATGGTCGATCCGGACATGGTGGAGCAGGCGATTGAAAAAAAGGAGGCGATCCTGCGCAAGGTGCGCGCCCTGTACGAGACCAACCCGATGCTCGGCCATCGCGGCGTGCGCCTCGGCATCACCTTTCCGGAGATCTACCGGATGCAGATCCGCGCCATCCTGGAGGCGGAGCTGGAGTGCGCCCAGCGCGGGCTGGAGGTGCATCCGCAGATCATGGTGCCGCAGGTCTGTACCGCCGAGGAGCTGATGCGCATCAAAAGCTATGTGGACGAGATCCGCGCCGAGATCGAGCAGCGCTCGGGCATCAGCCTCAACTTCCGCTTCGGCACCATGATCGAGGTGGTGCGTGCCTGCATGCGCGCCGAGTCACTGGCCGAGGAGGCGGAGTTCTTCTCATTCGGTACCAACGACCTGACCCAGGCCACCTTCTCCTTCTCGCGCGAGGATGCCGAGAACAAGTTCCTGCCGATGTACAACAAGTCGGGCATCCTGCGCGACAACCCGTTTGAGGTGCTCGACACCAAGGGCGTGGGCAAGCTGATGGAGCTGGCGGTGGAGTGGGGCCGCAAGGTGAAGCCGGATCTGAGCGTCGGCATCTGCGGCGAACACGGCGGTCATCCCGCCTCGATCCGCTTCTGTCACACGATCGGCCTCAACTACGTCTCCTGTTCCGCCCCGCGGGTGCCGGTGGCACGGCTCGCCGCCGCGCACGCGGTATTGCTGGAGAAAAAATAAATTTAGACAGGGCGGACTGTACCCGCCGTGTATGGTGACCGCAGAGAGTCGGTGTCTTTGAGAGTGAAGTGTGAAGCGTGAACAGGGCGACAAAGACCTTTCGCTTCACCCTTCACTTCTCATGCTTGATCAAAAGATGAACATAGGGCGCCCCGTGGGCGCCGGAAAATGGCTATTGAAAAGAGATACAAGTTAAAAGATGCAAGATAAAAGTAAAAGGAAGCTATAGCGTAGCTTCTGGCAGGTTGGGTAACACTGTTATCTTGTATCTTTTCTCTTGTCACTTGTATCTTGCATTGTTCTCCATATCACCGGTTCGACCGCGACCGTCTGCTCGCCGTCGCCCAGCCACGCCTGGCCGTCCTGAATGGTGCACTGCAGGCGCATGTGGCGCCGCGCCAGTTGTGTCAGCGCTTCCACCGCCTCATCGGGCAGGTTGATCACGCTGAGGTTGTCGAAGCGGGTGAGTTTGTTTTTCACCTGCTCCCACCACACCGTGGCGCTGCGTGCCTGGTAGGTGACGATGACCACCTGTTTGGCGCGGCCGCATGCCTTGCGCAGACGCTTTTCATCCGGTTGGCCCAGGTCGATCCACAGTTCGATCTCATCGCTCATGTTCTTGCGCCAGATATCCGGCTCATCGTCGACGCACAGCCCCTTGGTAAATTCGAGATCCTCGTGGGCGAACAGGGCAAAGGCGAGGATGCGCACCATCATGCGCAGGTCGTTTTCCGAGGGATGCCGGGCGATGGTCAGTGCATGGTCCTGGTAGACGTTGCGGTCCATGTCGGCGATGTTGAGATCGGCTTTAAAGATGGTTGCTTTGAGGGCCATGGAAGGAGTGGTCTATTCGCGTTCCGGTAAATAAAAAGTACCCCGCCAATGCGGGGTACTGTTGCGCAATCATATTGTGCAAGCGCTATGAATACAACGTCATGGCGGTGGTATGAGTCCGGTCAACAAACCGAACAGGCACTAGCTGGCAACCGCGGCCATCATCTTGGCAATGTCACTGGAGGCATCGCCCATCACCTCGGCGATGGCGCCGCCGAACATCATGCCCATCAGCCCGACGTTCATTTCCGACATATAGACGCTGCCATCCCTGGTCTCGTAGACACCAATGCCCAGCGGCATCATGGTGGTGACCACCTTGTCCTTGTCGTCGCTGAGAATGCGGTTGGCGTAGTGCGGATTGCACAGGGTCACGATCTTCACCCGGGTCATTCCCTTGTGGCCGGCGTCGAGAATGTTTTTCTGGATATCGAAGACCTTGGCGACCTTCCAGCCCTGCTGGGCAACAACGGCCTGTTCCACCGCGGCAACGGTTTCATCAAAGCCAACAGGGCTTTTGTGCACATTGATCATCATTGACGGCATGGTGACAAAAACCATGATGCCCATGATCAGCAGACCGATGACAACACCAATAATGACTGAACCGGTTTTCATAACCCCCCTCCTTGCTGCATTGTCCAAACTATTGATTGTGCCGGGGAAGGTATGGCGCCAGCCATACACCCAGACGGCTACACCCTCCTGTAAAGTTAGTCGCGATTGTCTGGTGTCATAATATAATTACTGGATTCAGCTGAGGACTTTCCTGCGCAATGCCTTTTGCTGACCGTGTTTGCTCTTGCTGTCGAGACGCTTGCGCTGGGAGCTGCGTGTCGGTTTGGTCGGCTTTCTCTTTTTCTGAACGGTGGCCACGCCCTTGATCAATTGCTGCAGGCGCGCCAGTGCTGATTCGCGGTTTTTCTCCTGGCTGCGGTACTGCTGCGCCTTGATCACCACCACGCCCTCCTTGCTGATGCGCTTGTCTTTCAGCTTCAGCAGGCGCTCCTTGTAGAAGTCGGGCAGCGAGGAGGCTGCGATATCGAAACGCAGGTGCACGGCGGTGGCGACCTTATTGACGTTCTGACCGCCGGGACCGCTGGCGCGGATCGCCTCCAGTTCGATCTCGTTCCACGGGATAGAGACGCGCGCAGAGATGGGCAGGCCGGTTTCGGAGGGATTCATAAGGGGATCGTTTCACTATAAATAAAGAGATACAAGAGAAAAGATACAAGATAAAAGAAAACAGGCGCCGGGATTAATGACCGTGTAAAAATTAGGTTTCTGTAGGTCAGATTGGGCGAAGCCTTTATCTGACAATATGATGTCAGGGAGCTGACGCACCCTGACCGACTCTAAAGTTGCCGGTAACGAGGTACGAGGAAAATAGTAATCCTGTTCACTCGCTACTCATTCCTCGTCACCCTTCACCGGGCGGCGCCCACGGGGCGCCCTATGTTCCGGTGATATAGGGCGGGCCGTGCCCGTCATCCGAAGGGTTTATCGCTTCACCCGTCATCCTTTACTTCTCACCCTTCACCGGGCGGCGCCCACGGGACGCCCTATGTTTCGGTGATACAGGGCGGGCTGTGCCCGCCATCCGAAGGGTTTACCGTTTTACCCTTCACCAACGCCGTGGGGTGGCACTCACTCCTCGTCTCGATTCCTGCCCGCCGCCTGCAACTCTGCCAGATAAGCGGCCCAGCTCTCCTCCTGATTCACGCCCAGGCTCATCAGGGTTTTCCAGTTGAAGATGCCGTTGTGGTGGCCGTCGGAGAAGACGAGGCGCACCGCGTAGTTGCCCACCGGCTCGACGCTATCGATCCTGATGTCACGTTTGCCGCTGACCAGTTTCTTGCCGACGCCGCCGTGGCCCTGTACGTCGGCCGAGGGCACCCGCACGCGCAGATACTCGGCCGGCAGCTCAAAGCAGACGCCGCTGTCGTAACAGACGCTCAGCCGATCGCGTGCCTTGTTCAGGGTGAGGGTGCTGGGGGCGGGGATGGTTTTGTTCATACATTTAATGATGGTGGCGAATGGTCGCTTTTAAACCGCTCGGATAAGGTGAAGCGTGAAGAGTGAGGTGTGAAAAGAGCGATGGTATTTCGCTTCACTTTTTACCTTTCACCTAACGGCGCCCACGGGGCGCCCTATGTTTGAGTGATATAGGGCGGGCCATGCCCGCCATCCGAGGGTTTATCGCTTCACCCTTCACTTCTCACTCTTCACCGGGCGGCGCCCATGGGGCGCCCTATGTTTCGGTGATATAGGGCGGGCCATGCCCGCCATCCGGCGATTATTTATGCCACGCCATCTTCGAGGCGGGGAACACCAGCCGCGTGCCGGCGAACTGAAAACGCTGGTCCGGCCGTGCATGGTGGCGGTAGCTGGAGCGGCGCTGCACCCGTTGGGTGTGCAGGCAGCCGCCGCGCAGGGTGAAGTGGCTCTCGTCAAACGCGGTGGCCGCCTCACTGTCGTTCGGCGCCTCGTAACCGGTGTAGGCGTGGAAGGGGTTGCTGCACCACTCCCAGGCGCGGCCGTACTGGCTCAGCTCGCGGGTGCGCGCGGCGATCTCCCACTGGTACTCGTGCTGCACCACGGCCCCCTCCAGTTTGCCGCCGAGGGTGGCGACCCAGTTGGCGTAGGCCTGCGCCTCGTAGTGGCTCAGGCCGCTGACCGGGTCCTCGGCGATAAGGTCGAACGGCCCGCCCAGGCCGATGCCGTACCAGTTGCCGCTGACATCCTTGCGCCAGTGGTGGGGGTGGGCCGGCTGATTCTGCCGCCAGGCCCAGCCCTCCTCGCTCCAGAAGCCCTGCTCCTGGTAGCCGCCGGCCTGGATAAAGCCGAGGTAGGCGCCGCTCGAGACCGGGATCTTGTCGATGCGATAGGCGTGCAGCTCGACCACGTTGGGCGGCAGTTCGTTGTCGCGCGCCATCACATCCTCGATGCGCGCGCCGATGCGGTAGTGGCCCTTGTGCAGGTCGGCGTGATCCTCGGACGGGGCAATGGCCTGCATCGGGGTGGCAACCTGGTAACCGCTCACCTCCTGCAGCTTGCGCTCGGTGAGCTGGGCCAGCATCTGCTCGCACAGCACCGCCTCCTGCTGCAGGATCATCGGCAGCAGGCGGCCGCTGGCCAGCATCGGGTGCTCGGGCAGCATGCCCGGGTTGGCCAGGCGGGTGAGGTTCTCATCCTGCAGCTCCAGTGCCCAGTTGAGCAAGTGCTCCAGCGGCGGCAGCTGGGCGGCCAACTCCTCGGTCGGCTCGACGCCGTGGGCGAAAAAGTCGCGCACCCGTGCGGTCATGTCCGCATCCTGCTGCAGCACCTCGCGGATCCAGTAGGTCTCCAGGTAGACCGCGCGCCCCAGCAGCCAGGCCAGCGGCGGCAGCTCGGGGTGGAAACGGCGGTAGCAGTCGGTCTCGGGCACCGACTTTGCCAGGTGGGTCATCATCTGATGCAGGCCGCTCAACTGGCCCAACAGCTCATGTGTCTTCATTGCTCGGGTAGTCGTCAGGGAAACAGGGGCGCCATGTTAGCCGATGGCAGAGGGAAGGTGAAACGATCCACATCAAGCCCGCAGGGCAAAAAAGGGCACTATTCCAGCAGGCGGAGTAAGGTTAATGCTTGCCCCACAGCGTTTCCAGCCGGGCCGGGCGGCCGCAGTTGTACTTGTAGAAGTTGTAGCGGATCGGATTTTTGCTGTGGTAGTCCTGATGGTACTCCTCGGCCGGGTGAAACACCTTGAGCGGCTCGATGGGCGTGACGACCGCTTTGGCAAAGGGCCTGTTGGCGCGCAGGGCCTTGAGGGAGAGTTCCGCCAAGTGTTTCTGCTGTTCGGTGTGGTAGAAGATCGCCGGGCGGTACTGGTCGCCGCGATCACAGAACTGGCCGCCGCCGTCGGTCGGGTCGTGGTTGTGCCAGAACACCTGCAAAAGCGTCTCGTAGCTGACCTGTTCCGGGTCGTATTGCAGCTGCAGCGCCTCGGTGTAGCCGGTGCCGCCAGCGGAGACCTGCTTGTAGCTGGGGCTGTCGGTCTCGCCGTTGGCGTAGCCGGAGGTGGTGCTGAGTACCCCGTCCACCTCGTCGAAGGCCTGCTCCACGCACCAGAAACAGCCGCCGGCAAAGGTGGCGGTCTGGGGCTCGGCAGCCAGCAGGGGCGGGGCGGCAAACAGGGCGGCAAGCAGCAGGGCGCGCAGTTCGACAGCCATGGGTGACTCCATAAATCCCAGTAAATAGACTAAGAATAGCAGTGATTATGATTCTCGTTACAAACACCTTGACGCTACAAGGCGTTTTATTCAGACTGCTTGTTCTACGATGTTCGCGGGCCGCACCCTGGCACATACATTCCACCTGTTCCCTGTCTAAATAGATGCGTCGATTGCTTATTACACTGCTGGCGGTTGTCACCCTGCTCTCGCAATGGGGCTGGCTCGAGCACGGCTATCATGAGCATGATCCGGGCGAGGTGTGCGAGGTCTGCCTCAGCGCCAATGGCCACGGGCAGGCCATCACCCCCAGCCTGCCCGCACTGCCGGCGATCACGGCCATCACCCTGCACAACGAGCCGCTGCCGACGCAGCCGCTGACACGGGGCGCCTTCCGCCTCTATGCCTCGCGCGCCCCACCGCGCCTTCTCTAAGCCACACACCTGAAAACAAACCACCGTTAATTCAAGGCGGCGCACCCCCGTGCGGCGTCTGCTGTGTATTGGAGAAAAAACATGCGTAATACATCTGTTTCCATGGCCCTTTCCCTGGCGCTTGTTGCCGGTGCCGCCCCGGCCGCTGAGGGCGGCGGCTTCAATCCCGACATCAGCCTGATCCTCGATGGGCGCTACAGCGCCTATGACAACGACACCGAGTACGAGCTACCCGGCTTCATGCTCGGCGGCGAGGCCGGTCGCGGCGAGGAGGGCTTCCACCTCGGCCACAACGAGCTGGCTGTCAGCGCCAATGTCGATGACATGTACTACGGCAAGATGACCGCCGTGCTGCACGACCACGAGGGCGAGACCGAGGTCGAGCTGGAGGAGGCCTATATCGAGACCCTGGCGCTGGGCAACGGCCTGGCCGTCAAGGGCGGCCGCTTCTTCTCCGGCATCGGCTATCTCAACGACCAGCACCCCCACGCCTGGGACTTTGCCGATGCCCCGCTGGTCTACCGCGGCCTGTTCGGCGACCAGTTGCGCGACGACGGGCTGCAGGTGAGCTGGGTTGCCCCCACCGATCTCTACTTCAGGCTTGGTGGCGAGATCACCCGCGGCGAGCGTTTCCCTGCCGGCGGGGCTGGCAATGACGGGGCGGGCGCCAGCGCCCTGTTCGCCAAGCTCGGCGGCGATGTCGGCGCCAGCCACGCCTGGCAGCTGGGCCTGTCCCACTGGCAGGCTGAGATCGAGGGGCGCACCTCCGGTGGCCACGTCCACGGTGGCGGGGTGGCCGAGGTGCCGACCTACAGCGGTGACAGCACGGTGAGCGGTATCGACTTTGTCTGGAAGTGGGCCCCCAACGGCAATGCCATCGAGCGCAACCTCAAGCTGCAGGCCGAGTACTTCGTACGTGACGAGGAGGGCACGGTGGTGATGGATGACGGCTCCGCCTCCCCCGAGACCACCCGCTACGACGGCACCCAGTCCGGCTGGTATGCCCAGGCGGTCTACCAGTTCATGCCGCGCTGGCGCGTCGGTCTGCGCTACGACCAGCTCGACAGCGATAACGAGGGCGCGGACGAGGAGGTGCTGGGCGAGGCCGGGCTGGACGACGAGGGTCATACCCCGACGCGCAGCACCGTCATGCTCGACTACTCCTACAGCGAGTACAGCCGCCTGCGGCTGCAGTACGCCAAGGATGACTCCTACGAGGATTCGGACAACATCCTCACCGTGCAGTACGTGATGAGCCTGGGGCCGCACGGCGCCCATAAATTCTAAGGAGAGAATATGAAGGGATTAATCAAAATAGTGGCGGTCGTGCTGTTGTTGGCCGCCGCCCTGCCCGCGGCGGCGCAGCTCAACGTGTTTGCCTGCGAACCGGAGTGGGCGGCGCTGGCGGCGGAGGTCGGCGGCGAGCGGGTGAAGACCTACGCGGCCACCACCGCCCACCAGGACCCGCACCGCATCGAGGCGCGGCCCAGCCTTATCGCCAAGGTTCGCCGTGCCGAGTTGCTGGTGTGCAGCGGGGCGGAGCTGGAGATCGGCTGGCTGCCGATGCTGCAGCGCCAGGCGGGTAACAGGCGGGTGCTCAGCGGCCAGCCCGGTCATTTCGAGGCGGCAAGCGTGGTCGAACGGCTGGAGATCCCGGAGCAGGTGGATCGCAGCATGGGCGATGTGCACGCCTCGGGCAATCCCCATGTGCACCTCGACCCGCGCCGCCTGTTGCAGATCGCCGGGGCACTGAGTGCGCGCCTCGCCGAGCTCGATCCGATTGGCGCTGACTACTACCGGCAGCGGTTGGCCGATTTCAGCGGCCGCTGGCAGCAGGCCATCGCCCGCTGGGAGGCGATGGCCGCCCCGCTCAAGGGCGCGCGCATCGTGGTGCACCACAAGGACTGGGTCTACCTGTGCGACTGGCTCGGTATCGAGATCGCCGGAGCCCTGGAGCCCAGGCCGGGCCTGCCCACCAGCGCCGGCCACCTGGCCGGGCTCAGGCGTGAACTCGCCAACAAGCCTGCCGGCATGATTGTCCATACCGCCTACCAGAGCGAACGCGCTGCCAGGCGCCTGTCGCAGATGAGCGGTATCCCGGTGGTCGAGCTGCCCTATACCGTGGGCGGCGCAAAAGGGGCGGTTGACCTGTTCGGCCTGTTCGAGGTGACACTCGAACGCCTGCTGGGAGCGGTGAAGTGAACTGGGAGGCGCTGGACCCGGCCATCCTCGGCCCGGCCTTTGTGGCCGGGCTGCTGGTGGCCGCCACCCACGTGCCCCTCGGCCGCCGCGTGCTGGCGCGCGGCATCATCTTCCTTGATCTGGCGGTGGCGCAGGTGGCCGGGCTGGGTCTCATCGCCGCCCACAGCTTCGACTGGGAGCCGGGCGGCTGGCAGGTGCAGGCGGTGGCGGTCACCGCCGCCCTGCTCGGTGCCCTGCTGCTCAACTTCACCGAGCAGCGCTGGCCGCAGATCCAGGAGGCGCTGATCGGCACGCTGTTCGTGCTTGCCTCCAGCGGTGGCATCCTGCTGCTGGCCACCAATCCTCACGGCGGCGAGCACCTCAGGGAGCTGCTGGTCGGGCAGATCCTGTGGGTGACCTACCCGCAGTTGATACCGGTCGCCATCCTCTATGCGCTGATCCTCGGTGCCTGGTTCGGCTTCGCCCGGCGCGGCGCCTCGCTGGTGTTCTACCTGCTGTTTGCGCTGGCCATCACCGCCTCGGTGCAACTGGTGGGGGTCTACCTGGTGTTCGCCACCCTGATTCTGCCGGCGCTGGCGGTGCGCCACCGTAACGGTTACGGCCTGGCCTGGGGCTACGGCATCGGCGTGGTCGGCTACGCTTTCGGGCTGGCCTTTGCCGCGCTGTGGGATCTGCCCGCCGGGGCGATGATCGTCTACACCCTGGCCGTCACCGCACTGGCGGTGGGGAGGGGACTGCATTTCAGGGGGGTGAAGCGTGAGGGGTGAAGAGTGAAGAGAGAGGTGGAGTTTTAATTACTTCACGTCTCACTCCTGACGTAATGGCGCCCGCGGGGCGCCCTATGTTGCAGCCTACCCGGTTTATAGGGCGAGCCATGCACGCCGAGCAGGTTTTTCTTCACGCATCACACCTCACCCTTCACCATCAGGCGGCCATGTCCGCCTGATGTTACAATCGCGCCCCATGCTCGAAGACCTCTCCATCGTCCAGCTGCTGCTCGCCACCGCGATCCTTATCGTCGCCTACGTGGTGCGCGGCATTACCGGCTTCGGCTCGGGGCTGATTGCGATTCCGCTGCTGGCGATGATGTTGCCGCTGACCATCGTGGTGCCGATGATCGGCCTGCTTGACTACATCGCCTCGCTCTCCCATGGCCTGAAACACCGCCGCGCCATCGCTTGGCGAGAGATCCTGCCGCTGCTGCCCTTCACCTTTATCGGCGTCGGCACCGCGCTCTACCTGTTCAAGACCATCGATGCCGAGCTGCTTACCCGCTTCCTCGGCGGTTTTGTGCTGCTCTATGCCCTCTACTCGCTGTTCGGTGGCCAGCCCCACGGCCACGCCAGCCGCAAGTGGGCCATTCCCGCCGGCGGCCTCGGCGGCCTCATCGGCACCCTGTTCGGCACCGGCGGACCGTTCTACGTCATCTACCTGCACATCCGCGGCCTCGACAAGAGCGCCTTTCGCGCCACCATCGCCACCATCTTCTTCATCGACGGCGCCAGCCGCATTGTCGGCTACACCGCCACAGGCCTGTACGCGTCGCAGACCCTCATCCTCGTCGCAGCCGGTCTGCCCGTCATGGCCATCGCCATGTATATCGGCGGCCACATCCACACCACCATCAGCCAGGAGACCTTCCGCCGGGCCATCGGCGTGGTGTTGATCGGCTCGGGCCTTGCGCTGATCCTCAAATAGGGTGTGCCGTGTGCGCCGAATAACGCCCATGGCCGCTGCTTGTTTACCCTTCGCTCCTCACCCTTCACGTAAAGGCGTGCTTGCACGCAACTGTCACATCACCCACTCAAGCTGTGGACGCTCACGTCGTTTCTCATTTTTATGTTTCCTTTTAACGTTGGTCTCATGATTTTCGCGGTGTGATTCCTGACGGTGTTCTTTACGCGCCTGGCGTTGTTCGCGTTTGTCCTCACGGTGCGCTTCCCGCTTTTCGTGGTGACGTTCCAGTTTACGAGCGTTCTTGTTGACCACCACGCGTCTTTTCACCTTCACCACTTTCTTCGCCGTAGAGTCAGGGCGGTGATGCGTCTTATGGTGTGCTTCACGGTGACCGCGGGCCGGAGGATTGACCACGACCACCTTCTTTTTCACCACCACCGGTCTGTCGGCATGGTGCGGCGGTGATTGGCGGCGGTCGTGATGGATGACGCGCACATCCCGGTATTCGCGGCGATCATGGTGATCGACAACCACCACCGGGCGATGACCATGGTGGTGGACCACCATGTGCTCACAGCCGCTGAGCAGGGTGGCCGAGACGAGGGCGGTGGTAATGACAATCAGCTTTTTCATGGCGTGGCTCCTTTTTGTTCCTGTTTGAGCCACAGCTTAAGGAAGGGAGGCTGAATGAGAGCTGAACGCATGGATGGCTTCAGTTGTATGGTGGCGCGGGTGGTAAAAAATCCCTGCGTGGCTGGTTTAATTTAATAGTGCCAGGCGGATCACCACTCCTTTTGGCCACCCACACCGCTGCGCAGCTAGATCAGCTGCTGTCGCTGTTCACTCATTCAACCGGGTCCATGAGCACGTGTTTGGCGTGATGGTGATCGTCCCAGTGGTCCAGGTGCCAGCCCTGGCCGTCATGGTGCAGCCAGTTCAGTGCGCTGTTGGGGATGTGGAAGTCGCGTTCGGTGTGCAACGGCCGTCCGGTGGCACGGCGGTACATCACATCGAGCACACCGGCATGGCTGACCACGGCGATCTGTTCATTCTCATGGTGGCGCACCAGCCAGTCGAAGATATCCAGTATGCGTGTTGAAAAATCGACAAGGCTCTCGCCGGTTTCAAAATCGTAGTGCAGGTCACGCGCCGCATAGAGGGGATAGACCTCGGGGTGTTTTGTCGGGGCCTCGTCCTTGGTGACGCCCTGAAAGATGCCGTAGTGGCGCTCGCGCAGTTCTGTTTTCTGGATGATGGGAAGTGCTTCGCGTTCAGCGATACCCTGGGCGGTCTGCACCGTGCGGCACAGGTCGCTGCTATAGATGGCGGAGAAGCGAAAGTGGGTCGAGTTGTAGGTCATGGCCAGGGCCTGGGCATGACCGGTGTCATTGAGCGGGATATCGATTTGGCCCTGGATGCGTCTTTCCTTGTTCCAGTCGGTCTCACCGTGGCGAATGATGCAGACTTTGGTAAGGCTGGAACTCATCGTTTATTCCGTAACAGGTGCTGCTGAATCCGATGCGGCGTGTTCAAGCTTATATAAAATTAATGATAGCATGACAGCTACCTTTGACCGGACAAAGACTGCCGTACCGTACGGCGGTCACTAGAGAATGAATCAGAACTTCCAGGAAGTCGCCCGCCAGGCTGTGGGCGCTGAAACAATTTTCCATATAGAAGATATCCAGTCGCTGTGGAGCGGCTACGGCAAGATCATGCGTTACGGCCTGACCGGGTGTGATCGTAAAAGCGTGGTGATCAAGCATGTGAAGCTGCCGGACAAGGCGCACCATCCGCGCGGCTGGAATACCGATATCTCGCACCAGCGGAAAATAAAATCCTACCATGTGGAGAGCGCCTGGTATCGGCACTGGGCACAGCAGTGTAACGACAGCTGCCGTGTGCCTCAATGTTTTGCCCTGGAAGAGGAGGAAGAAGAGTTCCTGATGGTGTTCGAGGATCTCGACGCCAGCGGTTTTCCGCTGCGCAAGGGCACGGTGAGCATGGCCGAGATGCAGGCCTGTCTGCGCTGGCTGGCGAATTTTCATGCAACCTACATGGGGCAGGCGCCAAGCGGTCTGTGGCAGGTGGGGACCTACTGGCATCTGGCGACACGGCCTGACGAGCTGGAGGTGCTGGATGATGCCGCGTTGAAGGCGGCGGCCGCAGTGATCGACCAGCGCTTGAACACGGCACGCTACCGGAGCTTTGTGCACGGCGATGCCAAGCTGGCCAATTTCTGTTTTGCTGAAGATGGGGAAACGGTGGCCGCAGTCGATTTTCAGTATGTCGGCGGTGGCTGCGGCATGAAGGATGTCGCCTATTTCATCGGCAGCTGTCTCTATGAAGAGGATTGCGAGCGTTATGAAACCGAGCTGCTCGATTACTACTTTGCGCAGTTGCGCACGGCGCTGAAGCTGCGCGACAGTGACATTGATCCCGACGAGCTGGAACAGGAGTGGCGTGCGCTCTATCCGGTGGCCTGGACCGACTTTCACCGTTTTGTGAAGGGCTGGAGTCCGGGGCACTGGAAGATCCACGGCTACAGCGAAAGAATCGCACGGCAGGTTGTAGCCCAAACTCGTTCACAATAGGGCGGGCTGTGCCCGCCTTGGATCGGCGCCCACGGGGCGCCCTATGATCTGGTTACTATTTTCATAACGGAAGGATTTAATGCATCTATCGCCCAATGATCTTCAATACCTTTCCGAGTGTGCGATAAACGCGGCGAAAAATGCCGGCGAGCTGATTGCCGCGTATGCGGATAAGAAAGTCGAGGTACGAATCAAGGAGGGTGGTGATAACCTGGCCTCGCAGGTGGTGACCGAGGCGGACCTGCGCAGCGAGGCGATGATTGTCGAAGCGCTTCAGCCAGGCTGCGAAAAGTTTGAACTGGGACTGTTGACCGAGGAGCGTGGTGACGACGGCTCACGGTTTAACAAAGATTATTTCTGGTGTGTCGATCCCATCGACGGCACCCTCTCCTTTATCGAGGGCGTGCCCGGTTACGCCGTTTCGATTGCCCTGCTATCGCGCGCGGGTGAAGCGCTGCTCGGCGTGATCTGTGATCCGTTGACCAAAACCCTCTACTCGGCGGTGAAGGGGCAGGGTGCGATGCGCAACGGTGAACCGTGGTCGCTTCCCGCCGCCTCTTCGCTGGCGGGCCGGCCGCTGACGCTGGTGTGTGACCGCAGTCTGGAGGAGCAGCCGTACTATCACCAACTGCTCGAACGTTTCGAAGCCATTGCCGAGAGAACCGGTGCGTCAGGGCTGCGTACGCTGCACAAGGGCGGTGCGGTGATGAACGGCTGCTGGGTGCTGGAGAACCCACCGGGCTGTTATTTCAAATTTCCCAAGCCACAGAAGGGGGGCGGCAGTGTGTGGGACTTTGCCGCCATTGCCTGCCTGTTTCACGAGATGGGCGCGGTTGCGACAGATTTTTACGGTCAGCCGCTTGATCTCAATCGTGCCGATTCGACCTTCATGAATCGCAATGGTGTACTGTTTACCACGGATCAGGCGCTGGTCGCCGAGATAGAAGGGCTGCAGGTGTGACGGCGGCCGCGGGCCGCCCTATGCAAAAGATAGGGCGTGCCATGTGCGCCGACGATTGGCGACCTCCAGCCGTCCAATGTGATTCACGGGCGTCTTTCCCTTACACTATCTTTACAAATGGTATGACGGCGGCCACGGCCCGCCCTATGAAATGAATGCATGACGGCGGCCATGGCCCGCCATGTGAAATGAATGAGGATAGGGCGTGCCATGCACGCCGATGAATAGGTGGCCACGGGCCGTCCTATGTGAACTGAATTCCCCCGAAGATTGAGAACGTGATCAATGGTTACCCTGAACGAATCCCTGAACGCCTGGAACAGCGATACCTTTTCCGCCACCCTGAAGAGCGAACTGGAGCGCCTGCGCAGTGATGTGCTGCCGATTGCGCACGTCATCGGCGAGGGCAACCGGCTCGATGACAGCGACCTGGGGATCATCGTCAATGAGGTGAGTGATGACGAGGGACGGATCATCGCCAGGGTCGGTGTCTTTTTTAACGAGATCGTCAGCTGCACCACCTGCGGTGGCGGCGACGGGATGTGCGACGAGGCCTACTGCGAACTGCAGGTGACCATCGACAAGTCGACGGGCGAGGCCAGTTTCGAGGCATTGTAGGGCGCAGGCATGCAGGGACTTTGATTACGCGGGTATGGTTATGCAAAACGACGTTGAACAATTACTGAAAAAGGCACGGGACCTCTCTGAGGAAGGTAACAAGGAACAGTCCCGCATGGTACTGCAGGAAATTCTGACGGCTGAGCCTAACAACATCACGGCATTAATGATGCTCGGTGGTTCCTACTTTTATGACAGGATGTATGCCGAGGCGCAGATCGTCTACGAGCGCCTGGTAAAGGTGGAGCCGGGTTCAGGAATGATGTCGATCGCGCTGTTCAACGCGCTGTGGAAACAGGGCAAGCACGAAGAGGCGGCCGCTGAGATCCGTCGCTTCATCGGTGCCGCAGACAAGGAGGCGGAGCGCGATACGCTGGCGCAGTATGCGGCGATCAGCAAGGCGATCGCCGAGGGTGGCTATGAGGTAGTGGAGTGATCCCATGCCCCACCTGATCGTCGAATATGCCCAGGACCTTGCAACCGGGGAACAGGTCAACGCAATGCTTGATGCGCTGCATCAGGCGACGGCGGGGACGCAGCTTTTCGATGAGAGCCATATCCGGGTACGCGCACTCCCGCTCGTCCACTACCGTGCTGCCGGTAAGAGTGAACCATTTATCCATGTGCAGTGTCGTATTCATGGCGGCAGGGAGGTCGAGCAGAAACGGCGGCTCAGTGAGGCGGTGCTGAGGGCGATACGGGCGCAGGCTCTGCCGGCGAAATCCATCACCGTCGAGGTGGTGGATATGGATCGTGCCACCTACGCCAGGTATTCCCGGTGATGGCGGCCACGGGAAAGTTGCTATAGGGAGCGCCGTGCGCGCCGGGGATGGCACCACGGGAAAGTTGTTATAGGGCGTGCCGTGCGCGCCGTGGATGGCACCACGGGAAAGTTGCTATAGGGCGTGCCGTGCGCGCCGGGGGATGGCGGCCATGGGCCGCCCTATGGAAGGGTTAGACAAGGCGCGCCGTTGACATGATTTCCCTGAATGACGTTCTGCCATTACCATGGCAGGGCATTTAGCAATATGGCCGGCTGGCCATCGGTATATCCCTAATGAAGTTTCATCTCTTTTGGCGTCTGGCCCTGGCGGCCTGCCTCGCTTTTCCCGCCCTGGCCTGGAGCAATGTCGGCACGTCGTCTGCCCTGGCCGAGCTGTACCAGAGGGTGCAGCAGGGACAGCTGCGCAGCGTGTTCGGTGCACCGATCTTTGTCCGCTCCAACGGCGAGGGAGAGCGTCTTGCCGCCGAGGCCTTTGGACTCGTCGACCACGCCTTTTCCGGGCTTGCCGATGGACTGTCCAGCCCTGCCAACTGGTGCCAGGTGATGCCGCTCAACTTCAACATCAAGGCCTGTACCTATCACACCGAGGATAATCAGACACGGTTGACCTTCTATGCCGGGCGCAAGTTCTATGAAGCCCCGGATGATGTCTACCAGCTCCATTATCGTTACCGCATCATCAGTCGGAGCGATGACTATGTGCACATGCTGCTGAGTGCCGAGGAGGGACCAATGGGCACCCGCGACTACCGCATCGAACTGGAGGCGATGCCCGCGGGGGAGAAAAGCTTCATACGGATACGCTCCTCCTACCGCTCCAGTTTTATCAGCCGTCTGGCCACCGATGCCTATCTGGCGACACTCGGCAGGGACAAGGTGGGGTTTAGCGTGACCGGTGACACGGACAGCGGTGAGCCGGTCTATGTCGGCGGTGTGGATGGTGTGATCGAGCGCAATGCCATGCGTTACTACCTGGCGCTGAAGGCCTTCCTCGATACCACTGGCCTGTCGGCGGATGAGCGTTTCGAGGCACGTATTCGCAGCTGGTTCGATATGAACGAGGCCCATGCCATCCAGTTGCATGAGCTGGAGCGGGAGGAGTACCTCGATGCCAAGCGCAGGGAGCGGCACAACCAGATAAAACTGCAGCAGCGGTTGGCGGCCACGGGAAAGTTGCTATAGGGCGCGCCGTGCGCGCCGATCACTCCGCTTGATAACAGCGAAAGACCGCCCAATCTCTATGGTTTGAGCGTGCTGGAAATTCCAGTAACCTGTTTCCTTACAAACCGATTATGTGAACCGTTATGCTGATAGTCATCTCACCTGCCAAGACCCTTGATTACGACACACCGCCGAAGACCAAAACCTTTACCATCCCCGATTACCTGGACGACTCGCAGGTATTGATCGACCGGGCGCGCATGTACTCGGCGCTGGATATCGCCGAACTGATGCAGGTGAGCATGAAGATTGCCGAGCTGAACTTCGAGCGCTTCGAGCAGTGGCACACGCCGTTCACCCCGGACAACGCCAAGCAGGCTGTGCTGGCGTTCAAGGGCGATGTCTACACCGGGCTGGATGCCGAGAGCTTCAGCAGCAAGGATTTCACCTTCGCCCAGTCACACCTGCGCATCCTCTCCGGCCTGTACGGCCTGCTGCGGCCGCTGGACCTGATGCAGCCCTACCGCATGGAGATGGGGCGCAAGATCGACACCGGACGCGGCAAGAACCTGTACGAGTTCTGGGGCGAGACGATCACCGAGGGGCTGAACCGGCAGCTGAAGAAGCTCAAGTCGCCCTACCTGATCAACCTGGCCTCCACCGAGTATTTCAAGTCGGTCAAGCCGAAGCTGCTCGATGGCGAGATCATCACCCCCGAGTTCAAG
>JBFEUI010000025.1:0-31639 GCA_041547565.1 Thiohalomonadaceae bacterium
TGCTATACCCCATAGTTATTGAGTTCCTTTATTCGTTGCTCTGCTCGCTGCTTCATACAGGTGAGGTACGCAACGGTTCGGATTGTTCCGGTTGCATGCACTGTGTAAATTGCTTGACAATCTGCTTCTCGGAACTTGATCCATGCGCGTTGCGCTTCAAGTAGCCCTTTCCTCATTTCGGAGTATTTCTCCATTCCATCATCTGGCTGAGAAAGTCTTTTCATGAGAGATTTATAGGTGGAGTTTAGTGCTACCTCGACCTTTTCTAGTTCGAGGCGAGCACATTCATTCACTTCAGGCGTTGTAATGGCATTTTGGCAATTTATCTCAGCACCAAAAGCAGGAAATGTGGTAACTAACAGTAGAAAAATTAAATGTCTCATATTTAAGCCCTAACGTGAGAGTTATGCTGCACGAACGGCAGTGAGTGTCAGCATTAACGACTTGTTGGGGCGAGCGTCCATATCCATTTCATTTATCCTCAGCCCTGTCACGTTGGGGCCACCTACTTTATTTTTAACATCATTACACTTACGGACTAGCTCGCGGCAAAATAGAAATGTCCTAGCGAAGTCTTCGGAGTTGAGCAACATTAACTTCGTTATGTTGTCAGCTCAGCTGACTTCGCTTTTCTATCATATTTTTGCCGCTTTAACTATTGGCGATAATCGTTATTCTTTGTAGGAATTAGTCTATTATTTCCCTGCAATTACACGTCTAACTGTCCTTCAATATTTGTTGTGTTTTTTTCGGCCTATCAGCCTCAACAGTGTATTAGAACGATTCTTCAGTATTGGTAATACTGTGGAATCGGAATATTGTGCGAACATGCGATTCGGTCTAGCATTAATCGAAATGCAGTCATTTCCGGGCAGGACGCCCACCACGAAGAACAAGGAAGGTTCATATGTCTGATTCTCCTGTATCAGTCCCTGATGCGGCATCTCGTTTTTTTGATAACTACCTGAATTGCCTGATTAAAGCTTCCGTACCCGAGAAGAGGCGACGCTGGTATGTAAAACGCGTCGAGGAGTTTATTAGGGCGCATAACGGACGAAAAATCAAGGGCCTTACGGATGCTGACATTTCTCAATATTTTGAGATGATAGGCCGCCAAAACCGCCTTTCCGGCTGGCAATTTCATCAATGCATAGATGCGATACGGATTCTATATTGCGACCAGCTCAAAACACGGATGTGTCAGGACGTGAACTGGCACTACTGGTTTGACTCCGCCAAACAGCTGGAAATCGATCACCCGACTACCGCAAGACAACTGACGCCGGAGGAGCTGAGTTATATCAAGGAGCGCAAGGGTGACGGCCCTCTCAACAAGGTGCGCCAGACCCACCATGACCTGCTGGTGCGCTTCACCACAGAGGTTCGGCGCAGGGGCTATGCCTATCGGACTGAGCAGAGCTATGAGCAGTGGATCTGCCGTTTTATTCTCTTTTGCAAAAACGCCTCACCTGAGGAACTTGGTGCGAGCGAGGTGAAGGCCTACCTGGATCACCTCGTTATTCAGCGTAATGTCAGCGCCAGCACCCAGAATCAGGCGCTCAATGCCCTGGCCTTTCTTTATCATCAGGTGCTCGGGCGCGAGTTGGGCGAACTGGGAACACTGGTCCGTTCCAAAAAAACCAGGAAGCTTCCGGTCGTGCTCAGCCGTGCAGAGGTAACGGCACTGCTTGCACAGTTGGATGGCTTGCACAAGTTGCTCGCTTCCCTGCTCTACGGCACGGGCATGCGTCTATTGGAGGGGCTGCGCCTGCGCGTGCAGGATATCGACTTTGACTATCAGCGGATCCATGTGCATCAGTCCAAGGGACATAAGGACCGTTACGTGCCGTTGCCGGCGACGCTTGTGGAGCAACTGCGCGATCAGATACGCGTTGTTGAGAAGCTCCATGATGAGGATGTCGCAGCGGGTTATGGCGAGGTGGTGCTGCCCGGTGCTCTGGCGCGCAAGTACCCGAATGCCGGGCGAGAACTCAAGTGGCAGTTTCTCTTCCCGTCAGGACGCCTTGCGGTCGATCCCCATGGCGGAGCGATACGCCGTCATCATCTGCATCAAAGCACGCTACAGAAGGCCGTCAAACGTGCGGCGGCGTCATGCCGCCTCACCAAGCGGGTGAACTGCCACACCTTGCGCCACAGCTTTGCCACCCATTTGCTGGAGGCCAATCATGACATTCGCACGGTTCAGGAACTGCTCGGGCACGCCAATGTCTCCACCACGATGATTTACACCCACGTGCTGAATCGCCCCGGGGTGGGTGTGTTCAGCCCGCTTGATCAACCGCTGCCCTGAGGCGTTGTACAAATTGATGACCGCTATTGGACGCTTGCGGCTGTTGTAGACACCCTTAGCGGGGTTTTGTCTTTTTGTGCGCGGTCGGGGTGTCAGCTTTCACCAGCAGGCGTTTCCGGGTTCGGCTCTTCCATCGGTTCGCTGGTCTCCTCGGTGAGCGTCTGCTCGACACTTGATACCTCGGGGGCGCTGTCCGGGTAATGCTTCGCGTTCTGTTCGTCGATCTGCTCGGTCACCGTGTCGCGCGGCGTGAACAGCAGGGCGGCGATGTCGACCAGGTTTTTTGTGATGCGCGATGCATTTGAGCTGTCGTTGATCAATGACGAGGCCATGTCGCGGCTGATCTTCTTTTCCGCCAGCAGCTTGGTGACACGTCCTGACAGCAGGGCATCCATGTGCCTGGCCTTGCCGCGGCGTTGGCGCAGCCGCTCCAGGTGCTCGGCGAGGTTCTCCGAGGGGCCGATTTTGCGTATCTCGCGCACCACCTTGAGAATGTTCCGGCGTAGCCGGTTGTACTCCATCTGGATGGCCTCGTTGTCCGAGCCCATGTAGCGCTCGATATTCGTGTGCAGCGGTTTCATACGCTTGACCACCTGCACCAGCAGCCGGTTGGCGATCAGTATGTTGCGCACGCATTCCACGTCGTTCTCGCTCAGGGCAAAGCGGCTCTGCAGCTCCGTGGCGTATTCCAGTATGCGGCTGTAGATGGTTTTTATTTTGGTGGTGTAGATCGCGTCAATGTCGATCGTTACGCCTTTTGAGCGTTCGACAACCTCCTTCAGCCCCTTCTCCGACTCAATGTCCTCGCGGTGCACGCCCAGGCCATGGGCCAGCACGCGGTAGGCGGCGTTCTCCAGCAGGCGTACCGACTCGTCGGTAAGTGCCTTGATGGCGGTCTCGGGATACTTGAGCGAGGCCTCGTCGAGGTATTGCGGTTCGTCGATCTGTATTTTGGGCTCCTCCACGGCGGGTATCAGCCACTCGACCAGCCGCACTATGTAGCTGAGAAAGCCGATCAGGAACACGCTGCTGAGGATATTGAAGCTGCTGTGAAACAGCGACAGGGCGACGGGGACTGCCGTCGCCGTGACAAAGGGGGAGTGGCCCTCCAACTGCTCGACCATGGCGCCGATCTGTTCGATGAAGGGATAAAACAGCAGCGCGATCCAGGCCACCCCCAGCAGGTTGAAAAAAAGGTGCGCCAGTGCCGCGCGCTTGGCCTGGTAGTTGGCTACCAGGGCGGCGAGGATGGCGGTGATGGTGGTGCCGACGTTCTGTCCGACGACCATGGCCGCGGCCATGTCAAACGGGAGCCAGCCCTCGTAACACATCAACAGCGTAAGGGCCATGGTGGCGCTGGAGGACTGGATGATGAGGGTGAGCAGGGCGCCGGCGGCAAGGAATATGAGCAGCGAGCGATAGCCGCTGCTGGTGTATTGCGCCAGGAAGCTGAGCGCCTCCGGGTTGTTGCCGATGTCGGGTACGGAGTCCTGCAGAAACTGCAGGCCGAGAAACAAAAGGGCAAAACCGATAATAAAGTAGCCCCAGTTTTTTCTGCCCTCACGATTTGACACGGTGAGCAGGAATCCGCCGCCCACCAGCGGCAGGGCAACGGCGCTCATATTGATCTTGAAACCGAGGATCGAGATCAGCCAGGCGGTGACGGTGGTACCGATGTTGGCCCCCATGATCACACCCACCGCCTCGGTCAGTGTCAACAGGTTGGCGTTGACGAAGCTAACGACCATGAGGGTGGTGGCCGAGGAGGACTGTATTGCGGCGGTGATGACAAAACCGGTTATCAGGGCAAAGAAGCGGTTGGAGGTGCTGGTGGCCAGGATGCTGCGCATGCGATCGCCGGCCAGTTGCATCAGCGCATCGCTCATCACCTTCATGCCGTAGAGGAACAGGCCCAGTGAACCCAGCAGTCTGAGAAAGTCGGTAAATCCGTAATCCATTGTGTGATTCGCGGGTGTGTGGTGTCCGGGTGTGAGCGCGCCTGTTAAAAGTATATACCGTGGCCGGGTTTAATGTCCCCCGTTGCAGGCGGGAGGCGCAGGGTAACAGCGGACCCGTGCAACAGGACCGGTATGTGTGATATTTTCTCTGCGCAAAACCGCCATCAAGCTACGACGCACTATGCATATCCACTACCTGCAGCACGTTCCCTTCGAGGGCCTGGGCAGTATCGAGAATTGGGCCCATGGCAACGGGCATCACCTGACCGCGACCCGTCTCTATGCCGGCGAACAGTTCCCTGCCTTCGAGCGCTTTGACTGTTTGATCGTCATGGGCGGGCCGATGAGCATTCACGATGAGAGCGACTATGTCTGGCTGAAGGGTGAGAAGTGGTTTATCCGCCAGGCCATCGAGCGGGGCAAGTGCGTGCTGGGGATCTGTCTTGGCGCGCAGTTGATTGCCGATGTGCTGGGGGCGCGGGTGTACCAGGGTGAGCACAAGGAGATTGGCTGGTTCCCGATACAAAAGTCCGAGGCGCTGGCGTCACACGAAATCGCCACAGTGTTGCCCGATGAGTTCGAGGTGTTCCACTGGCACGGCGAGACCTTTGAACTGCCGCAGGGGGCTGTGCGGCTGGCCAGCAGCGCGGCGTGCCTGAACCAGGGCTTTGTCGTGGGTGAGCGCGTTATAGGCTTGCAGTTCCACCTGGAGACGACAGCCGCCAGTGCCGAGGCCATCATCACCCACTGTGCCGATGAACTGGTGCAGGCCCCTTACATCCAGACGGCCGATCAGATGCTGGCCGAGGCACAACGTTTTAGTGCGATTAACACCGTGATGCACAGGCTGCTCGACTATTTGTCACGGCAGCAGGCTGCGTGTGGTTGAGTGTATAAAGGCATATTCGAATTTACCGAAATACTATCTTTTCTGTGATGCGTGTCACAGTTCTTGACTCTCCCGCAACAAGCCAATAGTATCGAAAGCGTATCTGACAAGGGCTACCCCGCCGAAAGGCGGAATACGCAAAACTACCGGTCTAAGGAACAGACGTTCTATGGCAGCGGGGTTACCGGATATATCTCAAGTACAGTTATTTCGAGACGATCATCGAAATAGTGTTTTTGACATATCCTGTTATTTCCGTATCTGTTCCCAGTAATGCCGTGTAACGCTGTCAGGCGATACCGGTTAGCATGCGTGGCACAAGCCCCTGTCGCTATTATTAAACCCGTTGGCGTGCAAAAAAATAAAAATCACAGGCACGAGACACGGGAAGGGCAAGGGGGGAAGTCGATGTTTGCAGGATCAGTCTATCAATGTATATGGCAGCTTTTTCTGTTTTGCTGCCTGTGCCTGGGTGCAACCGCCTATGCCGCCACCCCGGAACAGATCCCCGGGGCAACACGCGTTTCCGCCGAGCAGTTTATCGAACTGGTGGGTGCTTATCCTGATATGGTGGTGATCGATGCGCGTATCACTGCCAATCGCAAGCACGGCTATATCGAGGGCTCGGCCTCATTACCCGACACCAAGACCAACTGCGACAGCCTCGCTGAACTGATACCCGCCGCCGACACACCCGCCGCCTTCTACTGCAATGGCGTCAAATGCGGCCGCAGCGTCAAGTCGGTCAAGATCGCCCTTTCCTGCGGATATACCAAGGTCTACTGGTTTCGCGGCGGTTTTGAAGAGTGGAAAGGGAAGAACTACCCCTACCTGAGGTTCTAGGGACAACAACGGTGAAACAAAAGGTACCCTCTATCGGTAAAAGCATTCGCTACATTATCGCGGTAATGGGCGGGCTGGGTATCGTGCTGATTCTGGTCTCGGTGAACTGGTACCGCGAACTGGTGTTCGAAGAGCAGCGCCAATCCACCGGTGCCTTTGTCAGGCATGAGGTGGATCAAACACTTGCCCAGCATGTGTCATACATGGCCGACCTCGGCATGACCATGCAGGCCGACAGCGAGTTTCGTGCCGCCTTTGCCGATCGCGAACTGCAACGGCTCAAGGTGCTGCTCAACGACCAGTTCAGGCAGTACTTTGTAACAATGGGGCTGGTGGACTTGAAGAAACTGGTGCTCTACGACACCGACTTCAATCCCGTGGTTGCCTCCGATGTCAATGATCTTTCGATTTCGGCCGGAAGTGCCTGTGCAAACATCCTGGAACGGGCGCGGGCAAGGTCTGGGGTGGCGCGCCTGAAGAGCCTTTCCGATATGTGCAGGCAGGACGGAAGTCCAATGCATATCGTGTTGCTGCCTGTAGGCGGAATTAAACTTTCCGGCTACGTGGTCGTGATTGCAGACATGGTCAAGCTGATCAAGCCGTTGCACGAAACCCTGGGTATGCCGGTACGCATGGCGGCATACCCGGAGGGCATGGAGTTTATATCGATCGACTGGCCCCAGGCCGCGGATATCAGCGACGTGCTGATCACGGACTACGCGGTCAGCAGTGCTGACGATAGCGGGATTTTTACCGTATCCGTCGCCACCGACGTGCAGGAACTGAATGAGCAGTTGAGGCAGGTCACTTTCGGCATTTCACTGATCGCCATGATTTTGACCCTGGCAGCCATCGCCGTGATGATGCTCATCCTGAGAAAAACCATTTCGATGCCGCTGGCACGTATCAATATGCACATGCGCCGGATCCGGGAGAACAGCGCGATACTGGAGGAGAAGCTGGAGATAACAGGTTGCCGGGAACTGGTTGGCCTGTCCGAGGAGTTCAACAGCATGGCCGAGCAACTCATGAATTATAAAAAAGAGCTCGAGACCCAGGCCCGCACCGACCTGCTGACCGGCCTGCCGAACCGGTCGCTTTTTTACGACTGCATTGAGAATCTGGTCGAGCTCTGCAACCGGCAGGAACGCAAGTTCGCACTGTTTATGATCGACCTCAACAAGTTCAAGGAGGTCAACGACACCCTCGGGCACCATGCCGGCGATGAACTGCTGCGGCAGATCAGTGCCCGCCTGAGTAACCGTTTGCGCTCTTCCGACACGGTGGCCAGGTTCGGCGGGGATGAGTTTGCGATCCTGCTGCCCACTATCGAAGAAAAAGAGCATGCTGTCGCCCTGGCCAGGGAATTGATTGATGTTGTCAGCGAACCCTACCAGATAGAAGACAAGCGGGTTGAATCGGGAATGAGTGTCGGTATTGCCTTCTACCCGGATACGGCTGTGGATATCGACAGCCTTTTCCGCTGTGCCGACAAGTCGATGTACTATGCCAAGAAACAGGGACTGGGCTGCTTTCTTTGCGAAGAGTTGTGCCGCCCCGAAGAAGAGTGTCGCCTGATGGCATCCGATGTCGTTGCCATCCAAGAAGCGAACGGCGCATGAATCCCACCTCCCGCTCCCCCTGTTCCCAGTTCAAATCACAGCAAACGCGTGTATAGTGTGCGGTGATACGAGCGCGTAAAACGGCATAACCCGGGCAAATCCCTATGAATATACAAGAGGCCATTCAGCAGAGTGATGGCAGTGCGGCGGAGAACCTCCCTGTTGCGCAGTTGATGAACAGCGAACTGCTTGTCTGCGGGCCGGATGTACCCCTGTTCGAGGCGGCCAGCCTGATGCATGAGGGGCGCTGCAGTTCGATTGTCATCATGAAGGATAATGAGGTGCTGGGGATCTGGACGGAAAAAGATGCCCTGGAGGTGGATTTCTCGAACGATGCCTCCTTTGCAATGCCGATCAGCGAAGTGATGAGTTCCCCCGTGCGGAGCGTCGCTGTGTGGGACAACATGCAGGATGTGGCGATGCTGTTTCAGCAGCAGGGAGTGCGCCATCTGCTGGTGGTCAACGAGGCCGGTGAGCAGGTGGGCATCGTCTCCCAGAGCGACCTGGTATGGAACCACGGGGTGGCCAACTTTCTGCGTCTGCGCAGCGTAAAATCGGTGCTGAAACGGCCCATGGTCGTTGTCGAGCAGCAGAGCACGCTGAGCGCCGCGGTGGCCAGGATGAAACAGATGAAATCCGATGCCATTGTGGTCAGCTACAGCGATGGCGGGAACGGGGTGCTGACCGAGCGCGATATCGTCCGTTTTATTTCCGAACGGCGTGGTGACGAGTGTGTCGGGACGCTGGCAAGCCGTCCGCTGGTCTCCGTTTCCGGTGAGACCAGTCTGTTCAAGGTACGCAACTATCTGACCAGCAGCAGGTTGCGCCATATCGGCGTGGAGGGGCCTGACGGTGCGCTGGTCGGCCTGATCGGCTTTAACGATATTATGCTGGGTGTCGAGCAGGGGGTGTATCAGGAACTTGCGGTCGCGCTGCATGAGCGCGACCGGGCACTGAATCTCTCCCGACGCCACCTTCGCCTTGCCGAGAAGATTATCGAGTCCTCCCCCCAGGGGATCATGATTACCGACAAAGACGGTGTCATCGAGTCGGTCAATCCGGCATTCGAGATGCTCACCGGTTATCGCGCCGATGAGGTAAAAGGCAAGACACCGTCGATCCTCAGCTCCGGTCGCCATGATGAGGCGTTCTACAGCAACATGTGGTCGACCATCCATGACAAGGGTTACTGGCAGGGTGAGATATGGAATCGCAGAAAAAACTGCGAGATCTATCCCGAACTGCTCACCATCACCGCCATCTACGATGAAGACGGTGAACTGAGCCACTATGCCTCGCTGTTTAGCGACATCAGCGATCTGAAGGAGAGCGAGGAGAAGATCAAGCACCTGGCCTACTATGACCCGCTCACCGGGCTGCCCAACAGGCGCCTGTTGAACGACCGCCTCTCCATGGCAATCGCCCATGCCCACAGAAGCAATACCCGGCTCGGCGTCATGTTCCTCGACCTGGACCTGTTCAAGCGCATCAATGACAGCCTGGGCCACAGCGTGGGTGACGAGCTGCTGCGGGACATCTCCCGGCGGCTGAAGAGTGTGGTGCGCGAGGACGATACGGTCGCCAGAATGGGCGGCGACGAGTTTGTCATGATCCTGGCCGAGGCAGAGAATGCGGACGGGGCGGTACGCATCGCCCAGCGTGTCATCAAGGAACTGTCACGTCCCAGCGTGATCAACGGCAATGAACTGGTCGTGACCTGCAGCATCGGCATCAGTTTCTATCCGGATGACGGCACGGACAATGAAACGCTGATTCAGAATGCCGATACCGCCATGTACCGTTCCAAGGACTTGGGACGTAACAGCTATCAACTCTATTCGCCGGCGATGAATGCCAGTTCGCTGGAGCACCTGATCATGGAAAACGGCCTGCGCAGCGCCCTGGAGGGCGAGGACTTCGAGCTGTTCTACCAGCCTCTGGTCGACTGTCATTCGAATCAGCTGTTCAGCGTGGAAGCGCTGTTGCGCTGGCATCACCCGACGATGGGCCATATCGCGCCCTCCGACTTTATTCCGCTGGCCGAGGAGAACGGCTTGATCATCCCGATCGGCGAGTGGGTGTTGCGCAGTGCCTGCAAACAGCTCAAGCGCTGGCAGGCGATGGGCACGGATGTGCACGTGGCAATCAATATATCCGCGCGCCAGTTCCAGGCGGAAAACTTTCTTGAGGTGGTTCGCACGGTGCTCGGGGAAGAACAGGTCGACCCTGCCAGCCTGACCTTCGAGCTGACCGAGAGCATGTTGATGGATGATGCCCTGGAGAGCATCAAGCGCCTTGCCGCGATACGCGATACGCGATATGGGGATAGCCATCTCGCTGGATGACTTTGGCACCGGCTACTCGTCCCTGGCCTATCTGAAGCGCTTCCCCATCAATGCGCTGAAGATAGACCGCATGTTTATTCACGATATCAGCAACAAGAGTAGTGAACGGGCGATCGTCTCATCGCTGATCGCACTTGCCCACAGTCTGGGCGTGAAGGTGGTGGCCGAAGGGGTGGAAGAACGCGGCCAGCTGGAGTTGCTGCGCGAGGAGGGCTGTGACCTCATTCAGGGTTTCTATTTTGATCAACCCCTTTCCGCCAGTGACTTTGCCTCCCGCTACCTTGCCGCGAGCGACTAGCGTGCGCAGGGGCTAGTCTCGCTCAACAGGCAGGCCGGCCAGCTGCCATTCGGGGAAGCCGTCCTCAAGTCGCCTGGCGCGATATCCCTTCTCACGCAGCTTCGCCACCGCATCAAAGGCGAGGATGCAGTGGGGACCGCGGCAGTAGGCGACAATCTCCTGTCCGGCGTTAAAGGCATCGAGGTGCCCCTCCAGCTCGGACAGCGGTACATTGATTGCACCGGGTACGTGGCCGGCGGCGTATTCCTCCTGCGGCCGGACATCGATCACCGTGACCAGCCCCTCTTTGGCCCGCTGCAGCAGGTCGCTGCGATCGACCGGTTCCAGAGCGTCGCGTGTTGTCAGGAAGGTCTGCACCAGCCGCTCCACCTCGGCAAGGTGGCGTTCGGCAACGTGGCGCAGGGCATCCAGCAGCACGATGACATCGTCGCCGCTCAGGCTGTAGAAGACCTTCAATCCCTCCTTGCGGCAGCTGACCAGCCCGGCCTGGCGCAGCTGTTGCAGGTGCTGCGAGGTGTTGGCCACCGACAGCCCTGACACCTTTGCCAGCTGGTCGACGCTGCGCTCGCCCTGGGCGAGAAACTCCAGCAACTCCAGCCGGTTGCCGTGGCCGAGTGCCTTGCCTACCCGCGCGAACTGGGCAAAGAGGTCGTGTTTGAAGTTGCCGCTTGACATGGCTCGCCGTTTGTCTAATCTTTAATTCAATTAATCACTTGAATAGTATTCTGTATAGCTGTCAGTATAGCAGTCCTGTTCACCGTTGTGCCTGAGTCGCGCGGTTACTGAAAAAATATACTATGCAAATCAATGAGTTCATCATCGCGAACGAGCCTAACATACGTCTCGGCTGCTTTTTCGCTGTGTTGCTAGCCATGGCGCTGTGGGAGTTGATCGCACCGCGGCGCAAATTGCTGCTCGGCCGGGGGACACGCTGGCCCAACAACCTGGGCCTGGTTGTTTTCAATACGCTGCTGTTGCGACTGCTCTTCCCTGCGGCGGCGGTCGGCTTTACCGCCTTTGTCGCCGAACAGGGGTGGGGGCTGCTCAATTACTACACTTTGCCGCCGTGGCTGGCGGTGACGGTATCGCTGCTGGTGATGGATCTGGTGATCTACCTGCAGCATGTCATGGTGCACGCGGTGCCGCTGCTGTGGCGGCTGCACCGCGTGCATCACGCCGATCCCGATTACGACTTCACCACCGGCAGCCGATTCCATCCCATTGAGATCATCCTCTCCATGCTGCTGAAGATGGCCACCATCAGCGTGCTCGGCCCACCGCTCGTTGCGGTGATCGTCTTCGAGATCGTGCTCAATGCGGCGTCGATGTTCAATCATGGCAATGTGCGCATCCCGCAACGGCTGGATCGCGTGTTGCGCTGGCTGGTGGTCACGCCCGACATGCACCGGGTACACCACTCGGTCAATGACGATGAGGCCAACAGTAATTTCGGCTTCAATCTGCCGTGGTGGGACCGGCTGTTCGGCACCTACCGCGCACAACCGCGTGCCGGTCATGAGGGAATGACCATCGGGATACACAAGTATCGGGCGAACAGGGACGTGGTCTGGCTCACCGGCATGCTGTCACTGCCGTTCAAGGGCGAACCGGACGACTACACGATTAACCGGCGCAACTGGAATGGTCAGGGGGGAGAGGGTGAATAAACGCAAGGCTCACTGGGAACAGGTTTACGCCGACAAGTCGCCACTGGAGGTCAGCTGGTATCAGCAGGTGCCCGCGCTCTCGCTGGGCCTGATCCTGAAAAGCGGCATCAGCCACGATGCACCGATTATCGACGTCGGTGGCGGAGCCTCCACGCTGGTGGACCATCTTTGCGAGGCCGGCTACAGCCGCATCTCGGTGCTGGACATCTCGGCCGCCGCGCTGGCCTGTGCCAGGGAGCGGCTGGCACAGAAGGCCGAACAGATCGAGTGGTACGCGACGGACGTTACTGCGTTTCGCGCAAAACACCCGTACCTGCTGTGGCATGACCGCGCGGTGTTTCATTTCCTTACCGATAAGGCCGACCGGCGCAAGTATGTCGACGCGCTTGAAGATGCCTTGCCTGTAGGGGGACACCTGATCATCGCCGCGTTTGCCATTGACGGTCCTACCCAATGCAGCGGGCTGGATATCGTGCAGTACGATGCCGAGAAGCTATGCAGTGAGCTGGGGGAGAAGTTTGCACTGGTGGAATCGGTGAGCGAGAACCACACCACGCCGGCAAATAAAGTACAGCGCTTTAACTATTTTCGATTTGTCCGGCAGAAATAAAGGCAGCTGCGCCGCCACGCGTGTTGCGCTGAGCCTTTAATTTCCACGGCCTGCCTGTTAGGCTGAAAAGGAAACGATGCCGGGCAAACGTCCAGTCCGGTTCTCCATGCATTCAATCCCGGTTTTGCTCCCATGTCTGAAATACACACACACCTTTCCAGCGATGATGAGGTGATTGCCCTCGACCGCCGCCATGTCTGGCACCCCTTTACCCAGGCGCAGACGGCGCCGGACCCCATTGAGATCGTTTCGGGAAAAGGTGCGGTACTGACCGATGCCGAGGGGCGCGAGTATCTCGATCTGATCGCCTCCTGGTGGGTCAATATACACGGCCATGCCCACCCCCATATCGCCGCTGCGATCGCAGAACAGGCGGCCAGGCTGGAGCAGGTCATCTTTGCCGGCTTTACACACCGGCCCGCTGTTGAACTGGCAAGTGCCCTGGCCGAGCGGCTGCCCGAGGATCTGGATCGGGTCTTCTTCTCCGACGACGGTTCCACCGCGGTGGAGGTGGCGCTGAAGATGGCCACCCAGTACTGGATAAACAAGGGTACGCCGCGACGGCGTTTTATCGCCTTTGAGGGTGGTTATCACGGTGATACGGCCGGGGCGATGTCCGTCGGTAGCGCCTCGGGTTTCTTCGACGCCTTCCAAAACATGATGTTCAGCATCGATGCGCTGCCCTACCCGGAGACCTGGGATGGCGATAGTGAGGTGGAGGAGAAGGAGGCGGCGGTGTTGCACGCGCTGGATGCCTATCTGTCTGAACATGCCAGCGATACCGCTGCGCTTATCATCGAGCCGCTGGTGCAGGGGGCGGGGGGCATGCGCATGTGCCGACCGCAGTTCCTGCGGCAGCTGGCGGCACGACTGAAGCAGGACGGTGTGCTGCTGATCTTTGATGAGGTGATGACCGGTTTTGGACGTACCGGCAAACTGTTTGCCTGCCACAGCGCCGACGTGACGCCTGATATCATCTGCCTGTCCAAGGGTTTGAGCGGTGGTTTCCTGCCCATTTCGGTAACCGTCTGCAGGGAGCGTCTCTACCAGGAGTTTCTCGGTGAAACCTTCGCCCGGGCACTGGCACACGGCCACTCGTTCACCGCCAATCCGATTGCCTGTGCCGCCGCCAATGCCTCGCTGGAAGTCTTTGAGCTGGACAACACCTTCGATAAACTTGCTGCGATTGAAACGCTGCATCGGCAGCGCCTGCAGGCCATTGCCGGGATGCCGGGGGTGAACCACTGCCGTGTAACCGGCACCATCGCCGCCTTTGATCTGGTAGTGGAGGACGCCGGTTACACCTCGGCGGTGGGACAGAAACTCAAGGCCTATTTTCATGACAAGGGACTATTGATCAGGCCGCTGGGCAACGTGGTGTACCTGATTCCGCCATACTGCACCAGCGAGCAGCAGCTACATTACGCCTATGACGAAATTGAGCAGGCACTGCGCATGGTCACCGGTTAATCTTGTAGAAAGCGGTGCAAAAAAAGGCCCCTCGGGGCCTTTTTTTTGCCTTTGGAATGCGTCGAAACGCTTTGCAGAAAAAATGCATCTGCCTGTGCCATGCAGAATAGGCAAATGTTGTTTATTATTAGAACTGTGCGCGTTTTCGTTATAGAGATACTTTAACTGTTGTATTCAATCTCGCCTCAAGGCGCGGTTGCATCAACGAGGAGGGTTTTGCTTGAGCGTGAAACACAGTCAGCAATCCGAAAACCCCTTGCCGCTGTTCGGCCAGCTGGCGTTGCGCTTTCGAATGATTAGCGAGGCGCAACTCAATAGCGCGCTCACGCTCTACCGGAAACAAAAGAAAAGCGATGAACAGCTGCGCTTTGAGCAGCTGCTCGTGGCGCAAAAGCTTATTAGCGCCGAGCAGCTTGATTTCCTCGTCTCCGCGCAAAAGATGAAAAGTATCCGTATACGCGATCGCCGTTTTGGCGATATTGCGATCGAGTACGGCTATGCACGGGAAGAACAGGTGATGAAGGCGCTGCAGGAGCAGAAGGAGCGCTTCAAGCAGGACAACAAGGCAACGCTTATCGGCGATATCATGGTGGACAACGGTACCCTCACCGCCGATCAAAAAGATTCCATACTGCTCGTGCAACAGGAAGTGGATAGCGCGCCGGCGGCTGCTACAGAACCGGGCGGTTTGCTGCTTGATGAAAGCGGGCAACAGGTGCCGCTGAAAATATCGGTCAGTGCGGATCGCCTGCAGGCCAGCTTGCGCGTTTACAGCTACTCCGATACCGATGCGATGCTGCGGCAAGTCCATGAACAGGTCTCGGCGTTGAACATCAGTTACGGCCTCAAGGACGATGAGGCGATCATCCAGTACCTGTCGGATGAGCAGAACATCAATGAACCGTTTCTCATTGCCGGTGGCGAGGCGCCCAGGCCGGCACGTGATGCGACGGTTAAATACCATTTTGACACCGATCCCCTGAAAGTCGGCAGGATGAAAGAGGGGGGCGTTATCGATTTCAAGGACCGCGGGGAAATACCGCAGATAAACGCGGGCGATCTGCTGGCCGAACTCGTCCCTGGAGAACCGGGCGGCGAGGGGGTAGATATCTATGGCAACACCATTGCCGCACCTGAACCGCGCGAGGCGCTCATTAACTGCGGCGACGGGGTTGAACTCTCGGCCGACGCCAGCAGGGCGACGGCAACGATCAGCGGCACACCGAATATCACCAAAAGCGGATCACTGTATGTGTTTCCCGTCTACAGGGTGGACGGCGATATCGGCTATGAAACGGGCCATGTCAGCTTTGACGGCGACATACAGGTCAAAGAGGGTGTGGAGAGCGATTTCAATGTCACCGGCGGCCGGCTTTGCGCTGCCGAGATTCGTGCGGCAACAATCGAGGTAAAGGGCGATGTCGTCGTCATTGGCGGGATTATCGGTGCGCGCATCAAGGCAGGCGGTAACCTCAAGGCCTGGTACATCCACAAGGCGGATATTGACGTGGCGGGCGATGTCATCGTGCAACAGGAGGTGATGGAGTCGGATGTGCGCGCCGGCGGTGGGTTTATCGGCGAGAAGTGTACCGTGCTCGCATCGCGGCTTGCCGCGCGCCAGGGGGTGAGCGTTGCCGATGTGGGCTCGGAGGCGGCAGCCCCCTCAACGCTGGTGGTCGGAACTGATGAGCAACTTGATGTGCTGATCAGACAGCGGGCAGAAAGCTTGAAGGACATACAGGCAGAGCAGCAAAGGCTAAAAGCGCAGATAGACAACAAGCAACAGCGTTATGAGGAGATCAATGTCGAGGTAGCCAAGCTGGCACAGGTGCAGGACCGCTCACAGGTTGGCGTGCGTGAGCTGCAGGAGAAGCGGGCAGCCGTGAGTGCCGGGGGAGAGCGTCTGGCGGAAGACGATGTCGCCAGGGAGATCGAACTGTTGGAGCAGAAGGGCAGGGAGGCTGAAGCGGAACTGGCCGGATTGTTTGAGGAGCAGGACGGTCTGGATGAGTTGACCAGGCGCAATGAGGAGCAGATCGCGCAGAAGGATGCAGAGTGCGAGTTTCTGCAACAGGAGATGGATGAACTGAAGCGACTGAAACAGGAGGCCGAAAAAAAGGCTGTGGTGAAGGTATATGGCGCAATTTACCCATTAAATCAGGTCACCGGCACCCATGCGTCGGTAAAGATAAAAGATGTCATGAAATCGGTGTTGTTCAGCGAGAAATATGTGAAGAGCGAAACCGGGGGGGCACGGTGGGTGATATCGGCCAGGAGTCTTAAGTAACGCTCATTGCGATCCGTAAGTTTGTGTGTCGGGAGGGGGGAATCATGAACATATCTGAAGCGGACGGTAAAACGGTACTCGTCGTTGATGACCAGGAACCTGTCGCCATATTGATAAACAAAATTCTGTCTACCAACGGTTACAAATGTACTAGCGCAAAAAACGGCCGAGAAGCGCTTGATATGCTGCATGACGGACTACGCCCTGACTTGATGCTGCTTGATATTATGATGCCGGGTATGGACGGCTTTGAACTTTTGGACAAGATACATGAGGAAAAGGTGGCGCATGAAACTCCCGTGGTCATGTTGACGGCGCTTGCCGATGCGACTGATGTCATGAAGGCGATGAAAAAAGGTGCCGCCGCCTACTGTATCAAACCTATTGATCCTGACGAACTGGTAAAGACGGTGAATCGTGTACTGGGTGAAACGAATCCTGTAAATCCAGTGTGACATTGTATGGAGGAGTGTTTGCGGATTGAATAGGGCTGACTGGAGGTTTTATACACAGGTCAGCTTTATTCATGTCACGGATGGTAGTGATGGCGACCCTGGAAACGGGGTTCACGGTGGAACATGCTGTTGGCGGCGGTGAACCGGCTGGTCTTTTGGGGAAGCAAATGGGCCGGCAACATGCCGGTGGCGTCATCGCCGGCAGTTGTTACCGACCCACGCGAAATTAGTCTATCTTAATGTTGCGCCGTTTGGCCTTTTGTAGCTTCGGCAGGGTCAGTTCAAGCATGCCGTCAGTGAATGTCGCCTTTGCCTTGTCCGGGTTGACATCGCTCGGCAGGGCGACGGTGCGGCTGAATGAACCGCTGCTGATCTCGCAGCGATAGTAATCGCCTTTCTCCTCCTTCTCCTCGCGTTTCGTCTCACCCTTCATCGTCACGCTGTTTTCGGTCACCGTGACATCCAGGTCCTCCTTGGCGATGCCGGGAATCTCGGCGCGTACCAAAATGTCCTCATCACGTTCGATGACGTCGGTGCGCGGCAACCGGTCTTCCATCGAACGCATCAGTTCACCCCAGCCCGGGCGCTCCCAGCCAAAACGCTGCATCCAGCGCCGGGGCAGGAAGTCTTCAAACATGCGGTCCATCTCTTCGAACGGGCTCAGCGCACGGGTGGGCTCGATGCGTTGGACTTCTGCCTCCTTCGCCTTGGTGGTGACCTCCTTCTTTGCCTTCTTCACAGCCATGTCTCTCGCCTCCTTTTACGTTGCTTGGTGCTTGAACCGATGCGGTAAATATAGACAAAAGTGTAAACACGTAAATAGCCAGGGGAGACACGCACGGATGTGCAAATGGCGAGTTCAGGCGGTGGCGGACTGCGGGAAATCCCGTGTCCTGCATATTACATGCGCCACAGGTGGAGTTTTGTTGCTCTTCGATCGTCCACCTCGAGCGTCAGGTCGCTCTGCACCCCCGTTACAGTGAAACTGTTGCTGATAAGGCGGGCGCCCGCGCCCATTTCGCTGCGGGCCTTCTGGTAGAGCGCCTTCATCGGCAGCGGCGAGAGAAAGCAGTAGACCACATCGTAGGGGGCCAGACTGGTTTCCCAGAAACTGCCGTACGTGATCCTGACGTTTTTTCCGGGGTGGAGCTTCTCCCTGAACTTGCTGATGGCGTACGGCAGTGGTGCGGATTCGACTCCGACAAATTGACACTGCGGGAAACAGCGTGCGAGATAAAACAGCGTGCCGCCCGTGCCGCTGCCCAGGTCGACAAAATGACTTGGCGGTTGTTCTTGCAGGTAGCCTGCCAGGGCCTGCCAGGTCTTGCGGTTGCTCAAATAGAGGGGTACCCCTTCCCGGTGGCTGTTCCAGTTGACAAGCAGCAGCAGCAAAAATCCGAGCAGGTAGACCCAGGATGGCAGCTGAAGCAGCCAGAGTTGCCAGCATGCCAGCGGCAGCGCCAGGTTGATGGGCAGCCACCAGCGCGGCAGTTTGAGTAGCTGTCCCAGGGTCGCGGCCACGACGCCCTGCGCGAGCAGCAATAGTGCAGGAGGGAGCGGGTAGGCAAAATGACGGCTGATGAGGATCGCGGGACCAAGCACCACTACCAGTGCGGTGGTCTGGGCAATGATAAAACGCAGCAGCGGGCGTTGCATGGACAGGGTGTGCCTAGCGGTAGAGGCGCTCGACCTCGTTCTCCAGGAGCTCCATGACCTTGTTGCGTTTTGTTTTCATCGTGGGGGTGAGCAGACCGTTGTCGACCGTCCACGGTTCCAGAGTCAGGTAGAGCCGGCGTATCTTGGCGTAGCTGGGGAAGTCATGCAACTGCTCGGCGATACGCCGTGACACCTCCTGAATGACCTTTTTATCGCGCAGGCTGTTTCGGTCCATGGAGTCCACGCCCAGTTTCTGCGCCGTGGCGTGCCACAGCTCCGCGTTAAGCACCACCAGCGCCCCGAGGTAGGCTTTGCCTTCCCCGACGATCATCACCTGTTCGATAAGCGGGTCGAGCTGGATGGTCTGCTCCATGTCGGCGGGCGGCACTTTCTCGCCGTTCGACAGCACCAGGATGTCCTTGATGCGGCCGGTGATAAAGATGTGGTTGTGTTCAATGTGTGCCTGATCGCCGGTGCTGAGCCAGCCCTCGTTGTCGATGATGGCAGCGGTGGCCGCATGGTTGTTCCAGTAGCCGAGCATGATGCTGGCGTTTTTTACCTCAAGCTCGCTGTTGTTACCCAGCCTCACCTCGGTGCCGCGCAGCGGCAGCCCCACGCTCTCCGGGATGTTGTCCTCCAGGGTGTTGACGCTGATGACCGGGCTGGTTTCGGTCAGGCCGTAGCCCTGCACCAGCGGCAGGCCGAGGCCGATGAAGCTGCGGGCGATGGTGGGGCAGAGGGCGGCGCCGCCGCTTACCACGACACGCAGACGGCCGCCCAGACGTGCCAGCACCTTGCCGGCAACGAGCCTGCGCAGCAAAGGCCACAGCAGCAGTTTGGGGTGCCAGCCGCGCCGTCCCTGTTCTCGTTCGAATTTGTGCCAGCCGACATTGACCGTGAGCCTGAACAGCAGACGCTTTAATGCCGCGCCCTTTGCCATCTGCTGCTGGATGCGGTCATGGACGCGTTCGAAGATGCGGGGCACGGCAATCATGATGGTCGGCTTGACCGTGGCCAGATCCTCCGCCAGCTGCGGGATCGAGCGGGCGTAGGCGACCGTGGAGCCGGCCATCATCGGCAGGTAGTAGCCACCGGTCCGTTCCAGAGTGTGCGACAGCGGCAGGAAGGAGAGGAACAGGTCAGCGGGCAGCACCTTCAGCATGGTCAGCACGCTGTGGCAGTTGGAGAGGATGTTGTGGTGGCTGAGCATCACGCCCTTGGGCCGGCCGGTGGTGCCGGAGGTGTAGACGATGGTGGCGAGGGCATGTGTGTCGCTGCTGGTCTCATTCGCCAGCTGGGCCGAGTCGGGTAGCCAGTCGTCGGCATACACCACCCGCTCATCGTTGGCATAATCCTCGCCATCGCCCAGTACCACGATCCGCTTGAGGCTTGAAACGTCCTGAATTGCCGCGGCGAGGCGTTTGAGCCGCGCCGGGTCCTGCACCAGCAGCAGTTTGGCCGCCGCATCGATGAGGATGTAGGCGATATTGTCCGGCCGGTCATCGGTGTAGAGCGGTACCACCACCAGCCCCAGACTCAGTGCCGCCTGCTCATAGACCACCCATTCCTTGCAGTTGCGCAGGCTCAGCGCGACACGATCACCTTTTTTGAGCCCCATGTTCGACATGGCCTGCTGCCAGCGCGCCACCTCCCGGGCTACCTCTTTCCAGCTGGTGTCGTACCAGGATTTATTCGCCTTGTCGTAGCTGCGGTAGGCAGGGTGATCGGGGGAGCGCTTCAGGCGCTTGCGAAACAGGCCGTGCAGAGTGCCGGCGTCGTCCAGATAGATAATGTCTTCTGAATTCGGATTCATGTGTTATCAGAGGCTTATACGTCCATATAGAGTGATGAGGATATACGTTTGGCGTGATCGCGTCACCTGCAGGCGTGCTATGTGAACAGTAAAACAGGCCGTGCGGTTGCACCAGGAGCGGTTCTGGTTTAATCTTGCGCCTCTTCACGCCCCCTCTTAGCGGGGCAACTGCATGAAACGGCAGCAAAAAAACGATTTCTGGAGAAGTGTCCGAGTGGCTGAAGGAGCACGCCTGGAAAGTGTGTATACGCTAACCGCGTATCGAGGGTTCGAATCCCTCCTTCTCCGCCAAACAATAAATCCCGCCTGGTGCGGGATTTTTTGTTATGAAAGGCAGTCCTGGTAAGGCCGTTTTAGATTCGCGGCTTATGCTATATTGCGCTTTGATATGACTGCCTGGTTGTCTGTAGCCATTAATAAATAATGATTCAGCTAACTAAAATTAACTTTGGCGACAGTCAACGCTGGTACCTGCTCTTTGGCCGCACCCGCTTGCCCTCGGTTATCAGTCTCGACAAGACTGAAGCTATTCAGACTCTGGACAGGGCGGGACGCAGGGAGGTTTTCCTCTACAGGCCTCTGGATGCCCTCGTTAAGGTCAAGCTCGACAAGTATACCTTCCTGTCACACCCACTGCGCTGGTTGGGACGTGTTGTTATCCAGGAACGGCTTTTTTTGCAGGTTAACTCGCGTAAGGAATATCGCGGCAACAAGGCCTATCGGGACGCCGGTCTCAAGCCGGTGAAAGCGTTTGCCTGGGGGGTGGCCCTGAACCCCTTCAACTCGTGGGGCTCGGTCTATTTCATGGAGTACTGCCGGACGGCCACGAACGGTAAGATCTATTTTGACCATGCCGTCCGGGACAAAAAACTGGAACTTGTCGACAGATTGATCTCTGCAATGGTTGCCCTTGTCAAATCCGGCTACTACAACCGCGACCAGCACTTCAACAATGTCATGATCGATGAGAATGAGGTGTTTATCTGGATCGACACCCACGTCAGTCGTTTGCCGCGGGGAGGAAAGCGGGGAATGCGCACTGTGATAGAGAATGCATCACGCAAGATGCCGACCATCGAATTCAAAAAGGTCGCCAGGGATATTCTGGAACAAAAACTGGGCCAATAGCCGTTACCGCTCGGGCCCCCCCGAGCCTTGGTGCTATCAGTTTTACCCGTACATGTCCGTTGCACCTGTGCCGCTGTGCAGCGTGATGTGTAACGCATGGTGCTGGATCCTTCCCCCCTCATTTCTGTCCATGATTTTCCGTCTTGTGCGGGAATTTCCTTAATTCTCAAATTGAAAATGATGACAAAAAAATAATGCTATTTCATATGGTTGGTATGTATTAAAGGGTGTTATTTTTAACACGCGTTTTTACAACCAAAAGGCAAGCGTTGAAGTGATGAATTGCACGGCGTGTATGTTCCGTGACAGGGCAGAGAGACACAAGGGTAAATGTGATTTGTGCGTCGGGATGCGTGATGCCGTCTACCTGAAAAAATATTTCATTGCCGCTGTCAGTAAAGACGGATTTTATCCGATGATCTCCGGCTTCAGGAGTATGGATGAGGCAAAAATTCTGCTGGGTCGCATGGACAGCAGCGGCACCGATGTATGCCTGCTGGAGTGGTGTGCGGACACTATGGCATACGTGATGCCCTGAGCGCTTTTCGGTGTGTTTTGCCGCCCCTGTAAATGGGCGCTGTCCGCTGTAAAAAATAAAGCCCCGTTGCCGGGGCTTTATTCGTTTACGTGCAGTATCTCTGCCTAGCAGCCGGAAGGCTTGATGCCGCCGGCAACCATGGAAGCCTGCTTGGGGCCGTTGGGGAACAGGGTGTAGAAACCCTTGCTGTCCAGACCGAAACGGCTTTTGGCCTCCTTCTGCGCAATACGTGAGGAGGGAGTGATCGCCTTGTCCTCGATGAAATCACGGAACATGTCGATGATCTCCCAGTGGATCTCGGTCATCTCAATCCCCAGGTCGGAAGCACGCCATGCTGCATACTCTTTTGACCACTGGCTGGGATCAAGCATGTACCCGTCTTCGTTTTTCAATGCTGCGTAATCCATAGTGTACTCCTCAAAAATTAAAACCCGACCAAAACGGTATGGAATTATTGTACACAGTTTTTGGATTAAGTCCAACCTTTTTGCAAGGTTTATTTCGAAACAGTCTAATTAGGTGCTCCAGATCGGCTTCAGGTCAGCCTGGTATTCTGTAACATATTGAAAAATTAAGGTTAAATAGGTCGTTTGGCAGGACATGCAAGCTCGTGGAATAACTGGCAAGACCGGGCTGAACAGGCTGTTCTAGGCATCGAGATGGAAAAACTGGCGGATTTTCTGCAGCATTTCCGACTGTTGGGTCTCCTGCAAGCGCCGTAGTGATTCGGCATCGATGTCCTGTTGTGCGGAGCTCAGGGCGGTGCGCCGGCGGGCCATGATATGTGACAGGTCTTCGGCGAGCAGGGGACGGGCCTGGAGGATATCCTCGAAAGAGCTCTTGTCCAGGCGATAGCTGCGAACGTTGTCGATGGCGACCACGGTGGCGCTGCGCGGCTCGCCGGTCATCAGACCCATCTCACCGACGATGGCGCCGCCCTCGCCTGCATCAATGGTGCTGAGAGTGCGTTGTGCCTCACCCGGTACCTCGAGGCGGATCTCCGCATGGCCGCGAAACAGGATATAGAGCCAGTGCGCGATATCGCCCTGACGGGTGATGATGTCCCCCTTGACGTAGGGCGAGTAATTGAGCCGCTCGGCCAGCAGCTGCCGTTCTCCATCCTTGAGCACCTGAAACAGGTCGATTTGGTCCAGTATCCGCAGTCTTTGTTCAATCTCCCGGTCATGGCGCTGTGTGGCCAGCTTCTCGCTCTCCTTGACCATGTGGACCTGCTGCCGGGGTATGGCGGGCAGCATATCGGCGCGCACCAGGGCGGCGAATATATGCTGGCGAACCATGGAGTCGGTGGGGTCATCCACGGCCAGATCCTGCTCAAGCCAGTAGCGCAGGGCATACCGGGCCGAACTGCTGTCGAAATCGAGCATGACGCAGTTGGGGCGCGGTGTGGCTGCAACGCCGGCGATATCGCTCTTGTCCATCGCCTCCTCGACAACCTGGATCACCCGCTCGGGCGGCACCTCGTAGCTGATGTTGAAGCGTACCCAGCGCCGCCACTGTTCGGGCATGCCGCTGCGCTTGCCGAGCACGGTGAACTGGTTTTTCATCAACACGCTGTTGGGGATCACCACGGTCTCCCAGTTGCGCGTCTCAATCGAGGTTGAACGCCAGCGTATGTCGCTGACCTTGCCGGAGACATCACCAACCCTGATCCAGTCGCCGAGTTTGATGGAGTTATCCAGCTGCAGCGCGAGTCCGCCGAGGATGTTGCCGAGGGTGTCCTGCATGGAGAAGGCGATCACCGCCGTGATCACCGCCGAGGTGGTGACGATGCCGCTCAGGTCGAGCCCCGCCTCGTGCAACCGCAGCATGGCCCAGCCGAGGTAGCCGAGGATGACAAGAATGTCCTCCAGAATGCTCGGTGGGGTCAGGCGTATCAGTGGCAGCAGGATATGGAACAGAAACATGCCGGCCAGGCGGATCAGTGCCATGCCCTCTGCCAGGACGGCGATTTCGCGCAGGGTGCCGGCCGTGGTGACAAAGTCGAAAAACTGGAACAGCGCCGCGGCCACCAGAGTGATGAGGCTGGCCAGGTAGAACAGCAGGGTATTGAACAGGGGACGGCGTTCGCCGGGCTTAAAGCGCAGAATCAGCAGGCTGACCGCCAGCACGGCAACAAACAGGTAGCCCAGCCCGGGGTGGGCGATACCGGTCAGCAGTTCACGGGCTGCGGACATTGCTGTGATTCTCCCTGCATGAAACGGCGGATGCGAGCCGCCTGTTGTTGTTCTCTACCTATAACTATAACGCAGACAGTGAAGGGTGCCGCCTGGCGGGTGAGCGGCCGCTGCGCCATAACCGCTGGGGAAGGCGCTATAGTGTAGAACGATTCCAAAAATACGATGATTTAGTAGCATTTTTAGATGGCAAAACCTGAGTGGTGAGCTAGGGTATTAGTCTGCAAAGCGTATATGTTGCCGTGGTTTGGCAGCATGCGATGCACTTCTCAACGACGCAGAAATTACAGGGAGGATGTAACTATGCGTAATCTATCGTTATTTCTCGCTCTACTGGTTCTCGCGGTACAGACCCATGCCGGCGAATCCGCGGCTGAAAAAATCAAGCGGGCCCAAAGTGCCGCGCATCCGGGTATTGGCAAGATGGCGTCTGTTATGGATGTTGACGGGAAGATGTTGAAAAAGGGAACAAACGGCTGGACCTGCATGCCCGGTATCGGTCCGGGTGACAATCACCCGATGTGTAATGATGCGGTATGGGCAAAGCTGATGCAGGCTGCAGCCGCAGGTGCCGATTTCAAGACTGACCGGATCGGCATCTCCTACATGCTGCAGGGCGATGCACATGTCAGTAACTCCAATCCGGCCGCCACCGACCCGAAAAATGGTGATGTCTGGGTTCAGGAGGGGCCGCACCTGATGATAGTGGTGCCCAGGGAAATGCTCAAAGGCATACCGGATGACCCCTACAACGGCGGCCCCTACGTGATGTGGCGCAACACGCCTTATGCACACATTATGGTTCCCATCCGCACCACTGAATAAAAGCAACTGCAAGGAGGATGTCATGGCACGCTACTACATCGATTGCCGGGATTATCCCAGTGATATCAACTGTTCTGTTGCGCTCTCTGCAGACAGCAAGGAGGAACTGCTGGAGGCGGTGATTCAGCATGGGACAAAGGTTCACGGTTATGAAGACTCGCCTGATTTCAGGGAGCAGATGATGCAGGCATTCAAGGAAGGGTTGCCGCCTGCCTAGCGATACAGCTCGATGTTAACCGGGACCCCCGGCCTTGGCTGAAAAAGGCCGGACAGGTCCCGGCACACCCGTCTCGGGCGTGAGCGAGTCAGGCTCGCCTGCGCACAGCTGCCGTCTGGGCGGGGCGTTTAAGGAGGGAATCATGAATTACGACAGAAAGTACCTGGTCTGGGCACTGAGTTATGCGGTCGCCGGCATGAGCCTCGGCATCTACATGGCGGCATCCAACGACCATGGTCAGCATGTCACCCATGCACACATTCTGCTGGTCGGTTTCGTGGTGTCACTCATCTACGGCGTGATTCACAAACTGTGGCTCGATGAACGCCTGCCCGCCTTTGCGCGGATCCAGTTTATCGTGCACCACGTGGGCGCGGTGACCATGTTTGTCGGCTTGCTGCTGCTGTACGGTGGCATCGTCCCGGCGGAGCAGATAGAGCCGGTGTTGGCTGTCGCGTCAATTACGGTGCTGGTCGGGGTGATGCTGATGCTGTTTCTGGTGCTCAAGACAAGTCCGGCAAGAGCACCGCAGGCGGCGCGGCAGGGGCGCTGGGGCAGGGTGTTGTAGGCGCGGGTTGGTCAGCCTGGTGGCAACCGGGCGGCGCTGCCCTGGGCGTCCGTCATTCCGAAACCACTCTCCATACATACGGGGCGAGACAGTGGCCCGAGCGGGAGAACCGCTCACCGGGTTGCGGCTCAGGGGTACGGGTGCCGTTTCCCGGGGTGTTTGACGGTCATTTCATCGGCAGACATTTCGTTCAGCTCTCCCGTCGGGCATGAACCGTTCGTGTTGTTGGGCGTTGTGCACCCGCTGAGACACCCGCCATCCATGTACATTGCCGGTTGCAGACGGTATCATCCGCATCTCAGTGGTGACCTGCATCGGTCCCCCCGCGACGATAAGCTGTAAACCCGGTCAGGCCCGGAAGGGAGCAGCCGCAGCAGTGGACTCGGGCGCCGGGGTGTGGCTGGTGCGGGTTGCCTCCAATTTCAGTACCGAGTGGAAAGCCGCGAGGGGGGCACCCGCTCATGGGCCGATGAGTGCACAAGTTGCTTTGCCTCGTTATCCGGCCCTGTTCCCTTACCCCGCAATATAGTTAGAATGTAGCTTTCCGGTTTCGGACACACGGCACACGTCTATTCATGAGTTATCAGGTACTGGCCAGAAAATGGCGCCCCCGCAGTTTCCCCGAGATGGTGGGGCAGACGCATGTGTTGCGGGCGCTGATCAACGCCCTCGATAATGACCGGCTGCACCACGCCTTCCTGTTTACCGGCACCCGCGGCGTCGGCAAAACGACCATTGCGCGCATCCTGGCCAAGTCGCTCAACTGTGAGCAGGGTGTGGGGTCGCAGCCCTGCGGCCAGTGCAGCGCCTGCACCGAGATCGACGAGGGCCGTTTCGTCGACCTGATCGAGGTGGACGCCGCCTCGCGCACCAAGGTGGAAGATACCCGTGAACTGCTGGAGAACGTCCAGTACGCCCCGACCCGGGGCCGCTACAAGGTCTACCTTATCGACGAAGTGCATATGCTCTCCAACCACAGCTTCAACGCCTTGTTGAAGACGCTGGAGGAGCCGCCCCCCCATGTGAAGTTCCTGCTGGCCACCACCGACCCGCAGAAGCTGCCCGTCACCATCCTCTCGCGCTGCCTGCAGTTCAATCTCAAGCGCCTGCCGCTGGAGCAGATTCGCGAGCACCTGGCTCACATCCTGCAGCAGGAGGGCATTGACGCCGAGGCGGCGGCACTGGCCGAGCTGGCGCGGGCCGCCGACGGCAGCATGCGTGATGCGCTGAGCCTGCTGGATCAGGCCATTGCCTACGGCGGCGGGGCGCTGCAGCTTGCCGAGGTGCGTGACATGCTCGGCAGCATCGACCGCGACCGGGTGATAACGCTGGCACGCCACCTGGCCGGGACCGATGCCGCCGGCGTGATGAACGAGGTGGCGGTATTGGCGGAGCGTTCGCCAGACTTTGCCTCGATACTGGATGAACTCAACAGTCTGCTGCAACGCATCGCCCTGGCCCAGGCGGTGCCCCAGGCCATTGACGACAGCCTGGGCGACCGGGATGCGGTGATGGATCTGGCCTCGCTGATGGGGCGTGAAGACGTGCAACTCTACTACCAGATTGGCCTGATGGGGCGGCGCGACCTGCCGTTTGCCCCCGAGGCACGCGCTGGTTTCGAGATGGTGCTGTTGCGCATGCTGGCCTTCCGCCCGGCAGCGGCACAGGCGGCCGTGGCCCCGGCGGCGAATACTGCTTCCCCCGGAGGTGGAGGCAACACGGTAAAAAAGCCTCAAGCTGAGCCGCTAGCACCGGCTCAGGCCGAAGCGGCAGCGCCAACCACCGATACTGCTCCCGATACGACTGTGCCGGATACACCGGCCGCGGCGGTGGTGATCGACCGCAGCGCGGAGGGCTGGGCCGAGACGGTGGCGGCATTGCCGCTGAGCGGCATGAGCCGGCAACTGGCCGAGCACTGTTCCCTGCTTGCGCGCGAAGGGGCGCGGTTCGAACTGGCCCTGGATGCCGGGTTTGAGAGCCTGCGCAATCCGAAGTGGGAGGCGGCGCTGGAGCAGGCACTGGGCGAGCATCTTGGGGAGCCGGTGAAAATTGTGCTCTCTGCCGCCGAGAGCGCCGCGGTGGCCAATCCCCGTCAGGTCAGGGAGCAGCGGCAGATGGAGGCGCAGGCGGCGGCCGAGCAGTCAATTAACGATGATCCCCATGTACAGTCGATCCTGGAGCGCTTTGGCGGGCAGGTTCAGCCCGGTTCGGTAAAACCGGTAGAATAGAACGTTACATTGCAGCCGCGCGTCCGCGCGGCGATGCTGATTAACATATAGATGAAAAGAGGTTGAGTGATTATGAAAGGCGGACTTGGAAACCTGATGAAGCAGGCGCAGAAGATGCAGGCCGATATGCAGAAGGCCCAGGAAGAGCTTGCCAACATGGAGGTGACCGGTAAATCAGGCGGTGGCCTGGTCACCGTGGTGATGACCGGGCGCCACGACCTGAAGCGTGTCAGTATCGACGACAGCCTGATGGGCGACGACAAGGAGATGCTTGAAGACCTGCTGGCGGCAGCGGTAAACGATGCGGTACGCCAACTGGAGAGCCAGACCCAGGAGCGCATGGCCAACGTCACCGCGGGTATGAACCTGCCGGCCGGAATGAAACTCCCCTTCTAAGGTGCTCTGCGTGCCGCACACGCGGCGGCATCGAATCCGGCATGAACGAAAGCCCGCTTATCGCACGTTTGATTGAGGCCCTGCGCTGTCTGCCCGGCGTGGGTCCCAAGTCGGCGCGCCGTATGGCCTATCACCTGCTGGAGCGTGATCGCAGCGGTGCACTGCATCTGGCTGACGCACTCCGTGCGGCGATGGAGAAGGTCGGCCACTGTAGCCAGTGTCGCACCCTGAGCGAATCGGAGTGTTGTCCGATCTGTGCCAGTGACAAGCGCGACAGAGGGGTGCTGTGTGTGGTGGAAAGTCCCGCCGATGCCCAGGCGCTGGAAGCCTCCACCGACTATCAGGGACTCTATTTTATTTTAATGGGGCATCTCTCGCCGCTTGACGGTATCGGGCCGGAAGACATTGGCCTGGACCGTCTGGCCGAGCGCCTTGATGGCGGCTTGGTCAATGAGGTGATTCTGGCGACCAACCCCACGGTAGAGGGGGAGGCCACGGCCCATTACATCAGTGACATGGTGCGTGAGCGGGGTATCCGGGTCACCCGTATCGCACATGGGGTGCCGATTGGCGGCGAGCTGGAGTATGTGGATGGAGGCACCCTGTCCCACGCCTTCCATGGCCGGCGTGAGGTCTGAATGCCCGACGTGAAGTCGGCCCCGATGAATCTTCACCCCTCACTTACGTTTTTCTTCGCTGTCGTCTTCGACAGGCAGACACTGGCCTGCGTGACCAGTTGTTTGAACAGCTTGTAACAGCGTTCATCCAGCTCGCACGAATTGCTTGCCCGATCGACGTAGAACATACCCACGGGTTTTCCCTTTACAAACACTGACATCACGTAGAAACGGTTGACCTTTATCAGGCGCTGGAAGTCGGTGGGTACTGCCTTCCAGAACTTGTTGCGGTTATGGTCATCCAGCCACAACGATTGCGGTTTTTCCATCAGCCGGTCGAACAGGTTGTTCGATTTGAGGGCAATGGAGAACTTGCTGAAGTGCGGGTCATTGTCGACCCCGACAATACTGCGGGGACGCAGGTGGGTCTTGTGTTGTGTCAATAAGGCAAACACCACCCTGTTGAGACCAAGACCGTCATGCATGGCGTGCATGGTGGTGGTGATGATCTCCTTGACCGACAGGCGCCCTGCGTTGCCAGCAAGGTATTTAAGGGCCTCCTGGACGAGCGGCAGCTGTGTCATCAGGCAGAAACTGCTGCCGGATGCGTTCTCTTTATTGCCGACACCCGGTTGCGCGCTTTTCTGTCCCGTGGTCGGGGGCGGCGTCGTTGTTGTCCCCGCTGCAGGCGGTTCCGAGAGCAGGTTGAGCACGGCGGGACGACTGCCTATATAGGGTGTGCGGCGTGCTGCCTCGGCGGCGAAGCGGTGTATCAGCGCTGTCGTGGAATCGACATCGAGGTAGAGGTAGTCGGCAACGTCCTCGATGATCGTCCCGACATCATCGGAATACCAGCTCCGGCGGCTATGGCGGGCCAGCTGCACTGCCAGCATGACACCCTGCACCCTTGGTTTGTCGAAGTTTTCCGAGTAAAGACTGTTGCAGTAAAGCTCGGGCAGGTGCCAGCGCTTGGCCAGCTCGCGGGTCATCTCGGCGATGCTGAAGCCGAGCACGACATATTCGGCCTGCTCCTTTTCCATTTTGTCCTGTTGCAGCATTTCGCGTAAGCGCGACATCTCTGCTGTATTGAACAGCCATAACATAAGCTCGCCGATATTGTGCAGCAGGGCGGCGATATAGATCTCATCCGGCTCGTAATCCTTGCGTATCAGGGCCCACTGGCCAGCCTGGTAGGCGGCATGGTGGGCCTCGCTGTAGAAGCTGCGTACCAGCGATTGCAGGCTCGGGTTGAGCGATTCGATGGTGGTGAGGGACTGGGGGAGGCGCCTTAGCTGATTCAGGCCGAGCATCATCAGGGCATGGCTGACGGTATTGATGTTGCTGTTGAGATGCTTTGACGAGATGCTGTTGATAAAGCGCAGCAGGTGCAGCGCCATGCCCATATCATGTTCAATGATCACGGCGAGACGGCTGATTGGAACATTCTCGTCCCTGAGCAGCTGCGTCAGCTCATCCTGACTGTACTGCAGGACGGGTAGGATCTTGTTGTCGAGTTTCTCCAGCCACGCGGCCAGTGCCTCGTTCATTCCCTGATGTCTCCGGACATGGTGTTTATCGAAGTGTGCCGTGCTGCTCACAAAGATGCAATGACCGGCACAGGTTAGTGCAAATGCAGCGACAGGCGGCAGGGGTGGCCCTATCCATCCTTGAATAGGGATGGTCACGGTGTCACTATTTGTTTACAGTTTAAACCTCGTGATGACGATAATTATCCCAACCCGTATTTCAATTGGCGTATTTTCCTGTAACTGGTGGTAGAAGATGAAATTAATCATAGGTTTCATCATTGTGATTGGCAGTGTCTTTGGCGGTTACGTGCTGTCGCACGGTGTGCTGCTGGCGCTGTGGCAGCCGTATGAGCTGTTGATTATCTTTGGTGGTGCCGTCGGCGGATTTATCACCGCCAACCCTGGCAAGGTCATAAAAAAGGTGCTGGCCGGCATTCCGGTGCTGCTCAAGGGGCCGAAGTACAACAAGCAGAGCTATATGGACCTGCTCGGCCTGTTGTACGAGTTGTTTGCCAAATCCCGCAAAGAGGGTCTGATGGCCCTGGAGAACGACATCGAGGAACCCGAATCGAGCGAAATCTTCACCAAGTACCCGAAGATCCTCAAGGATCACCACACCCTTGATTTTATTACCGACTACCTGCGCCTGATGGTCGGTGGCAGCATGAATCCGATGGAACTTGAAAACCTGATGGACCTGGAGCTGGAAACCCACCATCAGGAGAGTGAACTGCCCAGCAGTGCGGTTGTTACCATGGCCGACGGCCTGCCCGGTTTCGGTATCGTGGCTGCGGTCATGGGGGTGGTCATCACCATGGGCGCGATTAGCGAGCCGCCGGAGGTGCTGGGCCACCACATTGCGGCGGCACTGGTCGGTACCTTCCTGGGTATCCTGCTGGCCTACGGTTTTGTCGGGCCGATGGGGGCCTATCTTGGCCACATCGCACGGGAGGAGAGCAAGTACCTGGAGTGCGTCAAGGTTTGCATCCTGGCCACGCTCAACGGCTATACCCCGCAGATTGCCGTGGAGTTCGGGCGCAAGGTGCTCTACTCCACCGAGCGTCCCGGTTTCCTCGAACTTGAGGAACATGTGAAGTCCAAACGTTAGGGGCTACAGGCGCTGTTCGATGCCGGTTGACGATAAGACACAACCCATAATCATCAAAAAGGTCAA
>JBFEUI010000026.1:0-30537 GCA_041547565.1 Thiohalomonadaceae bacterium
GACCCACCGTGGTGGCCGATCCGGAAGGGCGTGTTGCGGAAATCTACCGTGATATCGCCCGCCGTGCCGCGGCCAAGATGTCACAGAAGGCGAAGGACTATAGCGCCAAGTTCCCGAAAATCGTGATTGCAAACGACTAATTGGCCAAGTAACAAGGGACAAGATACAAGGGAAAAGAGGGGCGGCAACATGCCGCCCCTTGTTTTTGTGTGAATAATAAGGTGTTCAGGTTGTATCAGAGGCTGTTTTACTTGTATCTTTCAACTTTTCTCCTGAATCTCCTGGTTATTTTATGAGCATTAAAGCCGACAAGTGGATCCGCCGCATGGCGGAGAACGAGGGCATGATCGAGCCGTTTGAGCCGGGGCAGGTGCGTGAGGCCAATGGCAGCCGCATCGTCTCCTACGGCACCTCCAGCTACGGCTATGATGTACGTTGTGCCGACGAGTTTAAGATATTCACCAATATCAATTCGGCCATCGTCGACCCCAAGGGCTTTGACGAGAACAGCTTCGTCGATGTCAAATCCGATGTCTGCATCATCCCCCCAAATTCATTCGCCCTGGCGCGCACGGTCGAGTATTTCCGCATTCCACGCAGCGTGCTGACCGTCTGTCTCGGCAAGTCCACCTACGCCCGCTGCGGCATTATCGTCAATGTGACGCCGCTGGAGCCGGAGTGGGAGGGGCATGTGACGCTGGAGTTCTCCAACACCACGCCACTGCCGGCGAAGATCTACGCCAATGAGGGCGTGGCGCAGATGCTGTTCTTCGAGTCCGACGAGGTGTGTGAAACCTCCTACGGCGATCGCGCCGGCAAGTACCAGGGCCAGACCGGGGTCACCCTGCCCAAGACCTGAATAGCATCGGGGGCGATGCGGCGTTGGTTGACCCTGTACGGTTTAGAAGCCGATGTGAAGCATGCCACTGATTTCATCGCCTGTGGTTCTGAACGAAACCGTGACAGGCGACTCTTCCCCCAGAAATGCATCGTGCACGAACAGGGCGAGGAAGTTGCCGATGGCGGCACCGGCCAGTTGATCAGAGGGGTGGTGGATGCCCATCTCGATGCGACCCAAGGCGGAGCCGGCAGCCAGGGTGTAGGCGGCGATGTTGATGGTATTTTTACCCCAGCGGGGCATGTCGATGTAGTTCAGGTCACGCCGGATCAGAGCGGCACTGGCAAACGGCTCGGTGGCGTGGGCGGAGGTGAATGCCTCGTAGTTGTTGTCATCATCCTCGTCGAAGTCCGGTTCCTTGCGCCGCACGGTGTTTTTCAGTACGCCCGTGACGTTGGTGGTCAGCGACATTGCCGCGGCTTCGACAGCCAGACCCTTGGTCTTGTTCCACAGCCACTCAGAGGCGTCATCGCCGCTTGGTGTCAGCAGCGCGATGCCGATACGCCCGATATTCAGGGCGTCGCGGTACTCGTCGGTCTTTTTTGCCGCGTCGCCCCCGAACAAGGGTTTGTCATCCTGCATCTTTTCCTCCCACTCCTCGTCCTTGCCGGAGGCATACACAACAACCGCCGCCGCGGCGTGGGTCCATGTGATAGGATCCTTTGCGGCGTTGACGGCAGCCTGTTTTATCCGCTGCCATCCCGGGGCGATGGTGGCACCGGAGCCCCATTTGCGGGCGGTGGTCTGGCAGCCGCTCATAATGAGCGTTGCTGACAGTATGAGGAGAATGAACGGGTAACGTTTGCCGGCCTGGGAGGATGAGCGGTTGCTGTTATGGTGCGGCATGAAAATCCTTTTCACTTGGTGGCTTGTCCGACTGTACGCAGCGACACTTGGCGCTGCGACATGCGGCTTATGTACATGTTCCGGTTATTGAGTCGAAAGAAGGCGACATAATAATCAAACGGTGGCTAAAACGGAACGTTGAGTTAAAGAGCTTGTCTGCATGTTTTCATGGCAGGGGCAAATAAGTGTTTTTTTATTGAGATGGATTGGCGATGACACTGTTACGGGAATTAATTAAAGCTTATCGTCCGCATGACCGGGTTGCGGCAATCTTCCAGTTGCTCGTCCTGCTTAGCGTCATCGCCCTGCTGCCCTGGCAGCCCGAGGGGCCGTTTGATGCACGTAGCCTGACACCGGTGGATGGCTTCGAACTGCACTATCCGCTGTGGGGTGCGTTGCTGGAACCGCTGTTTGCGCCGGGCCACCTGTTCTTCGGAGCGCCCGATTTTCGCCTCGCGTTGCTGTCGCTGTTTATCTGGCTGGTGGTTGGGAGCGCCATTATTACTGCGGTGAAAAGCCGACGCCATGGGCTGGTCTGGTGGCACACTGTGCTCCGTGCGCTGGGCACGGCATCGGCGGCCGTGGGTGTTTTTCTCGCCTACCTGTTTTTTGCCGCCTTCACCTCGTTTCCCGGCTGGGAACTGGTGGACACCCGAGGCGAGTGGTTGTTCCAGGACCTGCAAAGTCATACCTACGGCTCGCACGACGGTATTGCCTCGGCGGCCCAGAACCTGGCCATGCACCGGGCGCGCGGGTACGAGGTGGTTGCCATCACCGAACACAACAATCCCGTGGGCGCGTTTGCCGCGCAGCGGCTGTCGGAGGAGCGCTCAGACGCCGCACCGGCCGTGATTGCCGGGGTCGAGGTGAGCGATGAGTATGACAAGTACCTGCTCGGCCTGGGCCTCGATGAAGGCCAGGCGATCCTCGGCTACCGTGGCAATGAGAGGGATTATGCCCGCCGTTTTATTGCGCATGTGCATGAGGAGCACGACGGTGCCGTAATCGCGATGGCGTGGCACCTGGAGGCGCGCGACGTGATCCGTCTGGTGGAGGCCGGGGTGGATGGCTTTGAGATATCAAACACCGGCCATCCGGACATACCGAGGGAGATTCACCGCGCACTGCTGGCAGCCCAGCGTGATCACGGGGTGCGGCTGGTCTCCTCCAGTGACTGGCACGGTTGGGGCGGCATTGCGCGCAACTGGACCGCGATTCCCCGTGCCGGCCTCAGCGGGGATAACGCTGAGGCCGTTACGCGCTTCACGGTTGATGCCCTGCGTGGGCGTGGTGATGAGGTGCTGCCGATAAGTGCCGGTTATATCGGCCCACCGCCGTTGTGGCGGGTGGTATTCACCCCGCTGGTTGAAGGGGCGCGCTATGCCGCGGAACTCTCCTTGCCGCGGGTGCTCTCGTGGTGGCTGTGGATCATTGTACTGGTGCTGCTGGCGCAAAAGCTCAGGGGGGCGGGTTACCGTGCAGGCAGAATCTATGGTGCTGCCGCTCTGGCCGCCATCGGTGGCAGTGTGCTGGGACGCGGCTGGACACTTGTTGCGCTCGAGAGCGGTGCGGCTATCCTGACCGAGGATGCCGTGGCCTGGGGAGAGAAGGCACTGATTGTCGGTTCTGTCACTGTGATCGCCGCGGTGGTGCTGGTGATGCTGGAGCGCCGGCGTCTACGCCAGCGGGCGTAAGGCGGTGTGTTAAGATCCGCGGCTGTTTTGTCACGGCTGAAGCAGATATCCGTTTTGTCCTTGTCCACGAATCTATCCGTAGCCTCCTCGGCAACCCGCGCCAGGCGTACAGCCATCGGCTGCGTGGCGCTTGCGACCTTGCTGCACCTGTTGGTGCTGGGTCGTTTCGATCTGGGTGTGGATGAGGCCCACTATGCCCTTTACGGCCTGCTGACCGACTGGAGCTATTTTGACCATCCCCCGATGGTCGGCTGGCTGCAGGCGCTGGTGCTGCGCTTTTCAGAGGCGGACTGGGCGCTGCGGCTGTGGCCCATGGCCATGTCCATCGGCACCAGCCTCTACCTTTACCTGCTCGCCATTCGCCTGTACCCCGACGAGGGTCCGTGGGTGGGCGCCGTCAGCGTGGTGCTGCTGCAGTCGGCGCTTATCTTTCAGTTGATTTCGATGGCGATGGTGCCGGAAGGACCGCTGCTACTATTTGGTGTTGCTGCGGCCTATCACCTTCATCCCGCCCTGTCCGAGGGGCGTGGGCGTGACTGGCTGCTGGCGGGCGCGTTTCTCGGACTTGCCGGCCTGTCGAAGTACACGGCAATCACCCTGGTGGTCAGTGTCTTGCTTTATCTGGCGCTGGAGAAATCATGGCGGCGTTTGTTGTCGCCCTGGCCCTGGCTGGCCGTGTTGTTTGCAATTGCGCTCGTGTCGCCGGTGTTCTACTGGAACATGGCGCACGACTGGCTGTCGTTCGACTATCAACTGGGCCACGGTATACCCGACCGCCAATGGGAGTGGGGCAGGTTCCTGCTGGCGCAGGCCGGACAACTGCTCGCCTATTCGCCCGGCATCTACCTTTTCGGGCTGGTCGCCGTCATCACGGTGCTCAGAAAACAGCCCGACCACGCTGAGCGCTACCTGCTTGCCCTGGTGTTGCCCATTGTTCTGCTGTTTGGCTGGAGTTCGGGGCTGGAGGAGACGCTGCCCCACTGGACCCTGCTAGGCTGGGCGCTGCTGGCGCCCCTTAGTGCGCACTGGCTGATACAATACCGCCACAGCAGATGGGTGCGGGCGGGGGTTGGCCTGTCACTGGCCTATTCTGTGCTGCTGGTTGTACTGATTCACAGTCTGCTGTGGACGCCGTGGCTCCCGTTCAAGGAACATAAGCATCCGCTGGGTGATCTGATCGGCTGGCGCGAGGCCGCTGTACAGGCCGCAGAACTTTATGATGCCCTGCCGCCAGGCGGGGAAAGGCGGCCGGTGCTGTTTATCGGCAACTGGGCGATGGCCAGCCGCATCGCCTGGTATGCGCGGCCCCGCCCGCTGCAGGTGATCGATAAACGTTATGACCAGTTTGACCTCTGGTATGGTACGCCGGAGCAGGGTGCACACGGGATACTGATAGTGCCCGAGAAGTTTCATGGCCGGTCCGAGGCCAGTGGGCTGGCCAGGTTTGCACAGTGCCAGGAGCGGGCCATCCAGTCCGTGGAGTTGAAGGAGACGGCCGTCCATACGTTCCGTTTCTACCAGTGTGAGGGCTATGGTGAGTAACAGGGTAAACGGCAAGTTGCTGCCGTGGAGTAATCCATGGGTGTGGAGTGTGCCGCTCGTGGTGTCCATCGTCATGGCGACGGTGTTTTTTTCGCACAGCAACTCATCGCTGTTTCTGACTATCAATCATGCCAGTTCCCTGCTTGCCCCCTGGGTGTGGGAGAATGTCACCACCTTCGGCGACTCGCTGGTCATCTTCTCCCTGATGCTGTTTCTGGTGCACCGCCAGCCGCGACTGATCTGGGCACTGATGCTAGCGGCGATCGCCGGCACCGTGCTGGTGCACGGCTTGAAGGAGTGGGTGCTGGTGATGCGCCCCCCCGCGGTGTTGCCACATGAGAGCTTCACCATTATCGGCACGGCCCATAAAGCGGTGTCGTTCCCGTCCGGACACACCACGGCCATCTTCACCCTGATGGCACTGTTTTGCCTGCAGTGTGGTATCGGCAACGGCATGAAATTGCTGGCCCTGTTGCTGGCGATTTCTGTGGGGATCTCGCGCATCGCCGTCGGTGTGCACTGGCCGCTGGATGTACTGGGCGGTGCGCTTATCGGCTACACCACGGCGGCCTTCGGCCTGTGGCTGGCGCCGCAGGTGGCGTGGGGCGAGACGCCTCAGGCCCAGCGCATCTTTGCCGTACTGCTGGTGCTTACGGCCCTGACCCTGCTGTTTGTGCATGACAGCGGCTATGCGCAGGCGCGCTGGCTGGAGATGATGGTGGCGGCGGTGGCGCTCGGCTCGGCCCTGCCGCGACTGCGCAAGGTGTTTCGCCGCAGCGATGAGGAACTGCGCATGGCCAGTGAGGTGGCAGAGGAACTGGAGGCGCAGGAACCGAAGTCGATTGTCGGGGTGGTTGTCCGTATTGTGGTCACGGCCGTGATCTTCTTCCTCATTTTCCGCAGCATCGACCTGCAGGCTGTCCTGGAGACAATGAAAAACATTGTGCCGCGCCTACTGCTGCTCGGACTGCTGTTTCAGATATTCAGCACCTTCCTCGCCTCCTACCGCTGGCATCGGGTGATGCGGCCGTTGGGTTTTCCCATGAGCTTCGGGTTTTATCTGAAGAGCTATTTCAAGGGATCGTTTTTCAACCAGGGCCTGCCCACGAGCATCGGCGGTGATGCCATCCGCGTGCTGGATGTGGCACGCAACGGCTATCGCAAGCGTGATGCGTTTTATGGCGTGTTCGTCGACCGGGTGCTGGGGCTGGTCGGCCTGCTGTTGCTGAACCTGCTCGCCAATACGCTCAATCCAAACCTGTTGCCGGACGGTGTTTTTCTGACGATTAACGTGCTGGTTGGCGGCGGGTTGCTGGGTTTTGTGCTGTTGCTCGGTTTCAGATGCCTGGAGTGGCCGAAAAGATGGACCCCGACACGGCTGTTCCACACCATCTCCGAGACCTTCGCACGGGTGCTGTACGATAAGAACGAGAGTGCGGTGCAACTGCTGCTGTCGGTACTGGTGCACCTGCTGTCGATGATCGCCATCTTCCTTATCGGCCGGAGCGTGGAACTGGAGTTCGACCTGTTGACCTTCCTCATCATTGTGCCGCCGGTGATACTGCTGACGCTGATCCCTGTCTCGCTGGCCGGATGGGGGGTGAGGGAGGGCGCCATGATCGGGCTGTTCACCCTCATCGGTGCGGACAAGAGCGTGGTGCTGTCGATGTCGATCCTGTACGGTGTGGTGCTGATTATTTCCAGCCTGCCCGGGCTTTATGTATATTTGAACAGCCGCTACCGCATTTGATTTTTTACCGTTTTCTTGGATCGGGATAGACAATGAAAGTAGATACCATGCGGAAGATCGACCACCTGGCCGGTGTTCCGCTCTGTTTTCTGGCGACCATTCTGGTAAGCCTGTTGAGCCTGTTTGCCCCGCGCTGGCGCGAGAAGCCGCGCAAGGTGCTGCTGGTGGAACTGTCGGAGATGGGCAGTGCCATACTGGTCGACCCGGCAATGCGCAAGTTGCAGGCCAATGGCGCGGAACTGTTCTTCGTCATCTTTAAAAAGAATGCCGCGAGCCTGCGCCTGCTCGGGACTGTCGCCGAGGAGAACGTCTTCACCATACGCGAGGACGGGCTGGTGCCGCTGGCGCTCGACACGTTGCGCTTTTTCCTCTGGACCCGCAGGCAGGGCATCGACACGGTCATCGACCTGGAGCTGTTCTCGCGCTACAGCGCGCTGCTTACCGGCCTGTCCGGTGCCCACAAACGGGTGGGCTACCATGCCTTTCACAACGAGGGGCTCTACCGCGGCGAGATGCTGACCCACCGCGTGGCCTACAATCCGCACATCCATATCGCCAAGAACTTCATCGCCCTGGTCAATGCGGTGCTGAGCGACAAGCGCGAACTGCCGTTCTCCAAGACGCTGATCGGTGACGAGGAGATCGTGCTGGCCCGGGCCGAGGTGAGTGATGAGGAGAAGTCGGCGATGCGCGAGCGGGTCCGCGCCGAGTACACCGACTACGATCCCGAACGCCAGCGCATCGTTCTGATCAACCCCAATGCCAGTGAACTGCTGGTGCAGCGGCGCTGGATGCCCGAGCGCTATGTCGAGGTGATGCAGCGCATCCTGGCCGACCACGATGATGTTGTTATCCTGATCACCGGCGCACCGGGCGAGCGGGAGGAGGCCGATGGCCTGGTGGCCGAGGTGGGGCACGCACGCTGCGTCAATTTTGCCGGCTGTCTCAAGCTGGTGGAACTTCCCGCCCTGTACAGCATTTCCACTATGATGCTGAGCAACGATTCGGGGCCGGGCCATTTCTCGGCCGTCACCGATATGCCGACCTTTGTTATCTTCGGTCCGGAAACCCCGGCGCTGTACGGGTCGCTGGGCAACAGCACGCCGATCTATGCCGGTCTGGCCTGTTCCCCCTGCGTTAGCGCGGCCAATCACCGCAAAACCCCCTGCCACGACAATGTTTGCATACAGGTCATTACCCCGGACCAGGTGATGGATACGTTGCGACCCGCGCTGGAGCAGACTGGCGGTTGAACCGGACCGGTGCCATGAGTTTGACAGGCGCCGTAACCTTACTGGAATAGTGGTGATTCTTTTTTGATATCAATACATTACTAGATTTACCTATTGCCTTTCCTCTGTCTGTCATAGGATGCTATAGACAAGGGATTGCGGAGGGGTATTTTCTTGTATGATATCGATGGATTGTGGCAGGACGAGGGGATGCACAAGCTCCTTGTCGAGAACATGCAGGATGGGCTGTTTGCCATCCGCGACGGCATAGTCCACTTCGTCAATGAAGCGGGCGCCGGCATGATCGGCTACCGTCCCGCGCAGATGCAGGGACGCCCCTTCCTGGAGTTTATCGCCCCCGATGACCGCGAGCTGGCACTGAGCCGTTATCAGTCGCGCCTTTCCGGGCAAAATCCACCCCGCCGTTACGAAATCCGCATGCTGCACCGGGATGGCAGCGAAGTGGTGACCTTGATCAGCGTCGGGCTGGTTGAACGCGGGCCCCACCAGGGTACGGTAATCGGTACCATCAAGAACATCACCGAGTACTGGCAGCTTGTGGCCGAGGTGCGGCGTTCCGAGCGCGAACTCAATGCCATTATCGATAACCTGCCCGATGTCTTCTACCGCACCGATGCGCAGGGCACCATCGAGATGATCTCCCCCTCCTGTGAGGCCCATATCGGTTATACGCGTGAGGAGATGCTCGGACGCAAGATGGGCGAGTTTTATGCCAACCCCGGAGACCGGGAACTGATCATCCGGCAATTACAGGAAAATAACGGTGTCGCGCGCCAGGTCGAGGCGGCGCTGCGCCACAAGAGCGGTGAAACTGTCTGGGCCTCGACCAGTGCGTACATGCGCTATGACGATACGGGACAGGTCATCGGGGTAGAGGGCATTTCCAGAAATATCAACGTGCGCAAGGAGATGGAGATGCTCCTTGCCAGTCAGGCGCTGCACGATGAGTTGACCGGTCTGCCGAACCGTCGCCTGCTGATCGATCGCATGGGCCAGGCGGTGGAACGGGCGCTGCGTAACCGGAGCCGTTTTGCCGTGATTCTGTTTGACCTGGATGAGTTCAAGTCGATCAACGATACCTTCGGCCACGAAAGCGGCGATCGTCTGCTGCAGACAGTGGCAAAGCGCGCCTCGGAGGTGGTGCGCGGTGCGGACACCGTGGCCAGGCTGGCCGGTGATGAATTTGTCATTGTCCTGGACCCGGTCGCATCACTGGCTGATGCAAGAATCATTGCAGAGAAACTGTCCGAACAGATCGCCATGCCCGTCCCCTGCGGCCCCCATCAGTGCCGGGTCATGGCAAGTTACGGTATCGCCCTCTACCCGGAAAATGGTGGTGATAGCAGTGAGTTGCTGAGTTATGCGGACCGGCGCATGTATCAGCACAAGCGCAGCAGGCAGAACGCGCCGATCCCTAGCTAGCGACGGCCTTCACCAGCGCCTCTCCATCCCTGTATACCACACCGTGCTTCAGTTCCAGGCGGCCCTCGGCAAACCAGCCGATGGCCTTGGGGTAGATGATGTGCTCCTGCTCAAGTACGCGTGCCGCGAGGCTCTCGGGCGTATCGTCCGCCTTCACCGGCACGCTGGCCTGAATGATAAGCGGGCCGCCATCGAGTTCCGGCGTGACAAAGTGGACGCTGGCGCCGTGCTCAGCGTCACCGGCCTCGATGGCGCGCGCATGGGTATGCAGTCCCTTGTACCTGGGCAGCAGTGAGGGGTGGATGTTGAACATGCGCCCCTCATAGTGGCGCACAAAGGCGTCGGTGAGGATGCGCATAAAACCGGCCAGTACCAGCAGGCCCGGTTCAAAACTGTCGATCAGTGCCTGCAGGGCGGCATCGTAGGCCTCGCGACCATCGAAATCCTTGTGATCCAGTACCTCGGTGTGGATCCCCGCCCGGCGTGCACGCTCCAGTCCGAAGGCGTCGGCCCGATTGCTGATCACCGCCCGTATTTCGATCGGCAGGCCCGCCTGCGCCGCATCGATAATAGCCTGCAGATTGGAGCCGCTGCCCGAGATCAGCACGACCACCGGGAGTTTGCTGTTCCCTGGTGCCGTCAATTGATAAGCACCCGCTCGCCGTTGTCTGATTTTTCGATGTGGCCGATGCGTGTAGCGCTCTCGCCCGCTTCGTTGAGCAGCTTGACCGCCTGCTCGGCCTGCCCGGCCGGAACTACTACCACCATGCCCACGCCGCAGTTGAAGGTGCGGTACATCTCGGCCTCGGCAATGCCGCCCTGTTGCGCCAGCCAGTCGAAAATGGCCGGACGGGACCAGCCGCTGCTGTCGATGACGGCGCGGCAGCCCTCTGGCAACACGCGCGGCAGGTTCTCCGGCAGGCCACCGCCGGTAATGTGGGCCAGGGCATTGACCTGAACCTGTTCGATGAGCTGCAGCAACGGTTTGACATAGATACGTGTCGGTGCGAGCAGTACCTCGCCCAGCGGGCGGCCATGGAAGTCCGCGCCGAGATTAGCGCCGCTGACCTCGAGCACCTTGCGTATCAGCGAGTAGCCGTTGGAGTGGGGGCCGGATGAGGCGATACCGATCAGCACATCGCCCTCCCTGACACGGCTGCCGTCGATAATCTTAGGCTTGTCCACCACACCGACACAGAAACCGGCCAGGTCGTAGTCATCGCCCTCGTACATGCCGGGCATCTCAGCGGTCTCACCGCCGCTCAGGGCGCAGCCGGCCAGCTCACAGCCGTCGGCAATCCCCTTGACCACATCACTGGCGGCATCGACATTGAGATGGCCGGTGGCGTAGTAGTCGAGGAAGAACAGCGGTTCGGCACCCGCCACGATCAGGTCGTTGACGCACATTGCCACCAGGTCGATGCCGATGGTGTCGTGCTTGCCCAGCTCCATCGCCAGTTTCAGCTTGGTGCCTACACCGTCGGTGCCCGACACCAGTACCGGCTGCCTGTAGCGGTCGAGGGGGATCTCAAACAGCGCGCCGAAGCCGCCCAGTCCGCCGAGAACGCCCGGGCGCATGGTGCGTTTGGCGTGAGGTTTGATGCGCTCGACCAGCGTGTTGCCCGCGTCGATGTCGACACCGGCATCGCGGTAGCTCAGGCCACCGGCCTGGGAGGAGGTTTTGTCGTCAGTCACTGGCTATGTCCCGTATTGGTTCAGTCAAGGTTCAGGCCACGCTCAGCGTGGCGGGAGTCGCATTTTAGCAGTTCCATAACTTGACTTGCCACGGTCAGTGACATAGCTTGCGCTGGCATGAGAATTTTTCACCTGATTTCCCCTGTTTTTCTGCTGCTGGCGTTGTCCGGGCCCGCTTTCGCCGCGCTCTCGCTGTATGAGGCGGAAGTGGAGGTGCTCGATCAGACCCGTGCCGTACGGCTGAAGGCGATGCGCCAGGCGCTGGAGGAGGTGCTGGTGCGTGTCAGCGGCTACAGCCTGGTGGTGACCGAACCGGCGGTGACGGCCGTGCTCGGCAATGCCGGGCGTTATGTTCAGCAGTATCACTATCGTCCGCTGGAGCGCCAGGGTGAGGCGGTCGCTGCGGCGGAAGAGGGGGGTGAGCAGGCACAGTTTCAGCTCTGGCTGCGTTTCGATCCGGCGGCTATCAAGCAGCTGTTGCAGGGGGCGGGGCTTGCCGTCTGGGGCGGTGAGCGGCCGCGCACCCTGATCTGGCTTGCCATCGAAGAGGGCGGGAAACGCCAGCTTGTCGCCGCCAACGACGATGGGGCGGCACGCGAGGTACTGGAGCAGGCTGCCAGGCGCCGGGCACTGCCCATGCTGCTGCCGTTGCTCGACCTCACTGACAGGAAGGCTGTGCGCGTCGGTGATGTGTGGGGCGAGTTTCACGATTCGGTCAAGGATGCCTCGGCGCGCTACCAACCCGGTGCGTTGCTTATCGGACGGCTACACCCTGCCTCCGGCGGTAACTGGCGGGCGCGCTGGACCCTCTACCAGGGGGATGAGACGTTTCGCTGGGAACGCAAGGGCGCGGATGTTCAGGCCGTGCTGGCCTCCGGTATCGAAGGTGCGGCGGACAACCTTTCCCTGCTGTATGCCGAACGCTATGAAAGCGGTGCGGCCAGTGCACGGCTCCGTTTTGAGGGGGTGACGAGCTTTAGCGAGTTCCAGCGGCTGCTCGACTACCTGGGCAAGCTCAACGGCGTAGCCGCCATTCAGGTTCTGACAATCGAGGATGATGTGGTTGAACTGCAGCTTGCCTCGGAGGGCGGGATGGATTTGATTCTCAAGACCCTTGAACACCAGGGCGTGGTGGCACCGGTCGAGGGCTACGCTGAGCCCCCCGAGAGTGAGGAGCAGCTGCCCTCCAGCGGGGACGGCCGGGTCCAGCCGGTCAACCAGGTGGCACAACCGGTACCCGTGCTGCCGAATGAACTGCTGAATCTTCGTGTCTTTCGCCTGGTGAAGTGAACAGGAGCGCACTGCCCAATCTGATTACCTTTCTCAGGCTGCTGCTGGCCGTTCCCCTGGTGTTGCTGCTGCTCAACCGGCAATACAGCGCTGCACTGGTGGTGCTCGTGGTGGCGGGCCTGTCCGACGGCATCGACGGGTTTCTGGCCAGGCGCTACAATTCCCTGAGTCGCCTTGGTGCCATTCTCGACCCGCTCAGTGACAAGGTGCTGCTGGTCTCGGCCTATGTCACGCTCGGCTGGCTGGGTGATCTGCCACTGTGGCTGGTGGGGCTGGTGATGCTGCGGGATGTTGTCATCGTCGCGGGGGCCGTGGCCTACCAACTGCTGTTCAACTACGTGGAGATCGAACCGACCTCCGTCAGCAAGATTAACACCCTGTTCCAGATATTATTGTTATTGCTGGTACTGGTGGTGAAGGGGGCCTACCCGATGGCGGCGATTTGGGTCGATACACTGGTCTACACGGTGGCCTTTACCACCTTATACAGTGGTAGCCATTATGTGTGGGTATGGAGCCGTCGTGCCGTGGCACAGCGCAGGGAGAATAGTCGTGAGTGAGTCGCAGAAATGGTTCTGGCTGGCAGGTTTGGCTGCCGGTGGCGGCTTGCTCTACCTGTTGGCTCCGGTCCTTACCCCGTTTCTGATTGCCATCATTCTTGCCTATATCGGTGATCCACTGGTCGACCGGCTGGAGGATTGGGGCTGGTCGCGTGCCTTGTCGGTGGTGACGGTCTTTGTGCTGCTCACGCTGGCCGGCCTGGTGCTGCTGGTGATCCTGGTACCGATGCTGCAGCAACAGATATCCCTGCTGGTTGAGAAGCTGCCCGGATATCTCGAGTGGCTGCGCACAACCGCCCTGCCTGCACTGACCGCGCGCCTGGGTGTTGATATGGAGCTGGAAACCTTGAAGTCACTCGGCAGCGGCACCAGTGGGGCGGTGGGTGGTTTGCTCAAAATCGTCTCGCAATCAGGCGTGACGCTGCTGGGCTGGCTGGCCAACCTTGTGCTGATCCCGGTGGTGACCTTCTACATGCTGCGTGACTGGGATGTACTGGTGCGGCACGTCCACCATCTGCTGCCACGGCGCAGCGAACCGGTTATCGCCACCCTGGCAAAGGCCTCCGACGAGGTGCTGGGTGCCTTCTTCCGTGGCCAGTTGCTGGTGATGCTGGCCCTGGGTGTCATCTACACCATCGGCCTGTGGTTCGTAGGGCTGGAACTGGCCCTGCTGCTGGGGATGCTGGCCGGTGTGGTCAGTTTTGTGCCCTATCTCGGATTTATCGTCGGTATCGTCTCTGCCGGTATCGCCGCCGTGATGCAATTTCAGGAGTTGCTGCCGCTGGTCTATGTCGCGGGCGTGTTCATGGTCGGTCAAATGGTCGAAGGGATGGTGTTGACGCCAATGCTGGTCGGTGAGCGAATCGGGCTGCATCCTGTTGCGGTGATCTTTGCGGTGCTGGCGGGGGGACAACTGTTCGGCTTCTTTGGTGTGCTGATGGCGTTGCCTGTCGCAGCCGTTATCATGGTGCTGCTGCGTTATCTGCATGCCCGCTATCTTGGTAGCGAGTTTTACGGCCAGGTCCACGTTGACGATTAAGCCACTCCCAATAACCACTTATAGCGACATGCCCGGTTTCCAACTGCCCCTGCATATCAGTTTGCGCGACAGCGCCACCTTCGCCAACTTCTACACCGGCCCCAATGCTCAGCTGGTGCGCTGTCTGGAGCGCGGCGAGGAGATGTTTGTCTACCTGTGGGGGCCCGTGGGCAGCGGCAAAAGCCACCTGTTGCAGGCGGCCTGTCATGCCGTGACACAAAGCGGTGCCGCGGCGGTTTACCTGCCCCTCAAAGAGCTGCTTGCACTCTCGCCCGAAATGCTGGAAGGGCTCGAGCATGTTGCCCTGGTGGCGATCGAGGACATCGAGGCAATTGCCGGTATGGCTGAGTGGGAAACGGCCCTGTTTCATCTCTACAACCGTATGCGCGAGGCCGGCGCATCGCTCTATGTGGCAGGTGAGGTGCCGCCGCCGGCACTGCCGATCGAACTTCCCGACCTGCGCTCTCGCCTGGCGTGGGGACCGGTGTTCCAGCTGCACTCGCTCAGCGATGAGGAGAAGGTCGCCGCCCTGCAGTTGCGTGCCGGTCGCCGCGGCATGGAGTTGCCGGAAGAGGTGGCGCTCTATCTCATCAAGCACAGCGCGCGTGATATGCACAGCCTGTTTGCTTTGCTGGAGCGACTCGACCGTGAGTCACTGGCCGCCCAGCGCAAGCTGACGATCCCCTTTGTGCGGGATTTTGTAAAAGCTTGAGACTTCAGCCCGCCCCGGCCTGCTCCTGACTGCGCCAACGGGCAAAAAACACACCACCAAAAAAGAACATCATGCTGAACAGCACCTCCAGTAATGCGAGAGGGCGTTCGGGCTGTGTGCTGTAGGCCTCCACCACACCGTGAAGCAGGTAGAGCAGGGCGATGAAGCCTGACCAGGCAAAGGTGTAGGGACGTCCGTAGAGCAATCCACGTAACGGCAACAGCAACGGGCCAACCATGAAGATCAGCGCCAGTGACACCGGCACCTTTTCAGGCGGGGCAAGCCAGGTCAGCCACAACATCATCAGGACAAACAGGCCAAAATAACCGCTCATGCTGATGCGGTAGGCAATTTGGCTTCGTCTCACCGTTTGCTCCCGAGATGAGCGCCGTCAGTCAATGCCCGCGCGAGATTGGCCAGACGTCTGCCCTGGGCCAGACAGAGCTTTCGTTCCTGCTCGGTGATATCAAGGCTGTTGTCTGCGCCATCATGGTGGCTGGCGCCATAGGGGGTGCCGCCAGCGCCGGTGTGCAGCAGTTCGGTTTCGCTGTAGGGAATCCCGGCCAGGACCATGCCGTGGTGAAACAGCGGCAGCATCATACTGAGCAGGGTCGACTCCTGACCGCCGTGGAGGCTTGAGGTGGAGGTGAACACCGTGGCCGGCTTTCCGATCAGGCTGCCCGACAGCCAGAGCGGGCTGGTGCTGTCGATAAAATGTTTTAGCGAAGCGGGCATGTTACCGAAATGAGTTGGACCGCCGAGGGCCAGGCCGATGCACTCCTTCAGATCGTTCAGTTCCGCATACGGGGCACCCTGTGCGGGAATGCTTGCTTCGACAGCTTCGCACACCGTCGAGACGCGGGGCACGGTGCGAATGCGTGCCTCCATCCCCTCGACCTCCTCGATACCGCGTGCGATGAACTTGGCCATCTCCGCAACCTTGCCGTGGCGGCTGTAATACAGGACCAGTATCTCCGCCATTAGACCAGCTCCAGAACTTTTTCCGGGGGACGGCCGATGATCGCTTTTCCATCACGAATGACGATGGGTCTTTCGATCAGCCGGGGGTGTTCAACCATGGCGTTAATCAGCGACTCACGGTCAAGCGACTTGTCGTCGAGTCCGAGTTCCCTGTACTCGCTCTCCTTTTTACGCATCAGTTCGCGGGGCTCGATCTTCAGCATCTCAAGAATTGCTTCCAACTGCGCCTTGCTGGGTGGGGTTTTCAGGTATTCGACAATGTCGGGGGCGACGCCCTTGTCCTCAAGAAGTTGCAGTGTCTGGCGTGATTTGCTGCAGTGGGGGTTGTGGTAGATCGTGGTGGTCATTGTCACTGTCCTTGGGCGAAAATTCAGTGCACTATTCTAGCGGCTCTTTTCTTGACAGCCCATAGGGGCGGTGTTAGCTTGGATTTTCCTTATCCTTTAAGGCATTACACTATAACAAGCATATTGAAAAAGATGGCTTTTAGGTCCAATTCCGTGCAGCACGCCATATCCGTCCTGATACTGGCTGTTGCCCTGCTATCCGGCTGTGCAACAGCCCCACCCGTGCAGGAAATGAGCGATGCGCGTCAGGCGCTGCAGGCCGCAAAAGAGGCCAATGCGGAGCGGCAGGCCCCTGATACCTATCGGGATGCTAAGCGTTTTATGGAGCGTGCAGCACAAAAACTGGAACAGGGTGAATATGAACAGGCGCGCAGGGCGGCCGTTGTCGCCAAGGAACGTGCCGTTCAGGCGCGAGACGAGGCGACTGCCAATCCTTGAGCATACGGTGTCAGGATGCGCACGGTTTCACAGTTATCCCCTTGACACTGTTTTAGACTAGGTGCTAGCTTTCGTTTATAAATAATTGATAGTTTAAGAAATTGGCTATATACCAATAAAATCTAGGGAGTCAGAGATGAAAACTACCGGTGCACTCAAACACGTATTTACGGCCCTGCTCGTGCTGGGCATTGCCGTAGGCTGTGCAGGACAAGCCCCCAAAGAAGACACGCAGGCAGAGGAAAGTGCGATCGCGGCCGCTCAAAAGGCCATTGCCGATGCCAAGGCCGCCAATGAAGCCGCCAAGGCTGCAGGCGCCGAGTGGCGTGACACCGACGGCCTGATCAAGAAGGCTGAAGAGGCACTGGCCAACGGTGACACCGCCGGTGCGATTCGTCTGGCCAACCTGGCCAAGCGTCAGGCAGAAAATGCCCTGGCCCAGAAAAAGGCTGAAGATGCGCGTCTGGCTTCCGAAACACAGATGGAAAGTGGTAGCGACAGCTACACCGTTATCGGCGGTGATAGCCTCTGGGGGATCTCGGGCCGCGGTGATATCTATGGTAATCCTTACCAGTGGCCGCTGATCTACAAAGCGAACCGCGATCAGATCAAGGATGCCGACCTGATCTACCCGGGCCAGGTCTTCAGCATCAATCGTGGGGCCACGGCCGCAGACATCAATGCGGCAGTGAACCATGCCAGGACCCGTGGTGCCTGGTCAGTAGGTGAAGTCGAACAGTCTGACCTCGACTACCTCGCACGCTAAGCATACAGCTCACTGTATCGACGGAGGGGTCCCTATACGGGACCCCTTTTTTATGTACAGGATGTACGGTACACCGCGGATCCATGGAAGGACAGGAGCGGTGTTGTACAGGATGTACGGTACACCGCGGTTCCATGGAAGGACAGGAGTGGTGTTGTACAGGATGTACGGGCATAAAATTGCTCCTGCATTTTATGCACTTCCGCCGTCCATGGCGGTCGTATACCGCGGGTCCATGGGTGCGCACAGGTTCAGAAGGAGGGATAATGGCTGACCTCGACGGCCCCCGAAGCATGGCGGTATTACAATGGTTTCGCCCGCATCGGCGGGTTGCTCACTCACGTTCCGTGAATGGGTGAAAACAGCAAGTTTACTCAAGCTGAATTGAGAGACAGATGAGACAAGTAGAGAAGATATTTGAAGGTATGTTGTGGCAGAGCCGCTTTGCCGTCATCTTTGCCGTTATCGCCAGCCTGCTCAGTTCCCTGGCAATGTTTTATATGGCGACAGTTGATGCTTATTTCATGCTGTCACATCTTGCGGAATATATTTCGCCTGCCCTGGATCAGGCCGAGCGTGCCTTGCTGAGAAGCAGCACCATTACGCATGTTGTCGAGATTGTTGATGGCTACCTGCTTGCCACGGTGCTGCTGATATTCGCCCTGGGCCTGTACGAACTGTTTATCAGCAAAATCGATCAGGCGGAAGGAACGGCCACATCATCCAATGTATTGTTGATCACCAGCCTGGATGATCTGAAAGGCCGGCTGGCAAAAGTAATTTTGATGATTTTGATCGTAAAGTTCTTTGAGCATGCCATCAGCATGTCGTTTAGCTCGGCACTCGACCTGCTGATGCTGGCCGGGGGCATCGCCCTAATCGGCCTGTCGCTCTATCTCTCCCACGCCGGTGAGAACAGTGACAGGCAGGCGGGTTAAGAACTAATTCCATGATTCCATGTCTTAACCGCTAGCACTGGCGTGCACGGTGAGATGGAATAATATGAAACAGACAGTGGTCTTTCTAATATGACGAAGATGAAACGTATTACTGGTATTGCAGCACTGGTTATTCTGTTTGCCCCGCTATGGGTGCAGGCCACAGATGTCAGTTTCACGGATCTGCAAGGGCGGGAGCAGAAGCTGTCTGACTACACTGGCAAGTGGGTGGTGGTCAATTACTGGGCGACCTGGTGTCCCCCGTGCCTGGATGAAATTCCTGATCTTGTCGACTTTCACGAAAGGCACAAGGATAGCGATGCGGTGGTGCTGGGTTTCAACATGGAGGAGATCAACCGCAAACAGCTGGCCCGGTTTGTTGATGAGAATTTTGTGAGTTATCCGGTTATTCCCATGGATGACGATACGCCACTGCTCGGCTCGGTGCCGGGATTGCCGACGACCTATCTTGTCGGGCCGGACGGGAAGATCGTGGCAAGAAAGGTGGGGCCAGTCAGTGCAGACGGGATTGAGGCGTATATCAACAAGAGTATGGCAGAATCAAAATCAGGGCAGTGAGTTGCGCGGTTTTGTCGGGGGGATCTTGCATGCATCGATTACTGATTATAGGTTTACTTTTTGGTATCACCCTTGTCTCGCCGGTGACGGCGCAGACGCGCGATGCCTACACCCATTTTTTCCAGGAAACCTTCGGCGATTTTTCCGAGGAACTGGAGAATGCGCGTGACCAGGGGAAAAAAGGGGTGATGCTGTTTTTCGAGATGGACGAGTGTCCCTTCTGTCACTACATGAAAAAAAATGTCCTGAGCCAGCCCGAAGTCCAGGCCTATTTTCGTGAGCACTTCCTGCTGTTTCCGGTCGATATAGAAGGCGATATCGAGATCACCGATTTCAAGGGCAATACCATGACGCAAAAGGACTTTGCCTTTAAGGTAAACCGGGTGCGTGCAACGCCGGTGATTGCCTTCTATGACCTGGAAGGCAGGCAGATCCACCGCTATACCGGGCGTACCTCCGGCGCGGAGGAATTTATGTGGATGGGCGAGTATGTTGCTGACGGGCATTATAAATCCACCCGATTCACCCGCTTCAAGCGGACAAAAAAGAAAGCAAGCAAGTAACCGCTGCGCTATGAACCGGCCACGTCTGCGTTATCCAGTCGTTATCGCAGGTATCATCCTGAACCTCAGCGCGCTCCAGGCAACAGCCCAGGAGGGCGCCGCCTCCTTGCCGCAACCGCTAACGCTGGAATATGCGCTGACACAGGTGGAGGTGGCCGACCCGCTGCTGCAGCAGGCAGAGGCGCGCCGGGCACGGGCGCTGGCGGAAGCCCGGTTAGCTGATTCGCAAACCGACATCGACGTCAGTCTCAACGGACGTTTGATGTGGATAGAACCCTCGGATATCGCCTATGACGATGGGCCGGATGACCACCAGTTGAGCCTGGTGGCACGCAAGAATCTCTATGATTTCGGGCGCAGTGCCGCGAGACGCTCGGCTGCCGAGGCGACATCGCGCAGTGTGACCTGGCAATACCAAAACAGCCTGCTTCAGCGGCGTATCACCATCATGCAGCGATTTTTCGATGTACTGCTGGCCGATCTGGAGTTTGCCCGTGATAACGAGGCGCTTGCGGTCGCTTTCGTATCGCTTGACCGCCTGCGCAACCGTCATGAGTTGGGGCAGGTATCCGATATAGCATTGCTGGAGAAAGAGAGCGAGTATCAAAAGGTATTGCGCCAGCGCAATATCAGTCAGAACAGGCAACGCGCGACACGTTCGCGCCTGGCCATCGCCCTCAACCGTCCCTCGCAGTTGCCTGCCGAACTGGCGATGCCCGAGCTCTCGCAGCTTGAACGTTCACTGCCTGATTATGAGCTGTTGCTGAATAAGGCGCTCAGTGATAACCCGGCTATTCGCCTGCACCAGGAACGTGTGAATGCGGCCCAGAAGCAGATTGAAGCGGCGCGCGCAGACCGCCACCCCACTATCAATGGTGAAGTCGCGGCCTCGGAGTATTCGCGTGAAAAAGGATCGAATGATAAATGGCAGGCCGGTATCGTGTTTGAAGTTCCGCTGTATAGCGGCGCCAGAGTAGATGCCTCAGTATCCAGGGCAAAGGCTACGCTTTATGAAGCGCAGGCGGCTTTGCTGGAGGCGAAGAATGAATTGCGGCAGGCTGTGCTTGACCTCTGGCTGGAACTGCAGAACCTGAAGATCCAGCGTCAGGAGGCCGCGTCACAGCAGGAGTACCGTGAACTGTATCTGGATCGTAGTCGGGCCGATTACGAGATGGAGTATCAGACCGATCTGGGTGATGCCATGGTCAGACTGTCCGAGACCGAGCTGTTGAGCAAGCAGACGGACTTCCAGATTGCGCTGGCCTGGGAGAAACTGGACGCGTTGACTGCCGGTCCGGTCGTTACCGAGGCGGTAAAGGTGGAGTGAACATGGAACAACAACGATCAATACGTGCAGCCGTTTTTTGCGCCGCGATGTTAATAGCCGGTCCGCTTCTGGCCGCCGAGTATGATGCAACACTGGAATGGGCCAGGCGTGTGGAGTTGGGAACACTGGTCTCCGGTGTGGTGCAGCAGGTGGATGCGCGACCTGGGGATCGGGTCGATAAGGGTGCGATTCTGTTACGTTTGGACAGCCGCGGTTTTGCGGCCGAACTGCAGCGTGCCAGAGCCGAAGTCAGTCGCACACAGAAGGAGCGGGCAGAAGCGTTGAACGAGAAACAGCGTGCCGAGGAGTTGTATGACCGGACCCTGTTGTCGCAGCACGATCTTGAGCTGGCCAACCTGCTCGCAGCACAGGCAGAGAACGCCTACAGCGAGGCCCAGGCAGGACTCACCACGGCAACACTTGAGCTGGAATACAGCGTTATGCGGGCACCGTTTGATGCCCTCGTGCTTGAACGGCGGGCTGAGCGCGGACAGACGGTTGTCGCGTCCATGACGAGCCCCACCCTGTTTGTGCTGGTTGAGGCAGAGAGCATGAATGCGCGCATCAGTCTTTCTCCTGAAATCATCGATACCGTGAAAAGCGGAGCTGCTGCCACGGTGCGCGTGGGCGGGCGGGAATATCCCGCAAAGGTGCTCTATGTCGGTCTTGAACCCGATGCAACGGAGCAGGCACTGCGTTACCCGGTGCTGGTGGAGTTTCAAACGGCCGGCACCCTGTTGCGTGCCGGCATGCCTGCTACGGTCGAATTGCAGTGAGCCAGTGCATACGCTGCCGGATTCGCGGGCGGGTTCAGGGCGTCTGGTACCGGGCCAGTACCCAGGAACAGGCCGTGCGATTCGGTATCACGGGTTACGCCAGGAATATGTACGATGGCAGTGTTGAGGTGCTCGCCTGTGGGGAGAAAGCCGCGCTGGATAAGCTCAAGGCGTGGCTGTGGGATGGACCTCGTGCGGCCGAGGTGACGGAGGTGGCCTGTGATGTGGTGGATGCGGTGGCTGTGTCCGGTTTTGTCACCGGTTGACCCGCTCTGCGGATATGATCTGGCAGGGGCAAAGCGCACAGTGTCTGTCCCTCTCAACCGGTCTGTTATTTGCGCCAGTTGTTCCGCAGTGCGGTAAATACCTTGTTTGGATAGCGTGTGCTGCCCCTGCTGCCGTTGTAGCGTGCCAGGGCACGGTTCCAGTCGCCCTTTTCCATGTCCAGATAGTAGCGCAGGATGGTGCAGCCGAAACGCAGGTTGGTGTGCATTGCGAACAGGTTGTCGTCGGGCCGGCCGATCTCTTTCAGCCAGAACGGCATGATCTGCATCAGGCCGCGGGCACCGGCATAGGAGATGGCAAAGCGGTCGAAGTTGCTCTCGACCTGAATCACTGCCAGTACCAGTTCGGGGGGAAGGCTGACGCGGCTTGCCTCAAGGTGGAGCTGCTTGAGCAGCTCCAGCCGTTCACGTTCATCGGGCAGCCGTTTTGCCAGTCGGTGTGAGTAATCGGTAAGCCACACTTCCGCATCGAAGCGATCAAAACCGCCTGACTGGTCGGCCATGGCCGTTATCAGCCGTCTTTTCAGCTCTGGATCGGGCTGGCTGGCCGGTGTCGCCAGCACTGCTGAAGACAGTGCCACAAGCAGGGTGAATACGAGTTGACGCAGCATCGATGTCCGTTTATTTGCCTCAATACAGCCCGAACATAGCAAAGAACAGCGCTGCGGTTAAGTCCGTCTGGCATCAGGGCCAGGGGCAAAAAAGGGTGGTGTGTTCCTCAGGAGAGCTTTTCCCTGATGAATTCAAGCAGCGAGTCGAGGGGTATGTCCTGCTTTTCGGCATCACTACGGCCTTTGTACTCGAAGCTGCCTGCATCCAGACCCCGATCGCTCAGTACTATCCGGTGGGGGACGCCGATCAACTCCATATCGGCGAACATGACACCGGGGCGCTCGCCGCGATCGTCGAACAGTACCTCGATGCCGGCGGCCTGCAGTTCGGTATAAATCTTTTCCGCCGCCTCACGCAGACGCTGGGATTTCTGCATATTGATCGGGCACAGCGCGAGCTGGAATGGTGCGATGGCATCGGGCCAGATGATACCGCGTTCGTCATGGTTCTGCTCGATGGCGGCGGCCACGACGCGTGAGACGCCGATGCCGTAGCAGCCCATGGTCATTACCACCGATTTGCCGTTCTCATCCAGCACGTTGGCATTCATCGCCTGGCTGTACTTGTCGCCCAGCTGGAAGATGTGGCCGACTTCGATACCGCGTTTGATAGTGAGCGTGCCCTTGCCGTCAGGACTGGGATCGCCCTCGACCACGTTTCTGATGTCCGCCACCTCGGGCTCAGGCAGGTCACGGCCCCAGTTGACCCCCGTCAGGTGCTTGCCGTCTTCATTTGCACCGCAGACAAAATCTGCAACCTGCAGCGCGCCGCGGTCGGCAATGACCGGAATGCCGATGTCGACCGGGCCGATGGAGCCGGGATTGCAGCCGACGGCGGCACGGATATCATCGTCGCTGGCGAAGGTAAGCGGGGCGAACACCTGAGGCAGTTTCTCCGCCTTGATTTCATTCAACTCGTGGTCGCCGCGCAGCACCAGCGCCACTACGCCCTCAAGCTCGCCCTCTTCGCTGGCACCGTGCACAAGCAGTGTTTTCAGTGTCTGGCTGGCGTCGACCTTGAGGAAGGCGCTGACCTCCTCGATCGAGTGCTGCTCCGGTGTGTCTATAACCTGTATGTCTGCGCCCGGGGCAGGGCACTCTGCCGCCGGTGCCACGGCTTCGGCCATCTCGATGTTGGCGGCGTAGTTGCTTTCGGTGCTGAAGGCGATGGCATCCTCACCCGAGTCGGCCAGTACGTGGAACTCCTGCGAGCCGCTGCCGCCGATGGCGCCGGTGTCGGCCTGCACCGCGCGGAAGTTCAGACCCATGCGCGAGAAAATGCGGCTGTAGGTATCGTGCATCAGCTGGTAGGTCTGTTCCAGTGAGGCATGGTCGATGTGGAAGGAGTAAGCGTCTTTCATCAGGAATTCGCGGGCACGCATCACGCCGAAGCGGGGACGGCGCTCGTCGCGGAACTTGGTCTGGATCTGGTAGAAATTGGCCGGCAGTTGCTTGTAGCTGCGCAGTTCATTGCGGATCAGATCGGTGATGATCTCCTCGTGGGTGGGTCCGAAACAGAACTCGCGGTTGTGGCGGTCGGTGATGCGCAGCATCTCCGGGCCAAACTGCTCCCAGCGTCCGGATTCCTGCCACAGCTCGGCCGGCTGCACCGCGGGCATCAGCACCTCCTGGGCCCCGGCGCGGTTCATCTCCTCACGCACGATCTGCTCAACCTTGCGCAACACACGCAGCCCCATGGGCAACCAGGTGTAGAGGCCGGAGGCGAGTTTGCGGATCATGCCGGCCCGCAGCATCAACTGGTGGCTGATGACCTCGGCATCGGAGGGGGTCTCTTTGACGGTGGCGATCAGGAAATTGGAGGTGCGCATGGGTCCGTTTCTACAGTTGATGACAGGGAAACGGGAAAGATACAGGATCGGGGATTATAGGTGAAGCGGGTTTCGTGAAACGTGAATCGTGAAACGAATATAGGGCGCCCCATGGGCGCCGATTGCAGAATCGTGATGGCGGGCACGGCCCGCCCTATGTTTCGTGCCGTGAAAGGTAAATCGTGAAACGTTAAACGGGAAGGTTGACGGGCTGCGAGCAGGCCATATGCTTTGGTCACGTCTCACGTTAAAACGTCCCCCCGTTCCAGCCCCACATATGGCGCTGGGCGTCGGCAAATTCGATATAGATCCGCTCGCTGGCGATGCCCAGGGCCTCGCTGACAAGCGTGCAAAGTGTCTCCGAAAGCTCGGCTGTTTTGTTCTCGGGCAGGCCGATACTCTTCAACTCAAGGTAGGCGCAGGGGCTGTCGTCGCCGGCGAACAGCATCGGCACGCCCCCTTCGACGCTGACCATCACGTAGCGTTCTGGTTTGCCGAGGGCCCCGGCGACAGCCTGCGAACAACGGGGCAGCAGGGAGGCGCCTGTCTCACGGTCGAGAACTTGATTGGTTTTGACTTGCAGCAGTGGCATAGGCGGCTGCTCCTACTTGCAGTATTTGTCGATCGCTTTCTGGGTTTCCTCGATCTTCTGCTGGCGCATCTCCTCGCTCAACCTCATGACCTTGCCCTCGGGCGTGCGAATGCGCTTGCTGTTCTGGTAAATCGCGAGGTTCTTGGTGGCCGTCTCGCAGTTCTTGCGATTGATTTCGGCCTGGTGCTCATCAAGCGTCTCGCTTTTATCGCTCTGCGGTTGTGCAGCGGCGGGGGATTCACCTTCCTCTTCGGCCTTCTGCTGCTGCCCTGCCGGGGCGGTGACTCGGGGCGGCGGGGCAATCGTTTCGGTCTCCTTGCCGGCCGGCGGGGTCTGTGAATAGTGAATGTTGCCCTCCTCATCCACCCATTTGTACATGGCGGCAGAGGCCGTGCCTGTCAGGGCCATTGCGGATGTGAGGGTAATCAGAATCGCCAATTTACGCATTGTGCGTCCACTCCATGTCGATTAAGCGCAGATTCAATTATATATAGTGAATGATAGGATTTCTTTGCGTCAGAGCACAAGGTTTTACCCAGGATGGCCGGATGAATACCCCTTCTGCGTGTGCGTCTATCCCTTGCAGTATACGCTCTGGGCGCAGGATAAAGCGACCGTTCTCTCTTGACCTGCCCGGGGAATACAAGTAAGTTTTAATGTTTTCATTCAGGCCCATTGCTAGCCCGTTTCAACGGGTTTTTTTGTCTACGGGAGTACCGCGACGTGGAATTGACAGGTGCCGAGATCATCGTGCGCTTTTTGAAGGACGAAGGTGTTGAGCACCTTTTTGGCTACCCCGGTGGCGCCGTCCTCCATATTTATGATGAGCTATATAAACAGGATGCGGTGAAGCACATCCTGACACGCCATGAGCAGGCGGCGACCCATGCCGCGGACGGCTATGCCCGTTCCACCGGTAAACCGGGTGTGGTGCTGGTGACCTCCGGCCCCGGTGCCACCAATGCGGTAACCGGTATCGCCACGGCCTATCTCGACTCCATCCCCATGGTGGTGATCACCGGTCAGGTCCCGACCAGCCTGATCGGTAACGATGCCTTCCAGGAGGTCGATGCGGTGGGTATCACGCGCCCCTGTGTCAAACACAACTTCCTGGTCAAGGATGTCAAGGACCTGGCGAGCACATTGAAAAAGGCCTTCTACATCGCCACCACGGGACGTCCCGGCCCGGTAGTGGTCGACGTGCCGAAGGATGTTACGGCGGATCGGACCAAATACACCTATCCGAAGCGCATCAGCATGCGTTCCTACAATCCCGTGGTGAAGGGACACAAGGGACAGATCAAGCGTGCGGTGAACATGATGCTCAAGGCCAAGCGCCCGGTGATCTACACCGGCGGCGGCGTGATTCTGGACAATGCGGCCAAGTCGTTGACCGACCTGGCCAGGCACTTGGGCTTCCCGGTGACCAATACCTCGATGGGACTGGGCGGCTATCCTGCCACCGACAAGCAGTTTCTCGGCATGCTGGGGATGCACGGTACCTACGAGGCCAACATGGCCATCTCGCACTGCGATGTGCTGATCGCCATCGGCGCCCGCTTCGATGACCGCGTGACCGGCAATATCGAGAAATTCGCGCCACGGGCGAAGATCGTCCACGTCGATATCGACCCGGCGTCAATTTCCAAGAACGTGAAGGTCGACGTACCCATCGTCGGCGGGGTGAATACCGTCGTCAAGGACATGATGAAGCTGATCGACGAGAGCGAGCATGCGGTGGATGCCGATGCCATCGGCAAGTGGTGGGAACAGATTGACGAGTGGCGTGCCAAGGAGTGCCTGAAATATCCAACGGATAGCAAGGTCATCAAGCCGCAGCAGGTGGTCGAGGCGCTCTACAAGGTGACCCGCGGCGAAGCCTTTGTGACCTCGGATGTGGGCCAGCACCAGATGTGGGCGGCGCAGTTCTACAAGTTTGACAAGCCGCGCCGCTGGATCAACTCCGGCGGCCTCGGCACAATGGGATTCGGCCTGCCCGCGGCGATGGGGGTGCAGGTGGCTCACCCGAAGTCCAAGGTGGCCTGCATCACGGGTGACGGCAGTATCCAGATGAACATTCAGGACCTGGCCACCTGTCTGCAGTACAACCTGCCGGTCAAGATCCTCTGCCTGAACAACGGCTACCTCGGCATGGTGCGCCAGTGGCAGGAGTTTTTCTACGAGGAGCGCTATTCCCAGGTCACCATGGAGGTGCAACCCGACTTTGTAAAGCTGGCCGAGGCCTATGGCCATGTGGGCATGGAGATCAAGGACCCGGCCGATGTCGAGGAGGCGATCAAGGAGGCCTTCAAGATGAAGGACAGGCTGGTATTTATGAACTTCGTGACCGATCCGACCGAGAATGTCTACCCCATGGTGCCTGCCGGTGCCGGTCTTGAGGAGATGATACTGATATGAGACGCATTATCTCCATACTGATGGAAAATGAGGCGGGCGCGCTGTCACGGGTTGCCGGCCTGTTCTCGGCGCGCGGTTACAATATTGAATCACTGACCGTGGCGGTGACCGAGGACCCTTCACTGTCGCGCCTGACGCTGGTGACGCGCGGCTCGGATGAGATCATCGAGCAGATCACCAAGCAGTTGAACAAACTGGTCGACGTGGTGAAGCTGCTGGACCTGACCGAGGGCGCCCACATCGAGCGCGAGCTGATGATGATCAAGGTCAAGGCATCGAGCGGCACCCAGCGCGAAGAGATCAAGCGCATGGCCGACATCTTCCGCGGCAACATTATCGATGTCACCGATTCGACCTATACCATCGAACTGACCGGTGACAGCGACAAACTGGATGCCTTTATCGATGCGCTGAAGTCCGCCGATATCCTCGAGACGGTGCGCAGCGGTGTCTCCGGCATCTCCCGTGGCGAGAAGAGCGTCCATATCTGATACCGAATTGTTACAGATTTTATAGAAACCTACCTGCAAGGACATTCATCCATGAACATCTACTACGACAAAGATTGCGACCTTTCCATCATCCAGGGCATGAAGGTAACCATCGTCGGTTACGGCTCCCAGGGCCACGCCCATGCCAACAACCTGAAAGACTCGGGTGTGGATGTGACCGTCGCGCTGCGCGAGGGTTCCGCCTCCGCCGCCAAGGCCGAGTCCGCCGGCCTGACCGTGAAGAACACCGCCGAGGCGGTTGCCGGTGCCGACCTGGTGATGGTCCTCACCCCGGATGAGTTCCAGTCCCAGCTGTACAAGGCCGACATCGAACCGAACCTGAAGCAGGGCGCCGTACTGGCCTTTGCCCACGGCTTTTCCATCCACTACAACCAGGTGGTGCCGCGCGCCGACCTGGATGTGATCATGATCGCCCCCAAGGCGCCCGGCCACACCGTACGTTCCGAGTTCGTCAAGGGCGGCGGTATCCCGGATCTGATTGCCGTGTATCAGGACGCCTCCGGCAAGGCCAAGGAGATTGCCCTGTCCTACGCCTCCGGTGTCGGTGGCGGCCGTACCGGTATCATCGAGACCACCTTCAAGGATGAGACCGAGACCGACCTGTTCGGCGAGCAGGCGGTACTGTGCGGCGGTGCCGTGGAACTGGTGAAGGCCGGTTTTGAAACCCTGGTCGAGGCCGGCTACGCGCCCGAGATGGCCTACTTCGAATGCCTGCACGAGCTGAAGCTGATCGTTGACCTGATGTACGAGGGCGGTATCGCCAACATGAACTACTCCATCTCCAATAACGCCGAGTACGGCGAGTATGTCACCGGTCCGCAGGTGATCAACGATGAGAGCCGTTGGGCGATGCGCGAGGCGTTGGAGAATATCCAGAACGGTGCCTACGCCAAGCGCTTCATCCTTGAGGGCATGAGCAACTATCCCGAGATGACCGCCTGGCGCCGCAACAACGCGGCCCATGATATCGAGGTGGTGGGTGAGAAGTTGCGCTCCATGATGCCGTGGATTGCCGCCAACAAGCTGGTGGACAAAGAGAAAAACTAAATCTCTTTCCCCGCACAGCCGAAAAGCCGGATGTTCCTGGAACATCCGGCTTTTTTTGTTCTGAACAGCCCGGTATATCGATGCGCGGGGAAGGGCTCGGGTGCTGATGACTTTACGACACGCATCACTTAGCGTCTTGGCTGCTTTGCGGTAAACTGTTGCCTATGGAAAAAGATACCCGACGACATCGCGGCATCTACCTGCTGCCCAACCTGTTTACCACCGCGGCACTGTTTGCCGGTTTCTATGCCATTGTCGGCGCGATGAATGGCCGGTTTGAGGCGGCGGCGGTGGCGATCTTCATCGCCATGGTACTGGACGGACTCGATGGCCGTGTTGCGCGCATGACCAACACCCAGAGTGAGTTCGGCGCCGAATACGACAGCCTGGCCGACATGGTCTCCTTTGGCCTGGCGCCGGCACTGGTCGCCTACGAGTGGGCGCTGTCCGGGCTGGGCAAGTTCGGTTGGCTGGCCGCCTTTGTCTACACCGCGGGTGCCGCCCTGCGCCTGGCCCGTTTCAATACCCAGGTGGGCACGGCCGACAAACGCTATTTTCAGGGGCTGGCCAGTCCCTCGGCGGCGGCCATCGTCGCCGGCATGGTCTGGGTGGGTGTCGATTACGGTATCCGCGGGGCGGACGTGAAGGTCGGTGCGGCCATCCTGACGCTCGCCTGTGGCCTGCTGATGGTCAGCAATATGCGCTACTACAGCTTCAAGGACCTCGATTTCAAGGGCAAGGTGCCCTTTTTTGCACTGCTGGTGGTGGTGTTCCTTTTCGTGCTGATTACCGTTCATCCGCCAACTGTCCTGTTTGGCGCTTTTCTGCTCTATGCCCTGTCCGGCATCGTCACTACGATACTGCTGATCAAGCGTGGGCGCCGCCTAAGCGGTGAAGAGACGACCTCAGAGAACAAATAAGCCAGGTCCGTGCCTGCTGTAGCGGATGCAGGCCAACCTGGCGGCCGGCAGCAGCATTAGCGTTTTTGTTTCGAATTCTCCATGCCTTCGGTAAGATGGCGTGAAACCATGGAGTACTATTTATGAGCGACAAGTTGTTCATCTTTGACACCACCTTGCGTGACGGTGAGCAAAGTCCCGGCGCCTCCATGACCCGGGATGAGAAGGTGCGCATCGCCAGGGCGCTGGAGAAGATGCGGGTGGATATTATCGAGGCCGGTTTTCCCATCGCCAGCCCGGGTGACTTCGAGGCGGTCAAGGCGGTGGCCGATACCATCAAGGAGAGTACCGTCTGCGGCTTGGCTCGGGCGCTGGACAAGGATATCGACCGTGCCGGCGAGGCGCTCAAGGGGGCCAACTCCGGACGCATTCACACCTTTATCGCCACCTCGCCGATTCACATGGAGCGCAAGCTGCGCATGAATCCTGACCAGGTGGTGGCGCAGGCGGTGCATGCGGTCAAACGTGCCCGCAACTACACCGACAACGTGGAGTTCTCCGCCGAGGATGCCGGCCGTTCCGATATCGATTTTCTCTGTCGCATCTTCGAGGCGGTGATTGACGCCGGCGCCACCACGCTGAATGTGCCGGATACGGTCGGCTACGCCATGCCCAGCCAGTTTGGCGAGACGATACGGACGCTGATCGAGCGTATCCCCAACGCCGACAAGGCCATCTTTTCGGTCCACTGCCACAACGACCTGGGACTGGCCGTGGCCAACTCGCTCTCTGCCGTGTGCAATGGTGCCCGTCAGGTCGAGTGCACCATCAACGGTCTGGGGGAGCGCGCCGGCAACGCCTCGCTGGAAGAGGTGGTGATGGCGGTGCGCACCCGTCCCGACTTTTTCAGCTGCACCACCGACATCGAC
>JBFEUI010000027.1:0-29802 GCA_041547565.1 Thiohalomonadaceae bacterium
ATGTAACGCTTCCATGAGCTCGCGTCTTATCAACTGGTTTAAATTCTCCTCTCCGGCGACATTCTATCCCCTGGCGGGACGGATCATGCGCTGGTCCACCGCCGTTGCCCTGGTGCTTATCGCGGTGGGCCTCTATATGAGCTTTTTTGTGGCGCCGACCGACTACAAGCAGGGCGAGGGCTACCGCATCATCTTTATCCATGTCCCGGCGGCCTGGATGTCGATGTTCATCTACCTGGTGATGGCCGGCTGGGCGGCAATGGGGCTGGTGTTCAATACCCGCCTGTCTGCGATGATGGCCACCGCACTGGCGCCCACCGGGGCCATGTTCACCTTTGTCGCTCTGTGGACCGGCGCCTTCTGGGGCAAGCCGATGTGGGGCGCCTGGTGGGTGTGGGACGCACGCCTGACCTCGGAGCTGATCCTGTTCTTCCTCTATGTCGGCTTTATCGCGCTGCAGTCGGCCATCGACGATGCGCGCCGCGCCGACCGCGCCGGTGCCATTTTGGCCATTGTCGGCGTGGTTAACATCCCGATCATCTATTTTTCGGTCAAGTGGTGGAACACTCTGCACCAGGGGGCGTCTATAAGCCTTGAGAAGGGCTCGTCGATGGGGAGCACCATGCTCATCACCATGCTGGTGATGACCTTCGGCTTCTGGGCCTATGCCATCGCTGTGGCGATGAGCCGGGTGCGTTCGGTGATCCTGGAACGCGAGCGCAACACCGGCTGGGTGCAGGCGCTGGAGGAGGTGAAGCGGTGAAGGGTATCGATGAGTTTTTCGCCATGGGCGGCTACGGGCTCTATGTGTGGGGCTCCTTTGGCGTCACTGCCGCATTGATGGTGGCCGAGCCGTTGCTGCTGCGTGCCCGCCGCAAAACCGTGTTACAGCGTCTAGCGCGCATCGTGCGCATGAAAGCCGCAGAGGAACGTGAATGAAAGCCAGACACAAGCGTTTGGGCCTGTTGATTGTCGGAGTGGCGGTACTGGGTATCGCCTCGGTGCTGGTGCTCAACGCACTGGACAACAATCTCTCCTATTTCTTCTCACCCACCGAGGTCTCGCAGGGGCAGGCCCCCAGAGACCATGTGTTCCGCCTCGGCGGCCTGGTGGAGACCGGCAGCGTGCAGCGCAGCGACAAGGACCTGAGCGTGCGTTTTACCGTTACCGATAACGCACAGAAGATACTGGTGATCTATACCGGCATCCTGCCGGATCTGTTCATGGAGGGGCAGGGAGTGATCGCTCAGGGCAAGCTGGGCGCCGACGGGGTATTTATCGCCGATGAGGTGCTAGCCAAGCACGATGAGAACTACATGCCGCCCGAGGTGGCCGATGCGCTGGAAAAGGCCCACGCCGAGGGCGTGGCCGGCAGCGCAAAGCAGGGGATGTAATCATGGTACCTGAGCTGGGACACTTCGCCCTGATTCTCGCCCTGTGCATGGCCGTGGTGCAGGGCGTGCTGCCGATACTGGGCACGGTCAAGGGCAACGATGCCTGGGTGGCACTGGCCCGGCCCGCGGCACTGGCGCACATGCTGTTTATCCTGCTGGCCTACGGCTGCCTGACCTGGGCCTTTGTCAGCAACGACTTTTCCGTCGCCTACGTGGCGCAAAACTCCAACACCTCGCTGCCGTTCATCTACCTGATCTCCGGCGTCTGGGGCGCCCACGAGGGTTCGCTGCTGCTCTGGGCGGTGCTGCTGGCGCTGTGGACCGGAGCGGTGGTGTTGTTCAGCCGCAGCGTGCCGGCCGAGATGGTGGCCCGCGTGGTGGCAGTGATGGGGCTGGTCAGTATCGGTTTTCTGCTGTTCATGCTGCTCACCTCCAACCCCTTCGAGCGGTTGATGCCGGCCCCGATGGAAGGGCGCGATCTCAACCCGCTGCTGCAGGACCCGGGGCTGGCCATCCACCCGCCGATGCTCTACATGGGCTATGTCGGTTTTTCGGTGGCCTTCGCCTTCGCCCTGGCCGCCATGATCGGCGGACGGCTCGATGCCGCCTGGGTGCGCTGGACACGCCCCTGGACCACGGTGGCCTGGCTGTTCCTGACCCTGGGTATTGCGCTCGGCAGCTGGTGGGCCTACTACGAACTGGGCTGGGGCGGCTGGTGGTTCTGGGACCCGGTGGAGAACGCCTCGTTCATGCCGTGGCTGGTGGGCACGGCATTGATACACTCCCTGGCGGTGACCGAGAAGCGCGGCACCTTCAAGGCGTGGAGCGTGCTGCTGGCGATCTTCGCCTTCTCGCTCTGCCTGCTCGGCACCTTCCTGGTGCGCTCCGGGGTGCTGACCTCGGTGCACGCCTTCGCCAGCGATCCGGCACGCGGCGTCTTCATCCTCGCCTTCCTGGTGGTTGTGGTGGGCGGTTCGCTCGCCATCTACGGCTGGCGGGCACCGCAACTGGTCAGCAAGGGACGCTTCCAGCTTCTCTCCCGGGAGACCGCGCTGCTGCTGAACAACGTGATACTGGTGGTAGCCGCGGTGAGCGTGCTGCTCGGCACCCTCTACCCGCTGGCCATCGATGCCCTCGGCATCGGCAAGATCTCGGTCGGCCCGCCCTATTTCAACAGTGTCTTCATACCGCTGACTGCGCCGCTGGCGCTGTTGCTCGGTATCGGCATCATGGTGCGCTGGAAGCAGGACAGGGTGGCGCGTCTGGTGAAGAAGCTGGGCGTGGCCGGTGGTCTCAGCATCGCCGGCGGTGTCGGCTCGGCACTGCTGGCACCGCAGTTCCATCTGTTGACTGCATTCGGTATGACCCTGGCTCTCTGGATTGTGCTGGTATCCCTGCAGGGGCTGTATGAGCGCATTGCCGGCAAGGGGGCTGCCGGACTGCTGGGTGTACCGCGCAGTTTTGTCGGCATGACCATTGCCCACATCGGCGTGGCCGTGTTCATCGTCGGCCTGACCCTGACCAGCGGCTACAGCACCGAGAAGGACATTCGGCTGGCGCCCGGCGAGAGCTACGAGATGGGCGGCTACAGTTTTGAATTCAAGGGGGCCAGGAGTTACCAGGGCCCCAACTTCCTGGCCGATGAGGGGCATGTCATCGTCTCGCAGGCAGGAACCGTGATCGCCGACCTGCACCCGCAGAAGCGGCGTTACCTCTCCGGCATGCCGATGACCGAGGCGGCCATCGATGCGGGCCTGACCCGCGACCTGTTTGTCGCCATGGGCGAGGCACTGGGCGCTGAGGGTGCCTGGAGCCTGCGCATCTACCACAAGCCGTTCGTGCGCTGGCTCTGGCTGGGTGCCCTGTTCATGGCGCTGGGCGGTATCCTGGCGGCCACTGACCGGCGCTATCGCCTGTTCCGCCGCAGCAGAAAGGCGAATGCAGCAGTGGAGGGGGTTGCCTGATGAACCGCTACATGTGGCCGCTGGCCATCTTTCTTGTCCTCAGCGGCCTGCTCTACGTTGGACTGGGTCTCAACCCGCGCGAGGTGCCTTCGCCGCTGGTCGGCAAGCCGGCGCCCGCTTTCACCCTGCCCAACCTGCATGAGGCGGGCAAGAGCGTCAGCCCGGCAGACTTCAAGGGGCAGGTCTGGCTGCTCAATGTCTGGGCCTCCTGGTGCACCTCCTGCCGTGCCGAACACCAGGTGATCGTGGAGATGGTACGCCAGCATGCGGTGCCGGTGGTGGGACTCAACTACAAGGACGAGGAACGCGACGCACAATACTGGCTCAAGCGCTTTGGCGACCCTTACGTGGCCAGCGCCGTGGATGCCGAGGGGCAGGCGGGTATCGACTGGGGTGTCTACGGCGTGCCGGAGACCTTTGTCATCGACCGCAAGGGGATGATTCGCTATAAGCACATCGGTCCCCTGACCACCGAGTCGGTTCAGACAAAGATACTGCCGTTGCTGAAACAGCTGGAGGGCGAGACGGCATGAGATGGATGGCAATGGCCCTGCTGGGGCTGTGGGTGGTGACGGTGCAGGCCAATGTTGAGGCATTGCAGTTCGATACGCCGCAGATGGAGCAGCGTTACCGCCACCTTATCAACGAGCTGCGCTGCCTGGTGTGCCAGAACCAGAACCTCGCTGACTCCAATGCCGAGCTGGCACAGGACCTGCGCCGCAAGACCTATGAAATGATTGCCGCCGGCAAGAGCGATGAGGAGATCATCGACTATATGGTGGCGCGTTACGGTGATTTCGTGCTCTACCGCCCACCGGTCAAGGGCAGTACCGCACTGTTGTGGTTCGGGCCGTTTCTCATCTTTATCGTCGCCTTTGTCTTGTTGCTCCGCATCCTGCGGCGCCGGGGCAAGCAGGCCGATGTGGTATTGAGCGAACAGGAGCGGGAACAGGCACGCCGGCTGCTGGACGATAATGACGAGGACATGAAGCGATGATGCTGTTCTGGATCCTTGCCGGCCTGATGGTGGCCGCCGCACTGTTGATGATTCTGCCGCCGCTGTTCGGCAGGCAGGACACTGTCAGCGCCGATCGCAGACAACAGAATATTATTATCGCCAGGGAGCGTCTGCAGGAGCTTGAGCAGGAACGGGACAACGGTGAGCTGAGCCAGGAGGAGTTCGAGGCCTATCGTGACGAACTGGAACAGTCGCTGCTGGATGATGTGGCCCCTGAACAGTCGGATGATCAGCAGCGCCACGTACACCGCTCCAGGCAGTCGGCCATCGCGCTTATCGTGCTGGTTCCCGTTGCGGCCATCGGGCTCTACCTGTTTCTGGGTGAGCCGGTCATTATGCAACAGCAGGCCTCAGCCGCCCGGCAGGTGCAGGGGGCCGGGGCCGACAAGCTGCCCTCTATTGATACCATGGTGGACCAGCTGGCACGCCGCCTTGAGAACAATCCGGACGACGCCGAGGGCTGGGCGCTGCTGGCGCAGTCCTACATGGCGATCAAGGATTATTCCGGTGCGGCAACTGCGATGGAGAACCTCTACCGGCTGCGCAGCGAAGATCCGAATATCATCCTGCAGTATGCCGATGCCCTGGCCATGGCGCAGGGCCGGCAATTGTCGGGTAAACCGGCAGAACTGATCGAGCAGGCGCTGGCTATCAAACCGGACCACCTCATCGGTCTGTGGATGGCCGGGATGGTGGCCGAGGAGCGGGGTGAGCTGCAACAGGCCATCGACTACTGGCTCCGCGCCGAGGTGCAGCTGGACAGCGAACCGGAATCCCAGCAGGAACTGCGCGCGATGATTCGCCAGGCCGAGGCGCAGCTGGGAGTTACACCCCGGGACAGCAACGAGGCTCAGCCCCCGGCACAGCAGCAGGCTAGCGACGTTGCCAGCATCAGGGTCCTGGTCACGCTAGACCCGTCCCTGGAGCAGCATGTCGCATTGAACGATACCCTGTTTATCCTTGCACGTGCCGTGGACGGTCCCCCCATGCCGCTGGCCGCGGTCAAGCGCCAGGCCAAGGAACTGCCGCTCGAGGTGGTGCTGGACGATACCATGGCGATGATGCCGGCAATGAAGCTCTCCAACTTCGATACGGTTAGCATCGTTGCGCGCATCTCTAAATCAGGCAGCACCTCCGCCCAGAGCGGTGATCTGGAAGGTGAGGCCAGCGAGGTCAGCGTCGGGGACGGGGAACCGGTCAAAATAGTGATTCAAAACATGATCCCCTGATGCGGGGATGTGCCTATCGGTTGCGGGGGCTGTCCCGTCAGCGCCATCGATTACATAACAGGTTAATACAAAGTGAGTTCCATGAACTGGAAAGCTGTCATCCTAGGTGCCCTTTCATACCCGCTGCTGTGGCTGATTTGGAGCGTTTTCTCACCGGAGTATGCCCACAAATCGACCCAGTGGTATTCACTGTTTTTTGATCTCTTCTACATGTTGATGCCGGCCCTGTCCGGTTATCTGGCAGGCTATTTGGCAAAGACTCGCGGACTACAGCATGGTGCGCTGGTCGGTGCCCTTGTGGTAGCGATGTCACTTGTCTTCTGGGTCGTTGCGGATATCGTCGATTTCAGTTCGCTTTCCGTTATGTTGTTCCAGATGGCAAGCATGCTTGTGCTGGCGATGGCCGGTGGTGCATTGAGCCAGTGGCGCTACTACCTGAAAAGCTGATGGCCCGCGACATGTGGCAGCGCCTCTACGCGGTTTGAACGGGCGTTTATTCCCTTTTAGGCCGCCATTAATGCCAATCTTGGCGTGGCAGCGCCGGAAAAGGACGTTATAATCGGTAACCTTCCCCACTGTAGACGAATTGATAGTACTAAACGATATGAGGCCCGAAACAGACGATCTGAGAATCACCGCCATTAAAGAGGTGATCCCGCCTGCAAAATTGCAGAGCGATCTTCCGATCACCGACGAGGCAGCCAACACCGTTGCCCAGGCGCGAGATGAGATACACAAAATCCTGCATGACGAGGATGACCGTCTGCTGGTGATTATCGGCCCCTGTTCGGTACATGACCCGAATGCCGCCCGTGATTATGCCCAACGCCTGAAGGCGCTACGCGACGAACTGAAGGACGACCTGCTGATCGTGATGCGTGTCTACTTCGAGAAGCCGCGCACCACCGTGGGATGGAAAGGCCTGATCAATGACCCCGAACTCGATGGGACCTTCAACATCAACAAGGGTCTGCACCTGGCCCGTCAACTGTTGCTGGATGTGAATAACATGGGTCTGCCTGCCGGCACGGAGTTTCTTGACCTGATCAGCCCCCAGTACATCGCCGATCTGGTCAGCTGGGGAGCGATTGGCGCCCGCACCACCGAGAGCCAGGGACATCGTGAGCTGTCATCCGGACTCTCCTGTCCGATCGGCTTCAAGAACAGCACCAACGGCTCGTTGAAGGTGGCGATTGATGCCATTCGCGCCGCCTCGCAGCCACATCACTTCCTGTCTCTGACGAAAGAGGGTATCTCGGCCATATTCTCCACCGCGGGCAACGAGGACTGCCACGTGATACTACGCGGGGGCGCGCGTCCTAACTACGATACCGAGAGTATCAATATCGCCGCCGAGGAGATCGAGGCGGCAGGGCTCAGGGCGCGCATGATGGTGGATTTCAGTCATGCCAATTCGCGTAAGCGCCATCAAAAGCAACTCGATGTGGGCAACGACGTGGCGGGACAGATTGCGCGCGGCGATCATCGTATCATGGGGGCCATGATCGAGAGTTTCCTCGAAGCGGGACGCCAAGACTGGCGTGCGGATCAGGAATTGGTTTATGGCCAGAGCATCACCGATGCGTGCATCAGTTGGGACGACAGTGTGCCGCTGCTGTACGAGTTGGCCGAGGCGGTAAGAAAACGCCGCAGCTGTTGAGTGGTGCAAGTGACTGCCAGCCTCTAACCGCTCAAGGCATCACCACATAACTTTCTGCTGTCTCTGACCAGGTGAACAGTTCGCAGTCGTACTTTATTCGGCAACGCTTGCGTACATCATCGATAATCCTTGAATCGGCTGGCCAGGAGACCATGGGCTGGTAGTTGCCGTTCTCCTTGTAGGCCAATACCAGCTTCTTGCGCCCCTCCTCATCGGTAAACACGCAAGTCTCGCCTTGCCTGTTGATGCAGTGGTGTGTTTCGGCAAATATGCATTTTTCGTGTCTGACACATTTGCTCGATGAAACCGGCGGCTCCGCTATGTTCAAAAGGGTGGAGTGTTTCAAGTCTCTGCCCTCTACGCTAAATAAGTTCGGCAATTTCATTGTCGCTCATGTTCATTACCTCACGCTCGAGCACTTCGATGGTTTCCAGCAGTGTTTTTGACATGTCGATGATCTCTTTCATGAATATTTCGGCCTGACCGTTGTGTTTGTTTTTTTTGCTGGACAGCCCGGTAAGTTTCCTGAACAGGCTGACGTCCTCTTCCTCGAACAGGTGTTTGAACAGTTTCATGTAGAGTTGATGCATCATCTCATGCGGGTGTTCGATCGCCTTGTAGGCGGCAACCGATGACAGGCGCTGGCCGCTGCCGTAATACCATTTGCCAAAGGCGCAATCAGTGTGGAGAACCGGTACCTTGTCATCATCGACTTCCAGGCCGGAGACGAGGGCCTGGGCATAGGTGCGCCACCGGATGTGTGCCGACTTGGCATTACGCAGTTTGTGAATGATCTCTTTCTTGTCCATCGCGACTCTTTCCCTGTTGAAATAAGACTGCATTTAAATGTGGAGTGATCATAAATCGTTGGGGTATATCATCGTCAATCGACATTTAGGGGGAATGGCCGCTCGCGGTTAGTTATATTCCTTATTGTTTTGTAGGGGGTTTCGGAAAAGGCTTAAAACCATGATTTATGTCAAAACGTATGGCCAGTGAGAGCACTTTTTTGACCCGTAAGATGGCTGTTTTAATCGTGCAGAAAGAGATGACCGTGTGGCATTACAGCAATGCCGTGGCAAGCCGTAATTGCGCTCGTTGCAACTGAGAGGAGAGGGTGTTGTGGGGAGGGCAGGAGGCGTCAGTTGCCGTTGCCGGGCGGTTGTAAAACACAGCTTTTCAGCGCTGACAGAATGCACTCGACCTTCCTGCACTCTATGGCATGCAATCCATGGCGGCAGGCACGTTCCACGTTGCCCGGATGGTCGTCGATAAACAGGATGTCTCCGGCATTTATGCCCAGATCACGAACCACATCGTCAAACAGGCTGCCATCCTTCTTGCCCTTGCCCAGGCGGAAACTGTTGTACACCCGATCGAACTCGAAGTAGAAGTGGTCACGGGCATCGAGCTGTTCCAGCCAGTCGGTTTGATCGCTGAGGATGCCGCATACAATGCCATCCTGCCGCAGGCGGCGGATGGCTTTGATTACGCTGGGGCGCAGTATGAAGTGTGCGAGGATGATGTGGTTGAGTTCGGCGTCGTTTTGCTGCAGCGTGAATGCATCACGCATTGTCAGCCAGAAATCGGCATTACTGCCCCTGCCGGTGACATAGCCGCTGCTATATACTGCCGCCTGCGCCTGCTGGTAAAAAGGCTCCGGTCGATGGCCGTTAAGGCGGGCGATTGCATACAGTCCATCACGAAACCCCTCTTCTGCGATAACACCGCCGTAATCGAGTAAAACCGCCCTGATGGTGTAGTTGCGAATCACCGTATTGTCTCTCCGACTCCCTTGCTGCTGGGGTGATGGGGTGCAAGCTCAACCTAATGCCTTGAGATAGTCTAGCCGCTAATAATGGCTACACTGTAATTAGGGTGTGAAGGAATACTAATATGCAACCGGGTGTGGAGCACAGCGGACTTATCGATGCGCTCAAGCGGCTCAGGGAGCGGTTTGTACTGCGCCTGCTGCGTCGGCGTCTACGTTGTTATCACAGTGATGTGGGGGTTGTTGTCTGCCAGGACATCAGCGAGGCCCTTGTGCCTCATATCGAGGCGCTGTCTTCAAGGGGTTCATGCGGGAGGGCTACACAGCAGACAGCTGCGGCAAGCACTAAAGCGGCAGCGGTAGAAAATGCCTCGGTTCACTCTCCTGTGCCCAAAATGAAAACCGGACTCTCCCGACACCTCAGGCGCCGCCGTTCTGGCAGGGCTCTCGAGCCGCACCTGGCGGAAAGGTTGAAACAGAGCACCCACGACCATATTCACACGGCCCTGAGACTGGCGCAACAGGGGGATTTGCGCACCGCCAGACTTCATGCCGAGATAGCCAACAATGCCCAGAAAGAGGCGGCCTTCTACATGTCCGAAGAGGATTACCAGCTGTTTACCAGCGCGATCCGGCAACGCCTCGATGGACTGCTCAAGTAATAAACCACCCTCCCTGCTCGTGTTTGTGCCCGCTAGTCAGTGACTATTTTCCACGGCAGCAGCCAATAATAGCGTTGTCGACTATGCTTGCTTAATGTCGTGCAGTATGAGGAGAAGTACATGAACATCTTCGATATCGCCAAACACATGGAACGAGAGGGGGAGAAGTATTACAGGGAGCTGGCAGCGCAGTCCGAGGACGCGGGCATTAAGAATATTTTCAACTCACTGGCTGACGATGAAGTACGGCATTACCAGCTGTTCGATGAGATGGGCAGGGGCGATCTGCCCAACTTCGGTGGCGGGCGCATTATTGAAGAGGTGCGGGAGATTCTCCAGCGCATGCGTGAGGGTTCAAGCGGCCTGCCCGTCACTGCCTCCCAGCAGGAGATCTATCGCATAGCACTGGAAAATGAGCATCACAGTATTGATGCCTACCTGCAGTTCTATGAGAAGACCGGTGATATTCAACAGCGACAGCTGCTGCAGCAGGTGATTGACGAGGAGCGCAAGCATGTCGTGGTGCTGGAGAATCTGATCGACTACATCCGCCGGCCTCAGGTATGGCTGGAAGATGCGGAATTCAACAACCTGTCAGAGTATTAGCACCGCCGGGGTTAACAAAACCAGACTAGCGATACTAGCGGAAGTTGTATTGCCCCGATACATAGAACATGCCCACGCTCTGATCGAAGCGTTCCTTGTTCAGCACCATGTTCTGATCCCAGTAATAGTTGACCATTCGGAACGCGTAGGAGTCGACGCCGACCCTGAGCGTCAGTTGTTCGATCGGGTTATAGCCCAGGCCAAAACCGAGCACGAAGGTGCCGCCGCTGTCGTCCCAGTCGGGGTGGTCCTGCTCAAGACCGATGGAGCCGAGCCCGGCATGGCCAAACAGGTCGAGTTGACCCTCGGCCAGGGGAATGAGCCCGACGGCGGAGACGGTGAAGGTGTCAAAGCGTAGTTTTGTGCGCCCGCCATGGGGATTTTGCGCGCTGAACTCTCCCATATTGGCGAGGGTGCCCTCTACCGCGAAATGGTCGTTAAAGCGGTAACCGCCATAGATCTTCGAGCCCCTGTCTCGGTCATCGAGGTCCAGGCCATCGAAGCTGTTGTCATCATGGTAGGAGGTGTTGCCGAAGCCGATGCCAATGTAGGCGCCGCTGCTTTCGGCAACCACGCTGCCGCTGAGGAGCACCAGAGAGGCGGCCAGGGTGATACACAGGTTGTTCATGTTCTGCTACCCCTTCAGAGTGTGTATCCAAAGTGTAGCAGAGCGTCTTGAGCCTACAGCCCGACCTCGGAGAAGAAGTTGTTGCCCTTGTCGTCGACGATGATGAAGGCGGGGAAATCCTCCACCTCGATGCGGTAGACCGCCTCCATGCCCAGTTCCGGATAGTCGATGATCTCCATCTTGCGGATCGACACCTCGGTGAGCTCGGCGGCGGCACCACCGATGGAACCGAGGTAGAAGCCACCGTATTTTTTACAGGCATCGGTCACCTGGCGGCTGCGATTTCCCTTGGCCAGCATCACCATGGAGGCGCCATGCTGCTGAAACAGTTCCACGTAGCTGTCCATGCGTCCGGCCGTGGTGGGGCCGAAGGAGCCGGCGGCATAGCCCTGTGGGGTCTTGGCCGGGCCGGCGTAGTAGACGATGTGGTCCTTGATGTACTGCGGCAGTTCCTCACCGGCATCCAGGCGCTCTTTCAGCTTGGCGTGGGCGATGTCGCGGGCGACGATGATGGGGCCGGTCAGCGAGATGCGGGTCTTGATCGGGTATTTCGACAGTTCGGCGCGTATCGCCTCCATCGGCTGGTTCAGGTCGACCTTTACCACCTCCTCCGAGAGGTTTTCGCTTTTCACCTCGGGCAGGTAACGGGCCGGCTCGCGCTCCAGCTTCTCCAGCCAGACGCCTTCGCGGTCGATGCGTCCGAGGATGTTGCGATCGGCCGAACAGGAGACGCCGATGCCGACCGGGCAGGAGGCGCCGTGGCGCGGCAGGCGGATGATGCGCACGTCGTGGGCAAAGTACTTGCCGCCGAACTGCGCGCCGATACCGAGTTCGCGGGTCAGCTGCAGCACCTGCTGCTCCAGTTCGCGGTCACGGAAGGCCTGGCCGTATTCGTTGCCGCTCTCCGGGAGGCTGTCGAGGTAGCGGGCCGAGGCGAGCTTGACCGTCTTCAGGTTGGCCTCGGCCGAGGTGCCGCCGATGACGATGGCCAGGTGGTAGGGCGGGCAGGCCGCGGTGCCGATTGACGGCAGCTTCTCACGCAGGAAGGCCATCATGCTCTGCGGATTGAGCAGGGCCTTGGTCTCCTGGAACAGGAAGGTCTTGTTGGCCGAGCCACCGCCCTTGGTGATGAACAGGAACTTGTAGGCCTCGCCAGCCACCGCCTCGATGTCGATCTGGGCCGGCAGGTTGGTGCCGGTATTGGTCTCCTCGTACATGGTCAGCGGGGCGATCTGCGAGTAACGCAGGTTGTCAGCAGCGTAGGTCTTGAAGATGCCTTTGGACAGTGCCTCCTGGTCATTGCCGTCGCTCCACACCTGCTGCCCCTTCTTGGCCATGACGATGGCGGTGCCGGTGTCCTGGCAACCGGGGAGCAACATGCCGGCGGCGATATTGGCGTTCTTCAGCATCTCCTGGGCCACGAAGCGGTCGTTCTGCGAGGCCTCCGGATCATCGAGGATATCGCGCAACTGCTGCAGGTGGCTGCTGCGGTAGAGGAAGGAGACATCCCTGATGGCTTCGGCGGCGAGCAGGCTCAGCGCCTCGGGCTCAACCTTGAGCACCGGCTGGCCTTCAAACTCACCCAGGCTGACGTGCTCGCTGGTGAGCAGGCGGTATTCGGTCTCATCCTCGCCGAGTGGGCAGGGATCGCTGTAGTGGAATTCGGCCATCGTCTCGTCGGCACCTAGAGTTTGGCTTCCGCGACACTGTCTTTGACCACGCTGAGGGTCTTCTGGAGCATCGCCTTCTCATCGTCGTCCAGCTCAATCTCGACCACACGCTCGACACCGCCGGCACCGATCACGCAGGGGACGCCAAGGAAGTAGCCGTCAATGCCGTATTCCCCCTCGCACAGGGTGGAGGAGGCGATAATGCGCTTCTTGTCATCCAGGTAGCTGACGACCATCTCCATCACCGCGGAGGCGGAGCTGAAAAAAGCGCTGCCGTTGCCCAGCAGATTGACGATCTCTGTGCCGGCCTCGCGGGTACGGCGGATGACTCCCTCAAGTTCGTCTTTCGACAGCATCGAAGTGACCGGTACCCCCGCCACGTTGGCGGTGCGGGTCAGCGGGATCATGGTCGGCCCGTGGCCGCCCATCACCAGGCAGGAGACATCCTTGACCGACACACCGGTTGCCTGGGCGATAAAGGAGGCGAAGCGCCCCGTGTCCAGCGCACCGGAGAGCCCGGCGACGCGCTGCTTCGGGAAGCCAGAGACCTTGTGGAAGGCGTGGGTCATGGTATCGACCGGGTTGGTGGTCAGCACCACGAAGGCCTCCGGTGCGTAGCGCTTCACCTGTTCGGCCACATGCTTGATGATGCCGATATTGATATCCAGCAGGTCCTCGCGGGTCATATTCGGCTTGCGCGGCACCCCGGCGGTGATCACCACCACATCGGCCCCCTCGATGTCGGCGTAGTCGCTGGTGGCATGCAGGTTTACATCCACGTCGTAGTGGGGGCACAGGTGCGAAATGTCGAGCATCTTGCCCTTGATGGGGTTGACGTTCTCCGGCAGATCGAGCACCACTACATCGGCCGCCAGTTCGCGCTGGGTGATCATCAGGGCGATAATACTGCCGATCTGTCCGCCGCCTATCAGGGCGATCTTTCTTCTTTGCATAGTAAACCTTAGGAATTCTTTGAGCCGGAATGCCGGAGTGCGTCCGGGCTGACTGTGGCGGTTTCGGATTTTGGCGGCACGCCGCAACTGCCGCCCTGGCAGGCACCGCAACCGGGCTTGTAGCCGGCACGTTGCGGATCCTGCTTCTTGAGCCACAACTGGAACACCATCCAGCCGGCACACAGCAGGGTCAGACCCAGTAGCGACATCAAATATCCGAACATAGCTGCACTCATATTATGCGTGAGCAAGCCATTCTAACCCAAAAGTGGGGTGAATGGGTGAACAGGTGAGTGGGTGAAGAGAAACCCGTGAAAGGTAAAACGTGAAGCGTGAAACGATATAGGGCGTCCTGTGGACGCCATGGCAGAGTCACAATGGCGGGCATGGCCCGCGCTGTTCTTCTAACCTAAAAGCGAGGTGAAGGGTGCTGATGGTCTACTCTTCACCCCTCACTCTTCACTTCTTCACGTTTTCAGGTGGAACTGAACAGCCCGGCAAAGCCCATGAAGGCCATCGACAGGATGCCAGCGATAATCAGGTTGAAGGCGGTACCCTTGACCAGTGCCGGTACATCGGAGATTTCGGTCTCCTCGCGCATGCCTGCCATCAGCACCATGGCCAGGGTAAAGCCGGCACCGGCACCCAGGGCGAAGGTCATGCCCTCCAGGAAGCCGTAGCCGCGGTTGGTGGCGAAGATGGCCAGGCCGAGGATGGCGCAGTTGGTGGTAATGAGCGGCAGGAATATCCCCAGCGACTGGAACAGGGCGGGGCTCAGCTTCTTGATCGCCATCTCGATGAACTGCACGGTGCTGGCGATGACCACGATAAAGCTGATGAGGCGCAGATAGGGGGCGTAGATCAGCACGTAGGTGTTGAGGAACCAGGAACACAGTGCGGTAATCAGCAGTACGAAGGTGGTGGCCAGTCCCAGGCGGAAGGAGGTCTCCAGCTTGCCCGAGACGCCGAGGAAGGGGCACAGGCCGAGAAAGTAGGCCAGCACGAAGTTGTTGACCAGCAGGGCGCTGATAAAGATCCAGATCAGGTTATCCATCAGGCACCACTCCTTTCGGCCTCAGCGACCTGCTCCAGGAAACGTTTCTTGCGCTCCGTCACCCAGTTGAAGAACAGCAGGATCAGCCCGAGGGTGATAAAACCGCCCGGTGGCAGGATCATGATGACCCAAGGTTCGAAGTTGGGGCCGAACAGGTCGAAGCCGAACAGCTTGCCCTCACCGAGGATCTCGCGCACTGCGCCGAGTGAGAACAGGGCGATCATAAAACCGCCGGCCATGCCCAGGGCATCCATCACGGCGTACTTCACCGTGTGCTTGGAGGCGAAGGCCTCCTGGCGGCCCAGGATCATGCAGTTGGCCACGATCAGCGGAATGAAGGCGCCCAGCTCCTTGTGTACCGCCGGCACCATGGCCAGCAGGATGTAGTCGACCACGGTGACGAAGGTGGCGATGATGATGATGTAGACCGAGATGCGCACCTGCTTGGGAATGAGGCGGCGCATGGAGGAGACCAGGAAGCTGGAGCCGACCAGCACGAACAGGGTGGCCAGTCCCATGGCAATGGCGTTGACGGCCGAGTTGGTGACCGCCAGCATCGGGCACATGCCCAGCACCTGGATAAAGACGGGATTGTCCCGCCACAGGCCCTTAATCATCTCGTCGTATGCGCTATGGGGTGACTGTGCCATGGCTTACTCCGCTGTCTCTTCACTTTGTGCCAGCTTCGGCTCGGCCCCGGGCCGCGGCAGCAGTTTCTGCCAGCGCACGTTGGCCTCGTTGATGATACGCACCACCGCCTTGGAGGAGATGGTGGCACCGGTTATGGCGTCGACCTCGTTGGGTTTGGACCTGGTGCCCTTTTTGACCGTGACAATCGTCGGCTCCACCGACAGGCTGTCGAAGTTGGCGACGAAGGCGGGGTCCTTGTAGATCTTGTCGCCCAATCCCGGTGTCTCACGGCTCTCCAGGATCTGCATGCCCACCACCTTTTTCTCGCGATGGTCGTAACCGTAGAGCAGGCTGATGGTGTCCTGGAAACCGGGGCCGGCATTGGGAATGGCAAAGCCGATGAACTTGCCGTCCTTATCGTAGCCGCCGAAGATGGTGTGCTCCTCATCGCCCTTGCCGGCCACCAGCAACTCACCCTCCAGGTGCAGCGGCTGCATCCGGGTGACGCCGGGCAGCACCTTGAACACCGCCTCGCGCAGCTCCCGCGCCTTGTTGGCGGTGATGGTCGGCAGGGTGGCCAGGTAGACGCTGATAATGATTATACCGGCCAGGAAACCGGCGATCGCCAGGGATGCGACCAGCCGGATGGAGCCGGGCTCGAGGGTGGCCGAGGCCTGCGGGTGCATTTCGCTGCTCATCCTATTTTAGCCCCCGTCCAAACACCCGTGGCTGGCTGTAGCGGTCGATCAGCGGTGTGGCCGCATTCATCAGCAGGATGGCGTACATCACCCCCTCGGGGAAACCGCCGAACACCCGGATCAACACCACCAGAAAACCGATGCCGATGCCGAAGATCCAGCTTCCCTTCGGTGTCAGCGGCGAGGTGACCGGGTCGGTGGCCATGAACAGGGCGCCGAGCAACATGCCGCCGGAGAAGACGGTAAAGAGGGGAGAGGGGTACTTGTCACCGTCGACCAGAAACAGGATCAGCGAAAACAGCGCAGCACTGCCCAGGATGGCGACCGGGATGCGCCAGTCGATACCGCCGCGCAGCCACAGGAAAAGCCCCCCGAGCAGCAGCATCAGTCCGCTGGTTTCGCCGATGGAGCCGGCGGTGTTGCCGATAAACAGATTCGTAAACGCCGTGCCCTGCTGTTCGAACTTCATCAGCCCCAGCGGGGTGGCGGCCGAGATGGCGTCGGTGGGCGGTGCCTGCATGAAGGGCAGCGCCAGGTTGCTGGCATGCACCTGCAGGAAGTCACCGGGTCCGCTGGCTGCGCCCCAGGTGGTCATGGCAATGGGGAAGGTGCCGAGCAGGAAGGCCCGTCCCAGCAGGGCCGGGTTGAACAGGTTGCTGCCGAGACCGCCCCAGATCACCTTGCCGATACCGATGGCGACCATGCCGCCGACAAAGGCCATCCACATCGGCAGGCCGGGGGGCAGGGTCAGGCCGAGCAGCAGGCCGGTGAGGGCCGCACTGTTGTCCTTCAGGGTGTCGGTGCGGCTCTCTTTCGGGGTGAATACCCACTCGGTCAGCACGCAACCGGCAATGCTCGCCAGCAGCACCAGCAGGGCACTAAGGCCGAAGAACCAGAGGGCGGCCAGCGTGGCGGGGAGCAGGGCCAGCCACACATCGCGCATGGCCGCCGGGGTGGTCAGACCCTGGCGCAGCAGCGGTGCCGACTGGAGCAGCAGGTGTGGTTCGCGCTGTTTCACTTAACCGTTCCCCTTGTGTTGGCGCAGGTCGTCCTTCGCCGCCCTGATATGTTGCACGATGGGAATGTGGGAAGGGCAGGCAAAGGTGCAGGCGCCGCACTCGACACAGTCCAGCAGGTTGTATTCGTCACGCATCTGTTCATAGAGCCGAGCCTTGCCCAGGCGTGCCAGCCGTGACGGATTGAGAAAATAGGGGCAGGCCTCCAGGCAGCGGCCACAGCGGATGCAGGGGTACTCCTTCGGCCTGCCGGTCTCCTGTGCGGTAAAGGCGAGAATGCCGGAGCAGCCCTTGAGGATCGGCGCTTCCAGATCGGCAACCGGGCTACCCATCATCGGCCCGCCCATGATCACCTCGCGGGTGGTCTCCTTCAGGCCGCCGCAAAAGCGCAACACCTCGCGGATTGGAGTGCCGATCGGTACGATGAGGTTGGCTGCCTCGGCGATGCCGGGTCCGGAGACGGTGACGATGCGCTCGATAAGCGGCATGCCGCTATCGAAATAGTCGGCAATGGCAACGATGGTGCCGACATTGTTGACCGCCACGCCGACATCGCGCGGCAGCTCCCCGGCCGGTACCTCCAGGTCGTAGACTGCCTTGATCAGCATCTTCTCGGCGCCCTGCGGGTATTTCACCTCCAGGGCGACCACCTCGATCGCCATGTCGTCGGTGATGTGGCGTTTCAGTGCCTCGATGGCCTCGGGTTTGTTCTTCTCCACGCCGATGGTGGCGCGTTTCGCGCCGAGCTTGCGGCGTACGATCTCGCTGCCGCGCAGCACTGCCTCGGGGCGTTCCATCATCAGGCGGTGGTCGTTGGTGAGATAGGGTTCGCACTCGGCGCCGTTGATCAGCAGTTCGTTGATCTGCTGTCCCTCCGGGATGGCGTACTTCACGTGGCTGGGGAAGGCCGCGCCGCCCATGCCGACGATGCCCGCCTGTTGCACCGCCCCGATGAACTGCTCCATGCTCATCGCCTCCCAGTCGAGCGGGGGACGGGGCGGCAACTGCTGCGTGGCGTAAGGGTCGGCCTTGATTGCGATGGCGGGTTTGAAGCTGCCGTCGATGTAGCGGCGCGGCTCGATTGCCGTCACGGTGCCGGTGACCGGGCTGTGCAGGGCGGTGGAGACAAACGCCCCGGCTTCGGCAATCAGCTCGCCGCGCTGCACCCGTTGTCCTGTCTTCACCACCGGTTTTGCCGGGGCACCGATATGCTGGCCCAGCGGCATCACGTAGTGATCGACAAACGGCACGCGCTGGATCGGCAGATCGTAGGTCTGCTCCTTGTGATGAGCCGGATGGACCCCGTGCTCGAAGCTGTGGCGCAGTGAGAACAGAAAACCCATGCCGGCTTAACCGAGACGCTCCACCAGTGTTTTGCCCAGGTCGGCCGGGGAGCGGGATACCGCGACACCGGCCGCTTCCAGTGCGGCGATCTTGTCCTCGGCAGTGCCCTTGCCGCCGGAGATGATGGCGCCGGCATGGCCCATGCGACGTCCGGGCGGTGCGGTAACACCGGCGATGTAGGCAACGACAGGCTTGCTGACATTGGATTGAATGAACTCGGCCGCTTCCTCCTCCTTGGTACCGCCGATCTCGCCGACCATGATGATGGCCTCGGTCTGCGGGTCCTGCTCGAACAGTTCCAGGCAGTCGATGAAGTTCATACCGTGGATTGGGTCACCACCGATACCGACGCAGGTTGACTGGCCCAGGCCGGTGGTAGTGGTCTGGCGTACCGCCTCGTAGGTGAGTGTGCCGGAGCGGGAGACGATGCCGACCTTGCCGGGCTGGTGAATCACGCCGGGCATGATGCCGATCTTGCACTCGCCGGGGGTGATGATGCCGGGGCAGTTGGGGCCGACCAGGCGCGGGGCGTCATCGCCCATGCCGCGCAGCACCGCCTTGACGGTCATCATGTCCTGCACCGGGATGCCCTCGGTGATACAGACGATGGTGCTGATGCCGGCACTGGCCGCCTCCAGGATGGCATCGGCGGCAAAGCCTGCCGGGACGTAGATCATGGTGGCGTCGGCACCGGTGTCGGCGACCGCGTCCTTGACGGTGTTGAACACCGGCCGCTCGAGGTGGTGCTGGCCGCCCTTGCCGGGGGTGACACCGCCGACGATGTTGGTGCCGTAGGCGATGCACTGCTCGGCGTGGAAGGTGCCCTGCTTGCCGGTGAAGCCCTGCACGATTACTTTTGTTTCTTTATTTACAACAATACTCATATTATTCAGTCCGCTAGTTTCCAGGTACTAGGAGCTAGATGTTCGTTACTTAACTGATTCCACGGCCTTCTGGGCGGCCTCGGTGAGGTCCTCGGCGGCGATGATGTTCAGGCCGCTCTGGGCCAGCATCTCGCGCCCCTGCGGTGCATTGGTGCCCTCGAGGCGCACGATGACCGGGATGGAGACGCCAACCTCTTTCACCGCGCTGATAATGCCCTCGGCGATCAGGTCGCAGCGGACGATGCCGCCGAAGATGTTGACCAGGATCGCCTTGACCTTCTCGTCGGAGAGGATCAGCTTGAACGCTGCGGCAACACGCTCGGCGGTAGTGCCGCCGCCGACATCGAGGAAGTTGGCCGGGTCGCCGCCGTGCAGCTTGACCAGGTCCATGGTGGCCATCGCCAGGCCGGCACCGTTGACCATGCAGCCGATGTTGCCGTCGAGGGTGATGTAGTTCAGGTCGTGCCGGGCCGCCTCGTTCTCCTTCTCGTCCTCCTGGCTCGCATCGCGCATCTCCAGCAGGTCGGGACGGCGGTAGAGGGCGTTGTCGTCGATGTTGACCTTGGCGTCCAGCGCCAGCAGCCGGTCATCGGCGGTGACGATCAGCGGGTTGATCTCAACCAGGCTCAGGTCCTTGTCGCGGAACAGGCGGTAGAGGCCCAGCATGATCTTTGTCAGCGCCCCGATCTGCTTGCCTTCCAGTCCCAGGCCGAAGGCCAGCTCACGGCACTGGTAGGGCTGCAGCCCCTCGGTGGGATCGCAGTGCACGGTGAGGATCTTCTCCGGGGTGGTCGCTGCCACCTCCTCGATGTCCATGCCGCCGGCGCTGGAGGCCATGAAGACGATGGACTCGGTACCGCGGTCGACCAGGGCACCGAGATAGAGTTCGCGGGCGATGTCCAGCGTCTGCTCGATGAGCAGGCGGTTGATGGGCAGCTCGCGGCCGTGGGTCTGGTGGGTCGCCAGACCGGCGCCCAGCAGCTTGTCGCTGAGGTCGCGCAGCTCGTCGTGGTTGTTGACCAGCTTGACGCCACCGGCCTTGCCGCGGCCGCCGGCGTGGACCTGGGCCTTAACCACCCAGGCATCGCCGCCGAGGTTTTGCGCGGCCTCCACGGCCTCATTCGGGCTGTCCACCGGCACCCCGTTGGGCACCGGGATACCGTAGTGGCTGAAAAGTTGTTTTGCCTGATATTCGTGTAGATTCATCGTCTTTTTTCAATATTAAGTAAAATTGTCAAAAAATCTTTCATATTGCCTGCTTCATGTGTATCCGTTGTTATCGCCAAGGGCGCAGAGACGCAGAGTGCGCAATGGTACTGCATTCATATACTCGGTGTTCTTTGCGTCTTTGCGATCTCAGCGTCACACTCCAGAGCCCATCAATTGAAGCAACCATGTAGGTCACGTTGCTATAGCTACGTGAGATCTTTTTGTCAGGTAACCGCTGCGCGCTAACCTGACTTACACACCTTTTCTTTGCGTTGAATGATCACTTGTCTCCCGACAGCAGGCTGGGATCGTAACCCGCCAGTGACATCAGCTGGCTCTTGACCCGGGCGTGCATTGCCGCCTGGTGGCCCTCCTCGATGGCGCGGATCTTCGCCTCGTACTCCTGCCGCAGAGCCTCCAGTTCGGCCTGGTGAGTTGCGGCCAGTTGCTCCTTCGCCTCCTGTGCTACCCGTGCGGTAAACGGTGTGACCACTCCGGCCAGCTCCTGCAGGGTTCGCCAGGCCTGGGCACGTTCGGCCGCCACCTCGGCCAGCGCCGTATCGATAGCAAAGCGCTGCGTCTCCTCACCCAGTTCCATCGTGATGAAGGGGGTCTTGCCCCGGCGCGCGGCCGGCTCCATCGCCAGCCAGTCACCCAGGTCGGTGGGCGCGGGGGCGTCCTCCTGCAGCGGGGAGAGGCGGGCATCGAAGCGGGCCTGATACGCTGCCCAGTGGGCAGGGGTGAAGGGCCCGCCTTCATCCTCGTCCAACCAGGCTTCGTGCTCGGCCGGATTGTCCTCCAGCGTGATGCGGGAGCCGAACACGCCTTCCCCCTGTGGATGGTAGCGGAACAGGGGGTGGACACGGCAGTCGATCGCCTGTCGTGCGATCTCGACGGTCTGTTCGCTGGTAAAGCCGTGGCGCTGCGGGCTGGGGGCATGAATGTGCAGCAGGGCCGGGCCGGTGAACTTCAATGCCTCGCGCAGGCTCTGGCGCAGGTGCTGTGGCGCGGCGAACGAGCTCTGGGCCACGTAGGCGCTGCGCTGGGCCAGGGCGACCAGCGCCAGGTTGCTGCGGGCATCGTTGAGCCGCTCCAGCGGCCGCTCTGAGAGGGCCGTATTATCGGCGATGCCCAGGTCCAGCTCGGACAGTACCACGACCTTCAGCGGCAGGTCGGTGTTCAGCAGCGAGCTGACCTGTGCCAGACCATGCCCGGCCAGGCTTGCATCACTGCCGACCAGGAACAGCGGCGGGCAGAGCTGACGCTCATCCTCGTCAAGCTCGTCCCAGCCGAGTTGATCGGGGTTGGGTTGGTTCTTGGCCAGCCTGGGATCGAGCAGTTGGCGTGCCTTGCGTAGCAGGCGCAGCGCGCCGACCGCCTCGTCGAGCTGGCCTTGCATCAGGCCGGCTGCCAGCTGTGCCGCCTCGCCCGTGATGTCCACGGTGACCGGTGCCTGGAACGGGTTGTGCGGGAAGCTTGCTGCCCAGCTTGTTGCGGCGCCGGGTGCGATGGCGATGCCGAAGCGGGCCCGTCCCAGACCATGGCGGCCTTCGGCCAGTTGCCAGTGCAGTGTATTGAGTTGCTGTGCCAGGGCGATCAGCCGTTTGAGGTTTGGCACATCGACACCGCTGCCTTCCAGTGCGGTGCCGCCTGCCAGGGTGGTGAGATCGACCTCGCGGGTCTTGGCCTGCTCCAGGTTGGCTGCCAGTGCGCTGAGGTCGTTGGTCGGCAGTGCATCGGCGAGCGTATCCTTGACCCGGTCGCCGATTGCATCGCGCAGCTGTGCCACCTCAGCGATAAAGCGGGAGAGCAGCGGTTGTTGCTGGTACTCGGCCGCGGCGAGTACCTGGCGCAGCGCGATCTTCTCGCCCGAGCCGGCCTCGGCGCTGTCGCCGCCCGATAGGCTGAAGGCGCAGAAGCGGGAGAGCATCACCGCGGCCATGGGGCCGGGTTCGGCCAGAGCGGCGGCCCGCTCGATGACAGCAGAGTCGGTATCCGGCGTCTGCTCCCAGTTGCGCCAGAGTCGGCGTGCACTGGCGATGTGGTCGGTTTGCTGCGCCACGGCGCTCAGGGCACCCGGCTCACAGGCGCTGGTGCAGATGCCGCAGCCCTTGCAGCTGTCGGGATTGACGGCCAGCGTCAGCAGACTGCCGCTCTCCTGTTTTTCCTTCTCGGCCTGCAGGAACAGCGGCTCGCTGAAAGTGACGGGCAGCCCGCTGTACAGGCTCTTGATCGAATAGAGGTCGTCGACCACTGCCTGACGGCGCTCTTCGGCCAGCGGTGACTTCTCCTCCAGCCAGGTGAAGGCCTCGTCAAGCAGGTTGTCGAACGTGCTGGACTCGGCCTCTTGCTTGCGCCCGAGTGACGCGATGCGTGCGGCCAGCTTGGAGGATATCTGGCGTACCGAGCTGGCACCGGCGAGTTTGATCGCGTGATCCAGCAGGACCTTGGGGGTGAATGCCGCGGCACCGATGGCGCTGTCGGGGCAGAGACTCCAGCACTTGCCGCAACCGGTACAGCTTTGCGGATCGAACTGCGGCAGCATCCGGCGTGCCGGGCTTTGATCGTTGAAGGTGGCGGTCAACGGCGGCACTGCCCCTGCCGCCAGGTAGGGATCGGCGGCCAGTGCCGCGGTTTCGCCGTTGCGATAGAGTACGCCGACCTGATCCCAGAAGCGGGGGAGGCTGTCGTAGGTGTCCTCGGTCTGTCCCAGATGGCGCACCGCCATCGGCGCCTCGTCAATCCACGTTGCAGTCGCGGCCATTGGCGTTTCGGCACGCGGGCTGCCCTCGAGCGACAGTCGCGTTACGCCTTCCAGGGCGGCGGAGAAGGCATCCAGCTGCGCGTCGCGTGCGGCTTCATCCTGGGTGGACAGTGACTCCCTGTAGGCCGCGGTGATTTTACGCGGCTTGGCATCAAGCCGTTCCTCAGCGAGCAGGGCGCCGCACAGCGCGCCGAGCAGCTGCGCATGTTTGAAATCGTCCTCTGCATCATGTGAGATGGTGTAGACACGCAGCTCCCTTGCCTCGATGGCGGCACGCAGCGGTTCGGGCAGGGCAGAGGGGGATTGCCCTGCGGTTGTGTCGGTGCTGAGCAGCAGAATGCCGCCGTGACGCAGTTCAAGGCGCCTGACGCTATCCGGGTGTGCCGCCCCGGTGCTCAGCAGCGCGATGTCGATGGGTAGATCGCTGCCGGGATCGTGTGAGGCCTGAGGTGCCTGCAACAGGCGGTCGACACAGTAATCGCCCCAGCGCTTCCAGCTCAGTTCGGGCCTGTGGCGTACCGCTGCACCGTTGACCCGGTGCAGCAGCGCGGCCGCTTCCACGCCCAGCGCCTCATTGCCCTGACCGGTAAGGTGATGGATGGCAATGGAAAGGGCGTTATGCGGACGCAGATCCGGTGCGGGCTTGTTGCTGCTCAGTCCCAGCTCGGCAATGCCGGGGTAACTGCGCCGCAGTGTATCGAGCATAACCTGACGTTTGGGGTGACGGCTGTCTTTGCTGTGAAAGTCGATACCCAGGTAACGGCACGGGACGGTGCTGGTTTCGAGCTCCTCGCACAGGGTAATCAGATCGGCGCCGCGCAGGGGAAGCCCACCCAGTCCGTAGACCACCGAGCGGATCGCGGGCAGCTTGTCCTGTGCGGCATTTTCGACCTGGCCAAGGGCGGCGCGCAATTCGCGTGTCAGTGGCAGGTCGCCCGCCAGCGGAGCATCGAGACGCTCCAGTACGGTGACAGTGGCCTTGCCGCGCAGTGCGCCGCGGAGTGCCTCGACCGGGGTCGGGCGCAGGGTATGCAGGCCGACCACGCCGAGTTTCATTTTCCGTGTTTTGCGCAGGTGGCGCACAACCGTTCTGACGGTCTCATAGGCGGCACCCTGTACCACCAGCAGGTGCTGTGCCTTGTCGAGGTTGTCATTGCTCAGTGCGTGGTAGCGGCGTCCGCTCAGGTGGGCAAACTCGCTGAAGGCCTCCTCCAGCACGTCGGCAACCCGGCCACTGAAGTAGGCCGCCTGGGCGGAACGTCCCAGGGCATAGCTCTCCCCGCCCTGCATGGCCCCTTGCAGCACGGGGCGGTCCAGATCGTGCCAGCGGGGTACCCGCAGACGCTGCTCGCCGAACAGCAGTTTCTGTGCGGCATCGGTCACTGTCAGCTGCTCATCGGCCGGGCCCAGGAAACGCCGCGCCAGCGCCGCACTGGAGAGCTTCACGTTCTGTGCGGCCAGTGCGGTCTCCTCGCCATCCATGACGACCAGTGCGGGTGTCAGGGTGGTTTCGGCAACACGCCGGGCAATCAGGCTAAAGTCGACCGCCTGTTGTACATCGTTGGCGATGAGAATGATGCAGCCGCTGTCGGCGGCCATGTGCAGCGCCTCGTGGCCGCTGCCGGCAGGGATGCCCTGTGAACTGAGCGCGCGGGTTGCGATGTGCAGTACCAGCGGCAGGCGTTGCCCGGCGGCGGAGACCAGCAGGTCCTGGCAGGCGGCCAGATCCTGCCCGGAGAGGAATGCGGTGGTGCGCTGGCCGCTCATGGCCAGGCCCATGGCCGTGGCCAGGCTGCCGCGTGCGTCCTCTGCGTTGTGACTGGCGAGCGGGCGTTTGTAGTAGTTGCGGCCCAGGTGCTGCTGTTCGCTCAACCAGGCCAGGCCGGCACTGCCGGCCGGGAAGCTGCCGCCCAGGCTGGCACTGTCCGAGATACCCGCCTCGGTGATGGCCACAGCGCTGTTGCCGTCGAGCACGGTTTCAATGCCGTCCTCGATCACACCGGCCAGGTCCGGTGACCCGAACAGGCGCTGGTAGAGTCTGATGGCGGTTTCAGTCAGGTTCATCATTAAAAAGTTCCTAGTGGCTAGCTGCTAGTTGCTAGGTCCTCACTCAAATTGGTTGCCCTCGAGCCACAGAATGGCTTGGGTCGGGCAGCGTTCGGTTGCCCTGGCGTTGACCGGCGCGCCGGAACGATAGTCGATCACCGGCAGCTCGTTTTTCATCTCAATCAATCCCGGTGCGGCATCCGCTGCGCATTTGCCGCAGCCATCGCAGGCGGCGGTACACAGCACCGAGATGGCATCGCCACCGAGCGGGGCGCTGCACTGCACGAACAGCTTCTGGCTGAGCGGCACAATCTCAAACAGGTCCTTGGGGCAGGCCTCAACGCAGTCACCGCATGCGGTGCACTTGTCCACATCCACCTGCGGCAGACCGTTGGTGTTCATGTGAATGGCGTCGAAATCACAGGCGACATCGCAGTCGGCCAGACCCAGACAGCCCCAGGAGCATCCCTTGCCGCCGCCGGATACCACCGCGGCGGCGCGGCAGCTCTCAAAGCCGTCATACTCAGCGATCTGGTAGGCCTCGGCCTTGCCCCCGGCGCAGTGGAGGCGCGCCACGCGCTTCTCCGCTTCGCCGGCCTCGACGCCGAGGAAGTCGGCAATGACATCGATGTCCTCTTCCGAGGCGACGGTGCAGCCGCTGGGCTGGACCTCGCCGCTGACCAGCTTTTGCGCAAACGGCAGACAGCCCGGCTCACCGCAGGCACCACAGTTGGTGCCGGGCAGCAACTCCTCGGTCTCGGCAATGCGGGGGTCTTCCTCCACGCGCAGCAACTTGTAGGCCACCGCGAGGATGATGCCGAAGAAGAGACCGAGGCCGGTCATAATGCCCGGTGCTGTCAAAAAGTCTTTCATGCTGCCTGCTTCATGCGTATCCGTTGTTAACTCAAAGGGCGCAGAGCCGCAGAGGGCGCAAAGGGATTGCATTCATAGCTTGGCGCTCTCCGCGTTTTTGCGATCTTGGCGTTACATTCCAGAACCATTAATTAAATGCCGCCGCGCGTTAACCTGACCTGCCTCTGTCAAAAAATCTTTCATGCTGCCTGCTTCATGCGTATCCGTTATTAACGCAAAGGGCGCAGAGCCGTAGAGGGCGCAAAGGGATTGCATTCATTACTTGGCGCTCTCCGCGTCTTTGCGATCTTGGCGTTTCATTCCAGGACCATTAATTGAATGCCGCCGCGCGTTCCTTCAACGCCTCGAGGTTCGCCTCGCCCGGGTTCCACGGCTGTCCGGGGTGGATGCATTTGGAGGGGCAGATCTCCGCCGCTTCCACCATCTGGGCATAGGTGCCGGCCGAGAGGTCGGCGATATAGGCCTGGTTGCTCTCGTCATAGACGAACATCTGCGGATTGATGGCCAGGCAGTCGTTGCAGGAGGTGCAGAGGGGGCTGTCGATCCAGGGCTCTTCGTAGCCGCCGATCGCCTCCTCTTCCTCGGCCTCCCCGGTAGGTGCCTCGGCCGTCTCAGTCACCTCGGCTGCGGCAGTTGTTGCCACGTTTGCGGGGGCCGCCGCGGCGGTCGGGCGCGGCGCGCCGCTGCTCAGGTCCGTGCTCAGCAGCATGTCGGTCAACCGGCCCATGACCTCAGCTGCGGTTTCGGTGCGAATACGTTCCAGCTCCTGTTCGGCCTCGGCCCTGACGGTGTCGATTTTGGCCTGTGCCTCGGCCTCGATCTCGGCGCGGTGCTGTTCCAGTGCCAGTTCCACGTAACGGTTGTTGACGCCAGCCATCTCCTGCAGGCTGTGCCAGAAATTGAGTCGGTCGCGGCAGGCCTGGATCAGGGCGCGTGAGACCACCACGCGGTGCAGGATGCCGCCACCGGCGACGGCCCAGACAAAGGGGATGTGCTTGTGCACCTGCTCTTCGGGGAGTCGCAGGAACTCGGCCACCGGCACCAGGTCGTCGGAATCGCATTCCCCGGGTACCACGGCGAAGTGGTGGTGCAGGCGCGGGATCAGCAGGGCGTAGTCGGCGAAGGTAAAGGCCAGCTCGGTCTCCAGCGGGATACCGGTCTCGTCAACGTATCTGAACGGGTGCAGCGGCCAGTCGCGCTCGGGCTGCGGGTTGCCGCTGAAGTCCATGCGCTCGGCAAAGGCGTCGCCGGCGGCGGGATTGATGCTGAAGAAGGGGTGAACGCGTCCCTCCAGTGCGGCACCGGCCACCAGCCAGGCGTTCAGGCCCAGGTCCTGACCGGTCGGGCGCAGGCCGATGTTGATCAGGTGCAGGCTGGTGCGGGTGGCATCCAGGGCACTGGCATAACTTTTCAGCAGGTGCTGGTGGCGTGCCGCCGAGGCCTGCGAGACCACCGCCTGGCGGTGGCTGATACCAAGATAGCCCAGTTCCAGGCGATAATTCTGGAACGGATCCTCGTCTTCCCGGGCCCCCGGATTGTTGTGAGCCTGTACCCGCACGAAGATCTGTACCGGCCGGCCCGAGCTGAGCAGGCGCGAGAAGGAGGACATGCCGTCGGCGGCGGCATGGTCGGCCGATTCGAGCGCGATGACCGCCGGTACCAGCAGCAGTTCCTCGGTGGAGAAGGCCTCCCAGTTGAAGTTGGCGAAGAAGGGGTCGTGAATCGCGCTGTCGTAGATCGAACGTTTCTCCAGCTCGGCGATGCGTGCCGCGGCAAATACACGTGCCAGACGTTCGGCTTCCTCGTCGAACAGGCGGGTGGCGGCCGCGCAGGGGTCTGCATCGCTGATGGCCTCGAAACCCTCGGTCTGTTTCAGCCAGTCGTCCTGCAGTGCGCCGCTGTGAACGAAACGCACCAGGGTCTTGTTGTGCTGATACTCCTGCAGTGTCTGCAGGGCATTTTCGATGCGGGCGCGGCGCTCGGCGGACATGGCGACCGAACCGTGGGAGTGTTGCTCCATCACCTGGGAGAGCGCACCGGTATCGAAATAGTTCGAGGCCACGCCGACACTGTCGCGGACCTTCTCCGGCTGTGTCGATTCGGGCGACTTGCTCCAGTCCACCTCGAGTAGCAGCCTGAGGTCGCGCACGTGCCGGGCGATCTCCTCCATGAACGCAGCATGGCGCGGGATCACGCGGCTGCGGATGATGTGGATCAGCAGGTGGATGGCGGGGTAGCGGCCATAGGCAAGCAGCTGCCCGCCCTCGGGCGTGGCGGCATGCAGTTTCTCGATGTCATCCTGCAGCCGTGTGTTGTTTTCCGGGTCCAGCTGCAGGTGCTCGACCAGCGCCTTGCCGGCCTCTGCAAGTATGCCCCTGGCAGCCACCGGGCCTTCTGCTTCATTCAGTTGCTGGCGCAGCTCACGCTCGATCCACGGCAGGTTGTCCTTGAGGATGCGTGCCGCGTCGGCACCGGCGGCAAAGCCGTTGACCGTTTCGCTCAAAAACTCGGAGAGCGGTTTGGCCAGCTCCTCCGGAGCGGGATTGGCCTGACTCTCCTCGGCGGGATACAGGAACAGCGGGTAGTCGTAGCGCAGCCGTGAGACATCGCGATAGGGCTCGAGCAGGGCGGGCAGGTAGTCGGCCCCGACACGCTCCACCGTATCGCTGACACTCGGGTTGCCGAGATGGAAATGCCGCAGGGTGTGCATGATCTGCTTGGTGGCATCGGCGTCTTTGACCGCTTGCGGGATCACCGGCACATTGGCGCCTGCAGCTGCGTCGTGACCGCTTTGTTTCTGTTGCACTGAACTGGCTGTCATGATCTTCTTTTAACTGGTCCGTGAATCAACAAAGTGCATTAAATGGCGAAGGCGTCCATCGCTTTATTGATGGCCGCGATCTTCTCCTCGTCGGTCTTGCCGATGTTGCGTGCGGAGATGTCCTCGTAAACCACCGCATCGGGATCATGGAACAGCAGACCAAGCGGCAGCTTCTCTTCATCCTTGGCGTGCTTCATCGCACCGAGCCAGTCGCGCGGATCATGCTCAATTACATCGCTGAAGACGCGCTTGACGCTGTCATCCAGCTGGATACCGTCTTCATGCTCCAGCAGCACGAATTTGTCCGGGTTGTCCTGCAGCGGCTTGCAGAAGTCGTTGGAGAATACCGGGCAGCGCTGCAGTACGCGCACGAAGCTGGTGCCGCGGTGGGCGTGTGCCTTCTTGATGGTCTCGTACAGCAGCGGCGGATTCCAGTCGACCACCTGGGCGACGAAGGAGACGTTGGTGATACCCAGGGTGACGGTCAGCGGGTTGAGCGCCGGCAACGGCGCCCCGGCCGGGTGGGTATTGGTCTTCATGCCGCTGGGGCTGGTGGGCGAGGTCTGTTTCTTGGTCAGGCCGTAGATGGCGTTATCGAACACCAGCACCACCATGTCCATGTTCAGGCGGGTGGAGTGGATCCAGGGACCGGCGCCGATGGAGAAGCAGTCGCCGTCACCGGTGGCCACCCACACATCCAGCTCGGGGCGGTGGGACTTGATGCCGTTGGCCAGCGGCAGGGCGCGGCCGTGCAGGCCGTGCAGGCCGTAGGTGCCCATGTAGTGGGGTAGGCGGCTGGAACAGCCGATACCCGACACCGCCACGCTCTTCTCGGGCGGCAGCTGGGCATCGCGCAGCACACGGTGCACGGTATTGAGTACAGCAAAGTCGCCGCAACCGGGGCACCA
>JBFEUI010000028.1:0-29638 GCA_041547565.1 Thiohalomonadaceae bacterium
CATACCTTCTCGTCACCCCAGGCAGGAAATGGGGCACCCTGTTGCATCATCTCCACCAGTTGCTGCAAACGTGATGAGACACCAGAGGTCAATGTCTCCAGTTCATCCTCCTCCAGAAACACCCTGTTTGTTACCTTGTTTCTGTCCAGTCCCAGATACTCGACACGCTGCACAGGATTTTCCCGGTAGAGCATACGATAGAACGGCAGTTGCACCGATTCTCCACTGCTCACCTCCTGGATGCCGGGAACATGCCCCGTCTTGTAATCGATGATGTCATGCCCATCGCCGCTGCGATCAATGCGATCGAGTCGCCCCTGCAGGGTGATGCCGCTTTGCACATCGAATTGTTCAATACGCTGTTCAACATGTGCAACCTGCCACTGCCTGGCATGTTCAATCTGCCAATCTATGTAAGTAGGTATGGTTTCTAGCCAGCGCTGCAGCCAGCCCCTGTGGATAAAGTTATCCTCGATATTACTGGCGAATGCCTTTCGGGCAATTCGCTCCATAAGTTCAACAGCCTCGTTCTTGCGTGCCTGTGTAAGCTGGCCGTTGAAGGGGCCGGGCAGCTCAGGTACACCGCCGTGAAAGGCCTCCAGGCAGCGATGCACCTTCTCGCCGTAATCGGCCTTTTCCAACGCTTCGCGTATCGTATCGGGGGGGGCGAGGCCCAGACACCTGGCACTGAAAAACTGGAAAGGGCAATCGACAAGTTGCTGGTAGGCGCTCGCTGAATATGCGGAGGGGAGGAGTGCTGCCGGTACGCTGGGTGCTGGTTGTCGCTCCACCGCTGGATGGCCTCTGTGCCGGTCCACAACCGTGATAGCGGGATGGTCCGCCACCTGTGCCAGCCGCTGATCTTCGAGTCTCTCCTGGTAGGCCAGGTGATGGAAACTGCGCAACGTCTCCAGCCAGGGACTGGGCAGTATGGTCTCACCGTCCTGTTCACGGCGCAGGGTAATGAGTACCCGGGGTGCCGCCTCCAGCAGTCGTCGGAAGTGGTAAAAACGTTCATCGAAAAGCTGCTGCGTCTCGCGCAAACCAAGCTGTCTTCTCACCGCATCGTTGAAAAAGGGGGAGTGCCCCAGGCTGCCGGGCAGGTGTTCGCGTTCGGCACTGGCGATGATGAGCGCATCATAGCGGGCCAGTGTGCTCTGTCCCAGCCCCATCAACTGGACCTGGGTTGGGCTGTTGGCAGGGCGGAAGTGAAAACGCTCCAGATTGCGTCCCAGCCAGGTACGAAACTCGTACCAGCCCATGGACTTAACATCGCCGGTCAGGCCGGCCTGCATTTGTTCGAGCAGATCAAGCAGGCATTGCCCTGCAGCATCGTTTGCGAGCACCGTGTCCATTTGCAGGTGTTGAAGGCTCTGCTGCAGGGCCGTGAGAATGGCCTCTGGGGGATGGTGTCCCCGGTAATAGGAGCGTAGCCGTGTGGCGGCCTTATCAAGACGTTCCAGCAACGCCTCGACACGTTGCAGGGCGCTCGCCATGTTTTGCGGCAGCCGCTGGATACGGCTGTGCACGGCAAAACGGTAGCGCTGCAGACCGCTGCCGATATTCTCGTGATGCACCAGGTCCTGTTCCAGGCGATAGACATCCGCCATGTGGGCATCGCGCGCCTCCCCGGTGACAAAGAAGGGCGACTTGAGCAGGTCGAGCAGCGCCTGATAGGGGAAGTCATCCTCAATACACTCGAGCCACCGCTCCAGGGTGGCCGCTGCACTGGTCGTCGACATGGCCCAGCCGGCGCTGTCGTCCAGGATTATGCCGGAGCGCTCCAGCAGCGCGCGCAGGCGGCGTGTCACACGCCGATTCTCGGTGACGATAGCGATTGTTCCGTGTCCATCCAGCAACCACTGGCGTACCTGCAGCGAGATGGCGACAGCCTCCTCCTCGGCGCCTCTCGCGTGGTGCAGCGCGATGCGTCCCGCAGCCGGGCTTTGCGGGTGCGTAGCAGCGAAGGCATGGGCACGCTCGGCCAGTGGTGCGGCGTCATCCAGGCTGGCTGGGTACACCGCTTCGAGAAATTCGCTGTAGGGCGTTGTGGCGGCATTGGCCGGCAGCGTATGGCCGAGCGAATCAAGCAACCTGTTCAGGGGGGCGCCGGGGTGGGAACCCGTGAGCGGCGTTGTAACAGGCTGTCCGTGGAGAAACAGCTGAAGCTGGCCGTTGTTCGCCCCTTTCTTCAGCCATTCGATCTCCGCCTTGTTGAAGTGTGTAAAACCGGCCAGGTAGAAGTGCTGCCCTGTTTGGCCACTGGTGGAGAGGCGCAACAGGTAGGCGGTGTGGGGATCGGTATAACCGCCGCTGTGAAGTTGCTGGTGCCAGGCCTGCCAGAGGGTGTGTACCAGCCGCGCCTCACGCTCAAGTGCGGCAAGTCGGGCAGCCTCAGGACCGTAGCCACTGGATAACAGTTTGGTAAACGCATCAAGATCCTGCGGCAGGCCGATTTTGTTCAGCGTCAACTCATCGAACAGCTCAAGCAGGCTGTCGGCCAGTGCCCAGAGATTACCCTCGCCAAACAGGTTCCGGTATTCTCGCAGAGCGTCTACAAGCATCAGCTCGCGGCTGTGGTAATCGATTTCCCTGTTACCGTAAAACGGCTGTGAGGCAACCCAGTCAGCAAGACGCTGTATCCGCGGCCCGAGCAGGGCCTGGTGTCCCAGCTCTCCGGCTTGTTCCAGCAGTAGTCGGCGCAGCCGTGGTGCGGATTGCAGATCGGGCAGCAGAACAGTGACGCGCGTGAGATCGGGCAGTTGTTGTTCATGGTCCTGGATCAATTTCTCGACCAGGATGGCCAGAGGATCTTCACCGTACGGGACTATGGAGACTGCATCATTGCAGTGTTGCGATGCTTCGCTCATGGCTGCAGGTTACTCCTTGACCAACTCCCTGAGCCGGTAGAGGGCATCGAGTGCCTCTCGCGGTGACAGGCTGTCCGGGTCGATGGCCTCCAGTGCCGCTTTCAGTGGATGGGTCTCCTCAGGAATAGGCAAGGGCATTGGCAGTGTCGGATCACTGCCGGCGCTTTCGCTGGCACTGATTTGTTCTAGGTGTACCAGTTTGTCCCGCGCCATGGCGATCACCGGGGCCGGCACCCCCGCCAGCGCCGCGACCTGTAGTCCGTAGCTCTGGTTGGCCGGGCCTTGGCGGACGCTGTGGAGAAATACGATTTCGTCCCCGTGCTCCACGGCATCCAGGTGTACATTGGCGATGCCGTTGATCTGTTCCGGCAGGGTTGTCAGCTCGAAATAGTGCGTGGCGAACAGGGTAAAGGCGTGTATCTTCTCCGCCAGTTGATGGGCACAGGCCCACGCCAGCGACATGCCATCGAAGGTGCTGGTGCCCCGGCCGATTTCATCCATCAGCACCAGGCTCTGTGCCGTGGCATTGTTTAGGATATTGGCCGTTTCGGTCATCTCCACCATGAAGGTGGAGCGGCCGGTGGCCAGGTCGTCCGAGGCGCCGATGCGGGTATAGATACGATCGAATGGGCCGATGCGAGCGCTTTCTGCTGGGACGAAAGCGCCGATATGGGCCAGCAGGACGATCAGCGCCGTCTGGCGCATGTAGGTCGATTTGCCGCCCATATTCGGACCGGTGATGATGAGCATTTCACGTTCACGGTCCAGTGTGATGTCGTTGGGAATGAACGGCTGTTCCATCACCTGCTCAACGACCAAATGGCGGCCGCCGCAAATATGCAATCCGGCCTCATTCTGTAATTCGGGCCGCACCAGGTTCAGCGTATCGGCACGCTCGGCCAGATTGTTGAGGCTGTCCAGTTCCGCGACGGCGGCGGCACTTTGTTGCAGCGGCTCAAGCTCTGTCACCAGCCGATCGAGCAGGATGTCATAGAGGGCCTTCTCCCGGGCCAGTGCCCGTTCGCTGGCGGAGAGGGCCTTGTCCTCGAACTCCTTGAGCTCCGGGGTGATATAACGTTCGGCACTCTTGAGGGTCTGGCGACGCACATAGTCGGCGGGGACGCGATCGGCCTGCGCCTTGGTCACCTCGATATAGTAACCGTGGACCCGGTTATAACTGACTTTCAGTGTTGTGATGCCGGTGCGCTCGCGCTCCCTGGCCTCCAGCTCGAGCAGGTATTGACCGGCGTTTTCTTTCAGCGCACGCAGCTGGTCAAGCTCATCATCGTAGCCGGGTGCGATGACGCCGCCGTCCCGGATCAGCACCGGCGGCTCTTCGATGATGGCGCTTTGCAGCAGCGTATGCAGTTCGGGATAGTGACCGATTTGCCGGCTCAAATCGTTGAGCCGGGGGGAGTCCAGCGGCGCGAGCAGTTGTTGGAGATGTGGCATCAGACCGAGTGCCCTGCGCAGTTGTGTCAAATCCCTGGGGCGTGCTGACTTGAGTGAAATGCGCGCCAGGATGCGCTCGATATCACCGATACCGCGTAGTCTGTCATGGAGCGGTTCAAACTGCCGTTGTTCCAGCAGTTCACCGATGGCCTGTTGCCGGGCCGCCAGAATGCGGTGATCGCGCAGGGGCCGGTTCAGCCAGCGCCGCAGCAGCCGGCTGCCCATGGGGGTTGCGGTGCGATCAAGCACCCCTGCCAGGGTGTGTGCAGGGTTGCCGGCGATGCTGCGCTCAATCTCGAGGTTTCTGCGACTTGCCGCATCCAGGATGATGGCATCGCTCGGCTGTTCCAGCCGCAAGCCCCTGATGTGGGGCAGGGCGGTCAGCTGGGTTTCCTGGACATAGTGCAACAGGGCCCCTGCGGCGGCGATGGCCAGGGGGCGTTCGTCGCAACCGAACCCGGCCAGGTTGCGGGTGCCGAACTGCTGGCACAGCAGGCGCCTGGCGGTATCGACCTCGAAGTGCCACGGGGCCAGCCGTTTAAGACCAGTCATTTCGGCAACCAGCGGGTGAGCGGCCAGTTCATCCTCGACCAGCAGTTCGGTCGGCTTCAGCCGTTCCAGTTCGGCACTGAGCGATTCAACGTTTTCCAGTTCACTGACGCTAAAGCGCCCGCTGGTCAGGTCCAGTGTGGCCAAACCAAATTCATCGCCCTTGCCACTGATGGCGCTGAGCAGGTTGTCGCGCCGCTCTTCCAGCAGCGCCTCGTCGGTCACCGTTCCCGGTGTGACAATGCGCACCACCTGCCTTTCAACCGGGCCCTTGCTCCTGGCCGGATCGCCCACCTGCTCACAGATGGCGACTGATTTGCCGAGGCGTATCAGGCGGGCCAGGTAGCCCTCTACCGCGTGATAGGGCACGCCTGCCATGGGGATGGGTTCACCTGCCGACTGGCCGCGAGCCGTCAGGGTAATATCGAGAAGTTGTGCGGCGCGTTCGGCATCATCATAGAACAGCTCATAGAAATCACCCATGCGGTAGAACAGCAATTTGTCCGTATGTTGTGATTTGATGCGCAAATACTGCTGCATCATTGGGGTATGTTGAGGTGCTGTTGCCGCCTTTTTCTGCTGTGCCTGGCTCATCTTGTCAAGTGTATCGGAAAACCGCTTTTCGAGACCAGCGCACCGGGTGGTGGATCGTGGTCGTTACGGTAATTTAGAAACTATTAATATTTTTCCAGAGCTTGCCTGAGTCATGGTAGTTTTGATACCAATGGTACTGATTGCAAAGGGAGGGGGCAGGGTGCTGACAAGAGGTGAATTTTCCGAAAAGCGCGGGTTTAACCGCATGGATGTTGAGTGTCGCATGACATTCACCGTTAATGGCGATGCGACCACCCACACGGCCATCGCACGTGACCTGAGCGCCACGGGTTTGCTAATTGCTACGAATCAGGACATTCCCGTTGGCACCCGTCTCAATGTGTGTGTGACGCCTGAACAGGCGTTGGTGCCGCCGCTTGAGGCGTTGGTTGAGGTGATGCGCGTCATCTCACCCGAGCCCGGGCGTTTCGAACTGGGTGTAATGATTAAAGAGATCAAGCCATCGGCCTAGGCGGGGGCGGTATCCTATACATAGCTGTCAATTCTCGGCAGCAACTCCACCTCTTCGCTGCTGCCGTGATTCCGGTAGGCCGCGAGTGCCTTGCTTGCCCCCACAGACAGGGTATCCGGACGGAAGGCCGCCTTTTGCTGGTCTTGCTGCAGTGTATGTTCCGTACTGATTTGAAACTGACGAGCCTGCCTCACCAGCTGACCGTAATCCGGCGTCTCGGTGCGGGAGGAAGGCTGGACTTTTTGCTGCAGTTCCTGACGCGTTCTCGCCTCATCGGTCGAGACGGGCGTCGTGGCAATGTCGGCCGGTTCCCCCTGCGAACGTTCGCCTGTCCGCGTTTTGCCGGCGGACTGCGCAGGGGGAAGTGCGGGAAGAAACTGGCTGGAAATTTCCATGGTGGGTGCGCCGTCTGGCCGACTTGTTTGCGATACACTCCTGATTTTAAACTTTACCTTAAACGCACCAGGTCAACTATAAGAAAGGCTATCGGCAATGGGGCAGGACGATAAGCGCATTGAGCTGTTGGTTGCAACCGTGGCAGAGCGGCTTGTCAACCGTGGGTGGATGTTGACCGTGGCCGAGTCGTGTACGGGGGGGTGGGTCGCAAAGGCATGTACCGATCGTACGGGCAGTTCGCAGTGGTTCGAACGGGGCTTTGTGACCTATACCAATGCCGCCAAGCAGGAACTGCTGGGTGTGGCGGATACAACATTACAGGCCCACGGGGCGGTGAGCGAGCAGACGGTGGCGGAAATGGCCGCCGGGGCACTATCGCACAGTCGTGCCCAGGTCAGCCTGTCGATAAGCGGCATCGCCGGTCCCGGTGGCGGCAGTGCGGAGAAACCCGTGGGGACGGTCTGCTTCGGCTGGGCCGTTGTGGGGCGGGAGCCGATCACGGAGCGCCTGCGCTTTGACGGTGACCGGGAGCAGGTCCGGCGCCAGGCGGTTATACACGCCCTGCAGGGGGTGTTGCGTGTCCTCGAATAATGCGCAGACACAGCGTCTGTTCTTTGCCCTGTGGCCCGATGGGGCGCTGCAGTCTCAGCTCTACCGTCTTGGCGGGACATTTTATCGCGATTGCGGCGGCAAGCGGGTCAGAACTGAAAACCTGCACCTGACGCTGGCCTTTCTCGGCAGCATCGATGCACAGACTCGGGAGTGCCTGAAACAGCAGGCCGAGGTGATTGAGCTTCCTGCATTTACCTTGCGATTTGACCGGGCCGGCTACTGGCGACGTCCGCGTGTGGTCTGGCTGGGGGCGGAGGAGACGCCAGCGCCGTTGCTGGCACTGGTCCGGGCCATCAATCGGGCTGTCACCGTGTGTGGCCTGGAGGCGGAGAGACGGCCGTTTAGCACCCACCTCACGCTGTTGCGCAAGGCAAGGCAGGGTCCGCAAATCGCTGCGCTTGAACCGATCGAGTGGCCTGTGGCGGAGTTTGCCATGGTGGCCTCGAAGACGCTGCCGACCGGGGCCGAGTACGAGGTCGTGGCCCGCTGGCCGTTGTCAATGGCCGACAGTTAGTACCGGGTGTTGGTGAGGCCTGTCCACTCAGCGGAAGGCCCACTCGGCAAACGGCTCAATATCGTCCCTGTTGGCCACGACAAGCTGGTAGGCGTGAGGGTTGAGAGAGGCATCTCGCGTGGTGTCGACGGATAGCTGACTCAGCAGGTAGCCGAGCAGGGCGCGGCGCACCTCGATGGTGATGATACCCCCCGTTACACCATAGTCTATCAGCAGGCTGAGGCGTTTTTTCTCGGGCAGCCCCGGATGCGGGGCCAACTCCAGTGTCACGCTCTCAACCCAGTCCTCGTCATACTGCATGCTCGATTCGGCTGGCTCCTCAAGCAGCTCTGCCGCGGTGATCCGCGACAATACAAAATCGCGAAAATCGTAGGTCTCCTCGTTGTAGGCGCGTATGTGCCAGCGCAGGTTGTTATGGCACAGGGCGTGGGGCTCGATAATACGCGGATAGTCGCTTTCCCGGTCGGACAGGGAGCGGTAGCGGATACGCAGTCGTCGCTTCTGGGCCACGGCCCGCGTCACCTGGGCGGTGATGGTGGCATCCGGCAACCGGCTGGGGATCGGGAGCGACGCTACGGGGATGCCGAAGATGAGGCTCTCGCCATAGGGGCCGTTCATGCCGGTCAGATTGCTGGCGATCATCGGCAGTACCGCCTGTGGCGAAAGGTCGGCCACGCACGCAGTGAAGGTGGGGCCGGGCACGTAGCCGAACAGGTTCTGGCGGTAGATGAGGTTATCCGGCGCCAGCCGGCCGTAGAGGCTGATGTCCTTGGTGGCCGCCGCATCGGAGATGCCGAAGGCGCGGGCCACATCGTTACGGGTTACCACGCCGCAGTAATACGCCATGGTCTCAATGTACTGGAGCCGCTGACGGGTGCCCCATTTCATCTCCTCAAGTGCCTGTTGCAATGACTTTTCAGGTGCCGCCATGGCCGGTTCCCCATCTTTAGCATGTTTCATTTTTATTGTGCCAAGGATATATATAAATTAATGAGAAGTAAATAGTATTAAGGTCGTAAAAAATATTGACATCAAAAAAAGTATCAGCTAAATTTCTCCCCAGATAGACGAAATAAACCCATCCGATGAACCTGATTAGGGGAGTAGAGAATCGTGGATGAACAGAAGAAAAAGGCGCTGGCGGTAGCACTGGGACAGATCGAGAAGCAGTTTGGCAAGGGTTCGGTGATGCGGATGGGCGATGAGTCGACCGTGCGCAATATCGATGCGATCTCAACCGGTTCGCTGGGCCTGGACGTGGCGCTGGGTATCGGCGGCCTGCCCAAGGGCCGGGTGGTCGAGATCTACGGGCCGGAGTCCTCCGGTAAGACCACCCTGACCCTGCAGGTGATCGCCGAGGCGCAAAAGGTGGGCGGCACCTGCGCCTTTGTCGATGCGGAGCATGCGCTGGACCCGCAGTACGCGGAAAAGCTGGGGGTGGATGTGGACGACCTGCTGGTCTCCCAGCCCGATACGGGTGAGCAGGCGCTGGAGATTGCCGATATGCTGGTCCGTTCCAGCGCCATCGATGTGGTGGTGATCGACTCGGTGGCGGCGCTGACGCCGAAGGCGGAGATCGAGGGGGATATGGGTGATTCGCACGTCGGCCTGCAGGCACGCCTGATGTCCCAGGCGCTGCGCAAGCTCACCGCCAATATCAAGCGTTCCAATACGCTGGTGATCTTCATCAACCAGATCCGCATGAAGATCGGTGTCATGTTCGGTAACCCCGAGACCACCACCGGCGGTAACGCGCTGAAATTCTACTCCTCGGTGCGCCTCGATATCCGGCGTACCGGTGCCATCAAGAAGGGCGACGAGGTGGTCGGCAACGAGACCCGTGTGAAGGTGGTGAAGAACAAGGTGGCCCCGCCGTTCAAACAGGCCGAGTTCGATATCCTCTACGGTGAGGGCATCTCCCGCGAGGGCGAGATCATCGACATGGGCGTGAAACTCGACATCGTCGACAAGTCGGGTGCCTGGTACAGCTACAACGGCGACCGGATCGGCCAGGGCAAGGACAATGTGCGCAATTTCCTCAAGGAAAATCCGGCCATGGCCGAGGAGATCGAGGCGAAAATCCGCGCCGAGTTGCTCCCCGGTACGCCGGCCGTGCAGCAGGAAGAGGAGATGGCCGAGGCGGTGAACGAGTAAGCCGCACATGCACATGGTGGGTGATGGGTGCTCCGTGTTGCGGAGCACCCGTTGTTTCAGCCGGGATAATCCCGTGTATCTGTTGCGGCATCCGCGGACCGTGAGCCGGAAAAAACTTTTTGTTAGATTAGGCGCTTAGTGTTCTTTTTGGGGTGTATTGAATTACAATGGCCGACTTCGAGCAGGAACTGTCAGAGTACGACGGTGGCGTGGAGCCTCCCCTCGGTGAGACGGATGCTTACCGCATGGCCGTGAAACTGCTGGCAAGGCGCGAGCATTCGGCGGCAGAGTTGGCGGGCAAACTGGCCGCGCGCGGCGTCCCGACCGAGGTGCTCGAAGCGCTCATCAGCCGTCTGGTCGACGAGCGCCTGCAAAGTGACACGCGATTTGCCGAGGCGTACATCCGCTTACGCAGCGGCAAGGGCTACGGCCCGCTACGCATCCAGCAGGAACTGCAGGCCCGGGGTGTCGCGGACGAGACGGTGAAACAGGGCCTGTCCGAGTGCGAAACGGACTGGTACGCGCTGGCCGGTGAGGTCAGGCACAAACGCTTTGGTGCGGCCATGCCGCAGGATTACAGGGAGAAGGCGCGCCAGATGCGCTTTCTGCAGTACCGGGGATTTGACAACGAACATATCCAGGCCACGCTGGACTGGGATTGACAGGCGGCATTGATAGCGGTGCCACAGTGTTTTTAGGTTGAGTGCTAATGAAGACGAGCGCAGAGTTACGCAGTGCTTTTTTGAATTTTTTTGCCGAGCATGGGCATGAGGTGGTCGCCAGCAGCCCGCTGGTGCCGGCCAATGATCCTACCCTGCTGTTTACCAATGCCGGCATGGTGCAGTTCAAGGATGTGTTCCTCGGGCAGGACCAGCGTAACTACTCTCGCGCCACCAGCGTCCAGCGCTGCGTCCGTGCCGGCGGCAAGCACAACGACCTGGAGAATGTCGGCTACACCGCCCGCCACCACACCTTCTTCGAAATGCTGGGCAACTTCAGCTTCGGCGACTACTTCAAGCAGGATGCGATCAAGTTCGCCTGGGAGTTCCTGACCGGGACCTGCGGCCTGCCCGCCGAAAAACTGTGGGTGACCGTCTACGAGGAGGACGACGAGGCGGCGGATATCTGGCTCAAGGAGGTCGGTGTCGACCCCGAGCGCTTCACCCGCATCGGCGACAAGCCCGGCAAGAAGTACGACAGCGACAACTTCTGGTCCATGGGCGATACCGGTCCCTGCGGCCCCTGTACCGAAATATTCTATGACCACGGTGCCGATATCCCCGGCGGTCCTCCCGGCACGCCGGAGGAAGACGGCGATCGCTACATCGAGATCTGGAACCTGGTGTTCATGCAGTACGATCGCGACAAGGACGGCAACATGAAACCGCTGCCCAAGCCCTCGGTAGATACCGGCATGGGCTTGGAGCGCCTTGCCGCGGTGTTGCAGGGCGTCCATTCCAACTACGAGATCGACCTGTTCCAGAACCTGATCAAGGCCGCAGCGAAGCTGGCTGGCAGCGACGAGCTGGATAATGCCTCGCTCAAGGTCATCGCCGACCACATCCGCTCCTGCGCCTTCCTGGTGGTCGACGGGGTGATCCCCTCCAACGAGGGCCGCGGCTACGTGCTGCGGCGCATCATTCGCCGCGCCATCCGCCACGGGCACAAGCTGGGCATCAAGGGCAGTTTCTTCCACAAACTGGTGGCACCGCTGACAGGTGAGATGGGCGAGGCCTACCCGGAGTTGCCGCGCAGCCAGGCGCAGGTGGAGCGGGTACTGCTGCAGGAGGAGGAGCGCTTTGCCGAGACCCTGGAGCAGGGGATGCAGCACCTGGAAGAGGCGATCACCGCCCTCAAGGGCAAGACCATTCCTGGTGATGTGCTGTTCAAACTCTATGATACCTACGGTTTCCCCGTTGACCTGACCGCCGATGTGGCACGGGAGCGGGGGCTTGCCGTCGACATGGCCGGCTTTGAGGCGGCGATGGCCGATCAGCGTGAACGTGCCCGTGCCGCCAGCCAGTTTGAAGGTGAGTTTGGCGATGGGGTCGAGATTGATGTTGCCACCGATTTTACCGGGTACGATTGCCTGGCGGACAGCGACAAGGTCGTGGCCCTGTTCCGTGACGGTCAGCCGGTAGAACGGCTGGAGAGTGGTGAAAGCGGCATGCTGGTGCTGGAGAAGACACCGTTCTATGCCGAGTCCGGTGGTCAGGTGGGTGATACGGGTACGATTAGTAGCACGGCAGCATGTTTCGAGGTGGTCGACACCCAGAAACACGGTGCTGCCTATGTCCACCTCGGCAAGGTCAGTGACGGTGCCATTGCCGTGGGCGATGAGGTGAAAACGGCGGTGGATGTAACCGCTCGCCAGGATATCGCCTACAACCACTCGGCGACGCACCTGCTGCATGCCGCATTAAGAAAGGTATTGGGCGAGCACGTGCAGCAGAAGGGCTCGCAGGTGGCCCCCGATCGGCTGCGTTTCGACTTCTCACACTTTGAGGCGGTCACGCCCGAGCAACTCAAGACCATCGAACAGATGGTTAATGCCAGGATTCGTGACAACCTGGAGGTGGTGACCCGCGTGATGGGCATCGACGAGGCCAAGTCCAGCGGGGCGATGGCACTGTTCGGCGAGAAGTACGGTGACAAAGTCCGTGTGCTCTCCATGGGCGACTTTTCCATTGAACTGTGCGGCGGTACCCACGTCGCCCGCACCGGTGATATCGGTCTGTTCCGCATCATCAGTGAGACCGGTGTGGCCGCCGGGGTACGCCGTATCGAGGCGGTAACCGGAGACCGGGCACTGAACTGGATCGATGACAGCGAGGCCCAGCTCGATCGGGTTGCTGCCATGGTCAAGGCTAGCCGGGATGACCTGTCGGACAAGGTTAAGGGCTTACTGGAACGAAACAGAGCGGTAGAGAAGGAGCTGGAACAGCTGAAGGCGAAACTGGCCAGCAGCCAGGGCTCCGATCTGGTCTCCCAGGCCGAAGATATCAAGGGCATAAATGTGTTGGCGGCCAATCTTGAGGGCGCGGATCCGAAGGGGTTGCGCGATACGGTCGATCAGCTGAAGAACAAATTGGGCACAGCCGCAGTGCTGTTGTCCACGGTCAAGGATGGGAAGATCAGTTTGGTGGCTGGTGTGACCAAGGATGCCACCGACAGGATTCATGCCGGTGAACTGCTGAAGCACGTGGCCGAGCAGGTTGGCGGCAAGGGGGGCGGTCGTCCCGACATGGCGCAGGGCGGGGGCAGCAATACCGATGCACTGGATGGTGCACTAAAATCCGTCTCCGATTGGGTACAGGGTCAGTTAGGGGGCTAAAACGCCATATTTTCCTTTAATTTGAATACGTTTTAGTGTTTAATTTGCGCCCTTAATTCTACTCCGTGTAGCTATGGCCCTAATTGTCCAAAAATACGGTGGTACCTCGGTCGGGGCGGTCGAGCGTATCGAACATGTCGCCGAAAAGGTCGCAGGCTTCCGCGACCGCGGTGATGATGTCGTTGTCGTGGTCTCCGCAATGAGCGGCGAGACCAACCGCCTTGTCGGGCTTGCCCATGAGGTGATGGAACGACCTGATCCGCGGGAACTGGATGTCCTGCTGTCAACCGGTGAACAGGTGACCATCGCTCTGCTGTCGATGGCATTGAAAAAGCGCGGTTATGATGCCCGTTCCTATACCGGGCACCAGGTTCACATCCTGACGGACAGCGAACACAACAAGGCGCGTATTCTCGATATCGACGAGGTCCGGGTGCGGGGCGACCTCGCCAAGGGGCGTGTTGTCGTCGTGGCCGGATTTCAGGGTGTGGACGAACACGGCAATATCACTACCCTGGGTCGTGGTGGTTCGGATACGACGGCCGTTGCGCTGGCCGCCGCACTGAAGGCGGACGAGTGCCAGATTTACACCGATGTGGATGGCGTCTATTCGACCGATCCACGTGTCGTTCCCGAGGCGCGCAGACTTGACCGCATCACCTTCGAGGAGATGCTGGAGATGGCCAGTCTGGGCTCCAAGGTTTTGCAGATTCGCTCGGTCGAATTCGCCGGCAAATACAATGTTCCACTTCGTGTGCTGTCCTCTTTTGAGGACGGCCCGGGTACACTGATTACATATGAGGAAGATGGTATGGAAGAGGCCCTCATTTCAGGCATCGCCTTCAATCGTGATGAGGCTAAACTGACCATTTTGGGTGTGCCGGATCAGCCCGGTGTCGCGCACAGTATTCTCGGGCCCATCGGGGACTCCAATATCGAAGTGGATATGATTATCCAGAATATCGGTGCGGATGGCACGACCGATTTTACCTTTACCGTGCATAGGAATGATTACGACAAAGCCCTGTCCATTCTCCAGAGCACGGCAAGTGAACTGGGCGCACGCGAGGTTAGCGGTGACAACAAAATTGTCAAAATCTCGCTTGTCGGGGTTGGCATGCGTTCCCATGCAGGCATTGCCAGTACAATGTTTGGTACACTTGCGAAAGAGGGTATCAACATCAGGATGATTTCCACCTCAGAGATAAAAATCTCTGTTGTTGTGGATGAAAAGTACCTCGAGTTAGGCGTGCGTGCCCTGCACTCGGCCTTTAATCTTGAGCAGGAGAACTGAGCTATCAGGCGTTTCGATAACCGGTTGAATTTACTGGCAGGCAACCTATTCTACGGTAGTGGGTTCGTACGCTGTCAGCCCGGATTTTGCCTGACAGGCCCTAGTATCGATTGCATTAGTAAATGTATTTAGTCCAGGAGACAGTTTAATGCTTATTCTGACACGCCGCGTTGGTGAAACGCTGGTTATTGGTGATGAAGTGAATGTCACCGTTTTGGGTATCAAGGGAAATCAGGTACGCATCGGTGTAAATGCGCCAAAAGATGTTTCTGTGCACCGCGAAGAGATCTATGAGCGAATCCAGCGCGAAAAGCAGGGTGACAGCGAATAACCGTACTAAACACTTTACGTCTGCGTGAGACGAAGGTATCCTTGCGCGCGTGATCTGATTTGGCGAGATGGCCGAGAGGCTGACCATGCCTTGCATGGAACATTGGAGCGTAGCGACAATGGCCCCGAAGGGGCGGAGGGCGCAAGCCCGTAGTAAGGCGCTCCCCTGCATGGGCCGCAGGCCCATCATACACAAGTATTAATCGATATTGTTTTGGAGAGATGGCCGAGAGGCTGAAGGCGCTCCCCTGCTAAGGGAGTATGGGGTTTATAGCTCCATCGAGGGTTCGAATCCCTCTCTCTCCGCCATATTTTGAGATGGAAACGTCCATAAACCGGATTCCATCTTTTTCAAAATTGCCAGGGAAAGTCGGCAGCGATTTATCCGTCGTTTTTACCGATTTTCCCTTGACATAAATCGGGAGCATAAGCATAATTCCCACCCCTACGCGCCCGTAGCTCAGCTGGATAGAGTACCTGGCTACGAACCAGGCGGTCGCACGTTCGAATCGTGCCGGGCGCGCCATATAAACAAAAATGCCTCCCTAGTGGAGGCATTTTTGTTTCTACCGTTTGTGGCTGATTCGAAGGTGCGACGTATCCAATCAGTAACGTTCGACAAACCGACGGAGTCGGTGCAGAACGCCGCCGTATGCGGCGGCGGCCCCCGCAGGGGGGGAGCGCTTTAGCGCGAATAATCGTGCCGGGCGCGCCATATAAAGAAAAACGCCTCCCTTGTGGAGGCGTTTTCGTTTCTTCCCTTGATACAGCGCGAATATTATTCCAACCTGACCGTATAGACCTCTTCCAGTGAAGTGATGCCTTCACGTGCGAGTTCCAGTGCATTCTGGGTGAGATAAACCATTCCCTGTTCATGCGCTTTCTGTCGTATCTCCTGGCTTGATGCATTGTTGTTGATCATTGTGGCCAGTTGCGGTGTCATCTCCAGCAACTCGCACACCGCTGCACGCCCCTGGTAACCGGTACCGTGGCACTCGTCGCAGCCCTTTCCTTTGTAAAAGACTTCCTTGTCAGACACGTTCAGCATGTGCCTGATATGTGGTTCAGTCACTTCCTGCTCGCTACAGTTCTGACAGTTGAGACGGACCAGGCGCTGTGCCATGACAGCGAGCATGGTGGAGCTCAACAGGTACGGTTCGATCCCCATGTCGATAAGACGCGTTACGGCACTGGCCGCATCGTTGGTGTGAAGTGTGCTAAACACCAGGTGGCCGGTGAGGGCTGCCTTGTTGGCGATGCGGGCTGTTTCCAGGTCACGGATTTCGCCCACCATGATGACATCCGGGTCGTGGCGCAGAATGTGTTTAAGCGCCTCGGCAAAGGTATAGCCGGTGATAGGTTGAATCTGTATCTGCTCGATACCTTGCATGTCGTATTCTACCGGGTCTTCAACGGTGATGATGTGCGGTTCGCGTTTTACCACTTCGTTAAGTATCGAGTAGAGCGTGGTTGATTTGCCGCAGCCTGTCGGACCCGTGACGAGGAATATGCCATTGTTGCGGGAGATAATTTTCAATATTTTGCGATAATCGTCAGCACGTAATCCGAGTTGGTCCAGCCTTTTTAGCCCAACGCGCTTATCCAGTATTCGAATGACCACGCTTTCCCCGGTAACCGTAGGGATGATGGAGATACGTAGATCGACGATGCCACCTTCACGCAGCACGCGCGTATGGCCGTCCTGGGGTAAACGACGTTCCGCAATATTCATGCGGCCTGTGATTTTGATACGACTGACAATGGGTGCAAGCAGTGATTTGTGCAAGGAGCGTGAGAAGTGCAACTTCCCATCAATGCGGTAGTAGATATTGACCCGTTCCTTCTCCGGTCGGATGTTAATGTCTGAGGCACGGTGCAATATCCCCTGGATGATGATGGCATTGACCAGACGCACAACAGGTTTTTTCTGTGCCTCCTCGGCAATCGATTGCAGGGATGTTTCGTCCTCCTGTTCCTCCTGTGCGCCAAGTTCGATTTTATCGGCCATCTCTATCACATCACCCTCGGCATAAAACTCGGTGTAATGCCGGTTTAGAAAGTTGGTGATTTGCGTATGGGAGGTCATGACCGCATCAATCGGGCGATTGGTGGTGAAGCGCAGCACATCGAGTGCTGTCCAGTCGAGCGGATTTTCCATTGCCACGACCAGTCTGTTCTCATGTTCCATCAGAGGGAGTACGCTGTAGCGCAGTGCGATATCCGGCGGTATCAAACTGAGCAGCTTGCTTGGGATGTTGTATTCACCGATCTCGACAAACGGTATGCCAAGTTTTCCCGACAGGGTTGATGTGACCTGTTCCTGCGTGCAGTAGCCAAGCTCGACAATAATCTCGCCAAGGTGTTTATCTGAATTGTATCGCTGTTTCTTGAGGGCCTGTGCTAGTTGCTTGTCTGTCAGCTTGCCTTCCTGGATGAGCAATTCACCGATATGCTGGCTTGTGGTGGGGTGTATGCGATCGAGCAGATAACGCAGTTCTTCTTCGGAGTTAATAAGGAATTTTTTCATTAACTGTCCCGGTTATAAGGGCGATATAGGGATCGAGCCTGCAGTATAACCGAGAAATACACCGTTTATCGCCTCGTACCCCTGAAGGTGATAAAAGTGTGGAATGCCAGCGAAGCGGAAAGGGGAGAGATAATATGGTGAAATGGAGAAGGACGGGACCTGCGGCTATTTCGGTTTGTTCTGTGCGCTGCGCAACATGGCGTCGAACTCGTCCTGGAAGAAGAACTTCTCCTCGCCGAACGCCGGCTCAAGGTGATTTAGCCATGTGGCATCAGGATTGAATTTTGCGAAGAAGGGGCGCTGAACCCAGTCCGGGTTGCGAGCCTGTATAAAGCGCAGCACAAACACCTTTTCGCCCTTAATTTCGGTGACGCCCTGTAACTCTATTTTGCCGGGTGCTGCGCTCATCGATGGGCCGCGTGCCGTCCGTCCCAGTCCGGAAACCTGTTTCATGGCACCACGGTAGATATCCCAGGCCCTGGCCAGGGGGAGCTCGAAGTAGCGTTTGGCACCGGTATCGCGCTCAATAAACATGTAATAGGGCACGATGCCGGCCTGTATCTGCATACGCCACATGGTACCCCAGACATCGGCATCGTCGTTGATATTGGCGATGAGTGGGGATTGGCTGCGGATCACCGCACCGGTATCCCTGATGCGGCGTATCGCTGCCTGGACAATCGGGGTATCCATCTCGCGCCAGTGGTTGAAGTGCGCCATGATGGCGACATGTTTACCGGCCTCGACCAGTTGCTCCAGCAGTGTGAGTAGCTCGTCAGCGTCGCTGTCGGTAACAAAGCGCTGCGGCCAAAACGAAAGCGACTTGGTACCGAGACGAATATTGGTGATGTGTTCAAACCTGGATGAGGTCAGGGGTCTGAGGTAGTCGGACAGGTGGCTGGTTTTCATCACCAGCGGGTCGCCGCCGGTGATCAGCAGATCGGTGACCTCATCTTGCTGCTCCAGGTAGCTGTGAAGGTGATGGGCCTCATTGGTGGAGATGCGCAGTTCCTTGTCACCGACAAACTGTGCCCAGCGGAAACAGAATGTGCAGTAGGAGTGACATGTTTGACCCTGACTGGGAAAAAACAGCACCGTCTCACGGTATTTATGCTGCAGTCCCCGGAGTTTCTCGTTGCCCAGTGTGGGGGTGTTCATCTCGAGCTGCCCGGCAGGATGCGGGTTGAGTTCCATGCGCAGGTTATGGGCGAGAGCGCGAATCGTCTTCTTGTCAGCGCCCTGTTTGATAAGTGATGCCATACGCTCGAAATGTTCGGGCATCAGCATCCCGGGTTGCGGGAAAGTGAGCTGGAAAATGGGATCATCGGGTATATTGGTCCAGTCGATCAGCTCATCAATCACATACTGGTTGACGCGGAACGGCAATACGTTGGCCACCACATGCATGTTAAAGCGCTGCTCGGTCGTGAGCTGCTTTAGTTGGGCAATCTGATCCAGCTGGCGTTCGGTATAGACGCGAAAACGCTCAATATTGGTCAGGCTTGCTGCCCGTAAAGCTTCACTGTTCGTACCCAAATGCAAATTATTCATGCAGCAACACTAAGCTCTGTAGTATGTGAAAGTAAAACGTGATTATTAGAAGTGGATATCAAGCACTATCCACCTTGTTAAACGATATTCAGGCTAATGCCGATATCAGAGGGGAGGGTATTTATAACAAATTTCTTGCCTTTTCGCAAAAAGCGCGAATTAACTTATTGATTTGTATGGGGATAAAATAGAGAAGATGATGTGGTCAACTATTCAGCTGATACACTACGCCGTGTGGTGTACGTACCATGTTAAAGGCATTGGTATAACTGGTTGGCGATTCTGAACCACCAAGAAACAGGTAGCCGCCTGGGTTCATGGTTTGTGCAATGCGGTTGAGAATGTCGGTCTTGAGATCGCTGGAGAAGTAGATCAGTACATTGCGGCAGAACACGATGTCGAATTTTCCAAGTCCTGCAAAGCTGTTCAGCAGGTTAAGTTCCCTGAAGCTTACCCGCTGTTTGATTTCCGGCTTGACCTCCCAGTGTTCCTCTCGCTGGATGAAAAACGCCTTCTTTCGTTCTTCAGACAGTCCCCTGCCAAGGGAGAGGCGATCATAAACGGCACTATTTGCCATCTTCAGCATGGATGGAGAGATGTCGGTGCCGACAATTTGGGTTGAGATGGGCAGGCTGCCCGGACGCTTGGCCAGGTATTCCTGGATGGTAATGCTGGTCGAGTAGGCCTCCTGCCCGGATGAACTCGCAGCCGACCAGATTCTAAGCTGCATTGGCCGTTTCTGGCTCAACTCGGGCAGTATCACCTGCTTGAGGATCTCAAAGGGGTAGTTGTCACGAAACCACAGGGTCTCATTTGTGGTCATCGCGTCGATAATATGTTCACGCAGTTGTGAGCGCGGTTGGGTACGCAGGCGCTGCATCAGGGTGCCGAAGTCAGGGAGATCAAATTCACGCATCAGCCGGCCCAGACGGCTTGTTACCAGATAATGCTTGTTTTCGCCTAAAACAATCCCACAGGCGTCTTCAAGGAAAAGGCGAAAATCCTCATATTCTCTGGCTGAAATTTGCTCTTTTGTCACGGCCACTTAATCTGTTAACAATCACGCGATAGGAACTATATCATGCACCATGAACATGGGGGTACAGGCGATCAGTTAATAGGCGAAAAAATATCAGGTGCGGAATTCTTCCACCAATGATTGCAGATGGCTGGCCAAGCTGTTGAGTTGCCTGCCGGCACTGGTGACCTGCTCGGCACTGGCAGCGGAGTCCTCGGCGATCTGGTTCATGTTCAGTACCGTTGCATTGACATTATCGGCGACCATGCTCTGTTGTGCAGCAGCCTCGGCAATGCGGGTGTTCATGGCATTGATATTGCTGACTGCCGAGGCGATGGCCTCCAGCGATGAACCGGTCATGGCAGCCTGGCTAACACTATTGCTGGCCTGTTCCCGGCTTTGTTGCATAACCTGCACTGCCTCACGCGCCCCGGCCTGCAGGCGTTCAATCATCTCCTGAATCTCCTGGGTGGCCTGTTGGGAACGGCTGGCCAGCGAGCGAACCTCATCAGCGACGACCGCAAATCCACGTCCTGACTCTCCTGCTCTGGCCGCCTCGATTGCCGCATTCAGGGCCAGCAGGTTTGTCTGTTCTGCAATGCCACGAATGACATCCAGTACCGAGCCGATGTTTTCGCTGTCCTTGCCAACCGTGTCGATGACGCTAGAGGCTTTTTCTATCTCAGAGGCAAGACTGTCGATGCTGTCTATGGTCGTATTGACCACCTGACGCCCAGTGGTCGAGTTATCATTGGCCTGTTCAGCGGCAGACGCCGCTTCATTGGCGCTGGTGGTAACATTTTCAATCGTGGCGTTCATCTCCTGCATGGAGGTGACCACAAGATCGGTGCTTTCGCGTTGTTTTGCCAGACGGTGGTTTGATTCGTCCGTGCTCCCGGATAGTTGGGAGGCCGCCTGGGAAAGCTGGTTGGTTGTGGTGTTAATATTGCTAATCATCTCGCGAAGGGTACGGGTCATATCGTTGAAACTGCCGACAATCTCACCGATGACATCGTGACTTTCTATTTTGCAATGGTGTGTTATATCTTTTTGGCTGATTGCATTGGCAACGATAGATATGCGTTTGAGTTTGTTCAGCAAGACCAGATTGACCAGGATGTAGTTGACGATACCTATGGTGGTGCCTGCCACCAGGCAACCAATGATAAACCACCCTTTCATGCCTGGTTTCCACTCGACAAAGAACTGCGCGTAAACCGGAAAAATGATACCCATGGCAAGCCCAAAACTGACGAAGGCAACAAACAGGTTTCGGAGAATGCTGGGCTTAAATGTCATGGGCCTGATACCGTATCGTTAGGTGTTCTGTATGTCCCTTCCGCGTCAGGTTGCGGCGTAACAAAAACAGTTTATTTCTCCAGGGTTTTGATTCTCTTTATCACGGCAGAGGCCAGCTCGTCCGGCTTGAATTTGGCGATAAACTGATTGGCGCCTACCTTTTCCACCAATGCGGTATTGAAGACACCGCTCAGGGAGGTATGCAGGATGATATACAGATCGCTCAGGCGTGGGTCAGCACGGATCTCGGTTGTCAGTGTATAGCCGTCCATTTCCGGCATCTCGACATCTGAGATGACCATTGCAAAGCGTTGTGTGACAGGAACACCTTCATCTGCCAGAGACTTCAGGATATCCAGTGCCTCGCGTCCGTTGTTGGCCAGGGTGGAGTTGATGTCCAACTGGTCAAGCGTGCGCTTGATCTGGTTACGGGCGACGCTGGAGTCATCCACGACAAGGATGTGGTACTCCTCTTCACCCATTTCGTCCTTTCCTTCCTCTACCATCTCACCCGAGACGATCTCATTGGCAGGGGTGACCTCTGACATGACCTTTTCGACATCAATGATCTCGACCAGCTTACCGTCGACCTCGGTGACGGCTGTCATGTAATTGTTACCTGCCCCCTTGGGTGGTGGCTTGATCTCGTCCCAGTTCAGGTTAACGATGCGCTCCACGCCGTTGACCAGAAAACCCTGTGTTGTGCGGTTGTATTCGGTGATGATGACATAGCTGGTGGAAATGTCCTGTAGCGGCATTTGGCCGATTGCCATGCCCAAATCCATCAGGGTGATGGTTTTGCCCCTCAGATTGGCAATACCCCGCACGACAGGGTGGGAGTGGGGGACGGCCGTCATCGGGGGGCACTGAATGACCTCCTGGATTTTAAATACGTTGATGCCGTAGAGCTGGGAGCCCCCCAGATTGAAGGTCAGCAGTTCAAGTCTGTTATGCCCTGCCAGTTGTGTGCGACGATCAACGCCGTCCAATACGCCAGCCATTCATGCCTCCGCAAAGTCGATGATTATTGATATCGGTGGTGCAGCTTGTTTTCTTTAGAGCCCAGTCTGGCATACCGTTTGCTTTGTTATTGTTAGCCAAATTCATTGTCAAAGGTTTGACGTGGGTCTTTACCGGTATAGTTACCGGTACAGATTAAGATTTAGGCCCACCTTCCAATATTAGGATGAGGTGACTGGCATAACAAGCGAATGTTCAACGACTTAGACAGGTCTGGTGGATGAAGCAGATAATCATTTCGATGCTTGTGGCGGTGTTGACAGCCGGGCAGCTTTTCGCGGCTGAGTATCAGCCGCACGACACGATCAAGGATGCCGTTAAGCACTTTCTGATCGACAGCAATGGTGGTGACAACACGACAACACGGGTGCGCGTAGGCAAACTGGACAGGCGCCTGCGGCTGCACCGCTGTGCACAGCCGTTGGAGGTGTTTGCCCTGCCCAATGCGAAATTAATCGGGGCAACCACGGTAGGCGTGCGCTGCGAAGGGGTAAAACCGTGGAAGCTGTTTGTTCGTGCGCGCGTTGAAAAGCTCGATCTGGTGCTGGTCAGCCGCCGTCCCTTGAGCCGCGGTATGAAGCTGGCGGCGGACGACCTGAAGCAGGTTGAATACGATGTGGCACGTATTTCAGGCGGTTATGTGACAGATGGGTCACGTGTGGTGGGGAAACTGCTCAAACGCTCCGTGACCGGTGGCACTGTAATCTCTCCCAATATGCTGGAAAGCCCCAAGGTGGTACAGCGCGGTGAGAAAGTTGCAATCATGGCCACGGCAAAAGGTCTCAGTGTAAAAATGTATGGTCGGGCGTTGGAGGATGGTGCGGAAGGTGAGTTGATACGGGTACGTAACAATTCATCCCGCCGTGAAATCGATGCCGTGGTGGTGGCATCTGGTGTTGTTAGTGTAACCCGATGATATATAATGTATTATTCTAGTAAATTATTACTAAAGTTTTTCCTGGGCCGGCCGATATAATAATCAGGCCTAGAGGAGAAAAGGTATGCCAATCAACAATGTAACAGGTTTTCCTGGCCCGCAGGCACAGCGGACCAGCGACGGACCTCAGGTTCAGGTCAATCGTTCCGAGCCCAACAGTCAAAAGCAGGAGACCGGCCGTCCCTCCACTGTCGATACGGTCAGCCTGACTGATACCGCTGCACGTCTGCGTGGTCTTGAGAATACGCTGGCCAGCCTGCCTGTCGTGGATACCCAGCGTGTCGAGGAGATTCAACAGGCAATTGCGAGCGGTGAGTTCGAAGTGGATGCCGAGCAGATTGCTGACAAAATGCTGGCGTTCGAATCGGAGCTGAGTGAGTAGTCGACGTGGATGCCAGCGCTGCAGCCCATCAAAGCTTGATCGATACCCTCCAACGTGAAAACGAGGTGGTTTCGCGCCTGCATCAACTCCTAAAGAGTGAATTCGATCAACTCTCGCGGCGTGACGTTGACCGGATTGAAGAGACGTTGGAGGCCAAGCAGACATTGATGACCGAGCTTGCACAACTCTCTGTATCACGCTGCAACATTCTGATAAATAAAGGTTATTCGGCAGACAAGGCCGGCCATGATGCCTTCATGGAGGCGTTGGACGGCGCCGCCGGTGAGCTATTGCGGCAATCCTGGGAAACACTGCAGGAGGCGCTGGCCGCCTGCCAGCAGCAGAACCAGGTCAACGGCCAGGTGCTGGAGGCCAGTCGCAGGAGTGCCGAACAGGCGCTTTCCGTACTGCTCGGCGGTAACGATACGCAGCCTTCCCTATATAATGATAAAGGGGCAACACAGCCGAGTATGCGCGGCAACTCCCATATCAAGGTGTAAGCATTCCCCGCTTTCGTAAGCGTCCTTTTCCTTCCGATAATTGTCAGATTTTATTGCGATATAAGTAATTTGGTTCATCTGAACCATGTCCCTTGCGTACAATACCGTAATGATTCGCCGCCTTGGGCGCTTGTGAGCTTACCCGGGGATATGCCGTTGCACGGTGTACACCCGGACTCACCAAATCCCGCACACAAAAAAACTTATATATAAAACAAGGGTATAGGTTGTCTGATATGGAAGAAATACTAGAAATCCGTGACGGTTGCAGTACCCCGGACCAACTACTGAAAAGCCTGGCCTTTTCCCGTTATCTGGCAATCTACAAAAGTGAATTCATACAGGATCTGCTGACCCGACCGGACAAGCAGCAGCGGGAGGCGGCACAGAAGATCGCGTTTATCGAGAGTATCGGGGCGCGAGAGATAGTTGCGTTGCACGAAATGGATGTGCCGGCGGACATGGAGCGAGCGCGCTCGGTGGTGCGTTTTCTGGACGGCGCCTTCCACCACTTTCGCGGTGGTAACGGCTATTCGCGCTTGGTGCGCCTGCAGAATGACGTGGTCTCCACTGGCGAAGAGACCCCCGAGACCGTCAAAGACAAGGTGACACAGAAGGCGATGTTGCTGTCAGACCTGATACTGGAGACACGGCGGCAACTCCTTAAAAAGGTGGGACTGGAGACAGGGGTACGGCGCTCACGCGGCATGACCGCATCGCCCAATGTCACTGCGGGTGAGATATCCGGACACTACTTTAACCTTTCCGCCGACTATGTCGACCTGGCCCATGTGCCGCTGACCATTGCGGCGGATATCCAGACGGGGGTGGATTACTCCACACCGTCCAACAAGCGGGCGCTGCCCTTCTATGAATTGCCGCATAACCCCTTCAATCCGGACAGCTTCACCCCCGATGACTGGGTGTCGGTGCCGCTTCAGGTCGGGGCCTGGCTGATCGTGGCCTACATCCACAAGTCCCGCGGTTGTGTCGAAATGGAGCCGGGCCTGCTCAATCTGTTTCCCTTTGCCAGCATCAGCGACATTACCAATGCCCGTCAGCCGGACGGTATCTTCTTCTTTGGTGATCCCAATGCCAGCGATGATGATCTGGGTTATTTCTGGGACAAGAAAAACAAGGTACTGGTGGGTATGGTGCCCAACCGTGATGAGTTGAAATACTTCGGCTATTGCAAAAAGCCGATTCTGACACTGCACAATGTCCTGGCGATACGCAACGGCGAGATTCCACTGCACTGCGGTGCCACACGCTACATCATGCGTTTTGATACCGAAAATGGCGAGCCCTATATCGCGGACATGCGCATCAAGGCCGACGATATGGGACGCGTAGCGCTTGAGAAAGGGGAAGATAACCTGGTACGGCCTATCTTCTATGGTACCGAGACCGGCGCCTTTGCCTGCCTCGATGGCTTCAGTGAGCACGCCAAGTTGCAGATGCTCGGCCGTGAGGTCGGTTACAACAAGGAAACCGGTTCCAATGCCCGGCAGATTGTGCCCGTGACCGAGGAGGATGAGGTCATGCACGGTGATGTGCTGGATGTCATGCTCTACATGAATAACTTCACCCTTATTGATGAGGGGATGAGCACCATTGAAACGGACATGAGCGTGGATGAGGCCATGGAGCATTTCCGCAAGGGTGAGCGTGTGGCCGCGGGCAGCACCCATACCCACCGCGGTACCAAGGAAAGCAGCTACTGGGCCAATCCTTTCCCGGCGCTGCGCGAGGTCGATGGCGAGATCCTGCATCCTGATCTCTATGAAAAATTCCTGGAAAACGAAGAGCAGTTCATCGGTGAGATCAAGGCCCTGGTCGGACGCGGTGAAATGAGGGTCGGTGTGGCCCACAGCCAGCTTATGGCCGGTGTCTACAAGGACAACAGCGACGAGGATTTGGCCCGTTGCGGTTACCACGAGCGCGATGAGGTCGAACAACTGGCTCCGGTCCGGCTGGCCGAAGACCTGATCGACCTGATCAAGGAACAGGCGGCGGCCAAGCGTGCGCGTCTGGGCGGTGATGTGAAGGATGTGAGTATTACCGTGGCCCTGATTGGCGACAGCCGGACCGGCAAGTCAGAAACCGCCGAGAAGATGGAAGGCGTGCTGAGCCTGCAACTGGTGTAATGAGTATTTCGTGAAACGCGAAAAGTTGAAACGAATATAGGGCGCCCCATGGGCGCCGAACTGACATCTGAATGGCGGGCACGGCCCGTCCCTGTGGCCATGTTATTCGTAAAAGGTGAATCGTTAACAGTGAAACGAGGGATTAACGGGCTCCTCGTCTCTGGTGATTCACCGTTGGCCAATGCTAGAATCACCCCTCATTCACGCCCCCGTAGCTCAGCTGGATAGAGCGTCCCCCTCCTAAGGGGAAGGTCACACGTTCGAATCGTGTCGGGGGCGCCATCTAACACCCATCGATACCGAGTCTTTAATGCCGGACATTGGCTCGTGCCGCCTGTAGCGCGAGCCCTTGTTCGCGTCCACTGTTGCCCCGTCACTTTATTGACGCATCAAGCTGCCAATCTTTTTAAAAGACCTCCCATTGCCGCTGCGCTTGCCGTTTGCAAGGCAAATTCTTGCCGCCTCTCTCTCATAGCACTATTGCACACTTTGTAAGTTGTTGAAATTTATGTGTAAATAAATGTGGCACGGGTTTTGTATGTTGTGAGGCAAGAGAAACCGTTTGGAGTGATCGTAATGCCAGGTCTCAATGACTCGCTTGGGATACATGAATATGCGCTGAACCTGCGTGCACGGCGTGCTGAATTGCTGGCGTCGAATCTCGCCAATGCCGATACGCCCAATTACAAGGCAAAGGATATCGATTTCAAATCGATGCTGCAGCAGTACCAGGCAGGGCAGAAGAGTGCCACGGCAATGAATGCCACACACGCACGTCATATCACACCAGGTGGGCAGGGTGTCGGTGGGGATGCGATGTTCCGGCAGCCGCTGCAGGACTCGATTGACGGCAATACCGTCAATACCCAGGTGGAGAAGGCCGAGTACATGCAGAATGCGTTGAGCTACCAGGCCACGCTGACCTTTATCAACGGCAAGATAAACACCCTGCGCAAGGCGATCCGAGGAGACTGATTATGAGTATGTTCAAGGTTTTTGATATTGCCGGCTCGGCGCTCAATGCCCAGTCCGTGCGTTTGAACACCACCGCCAGCAACCTGGCCAATGCCGACAGTGTCAGCAGCAGCATCGATCAGACCTATCGCGCGCGCCAGCCGGTGTTTGCGGCCATGCTCAACGAGGCGAGCGGCATGGAGCAGCAGGCAGGGGCCGGCGTCAATGTGAAAGCCATTGTCGAGAGTCAGGCGCCGTTGCGCCAGACCTACGAGCCGGACCATCCCATGGCCAACGAACAGGGTTACGTCTTCCGCCCCAACGTCAATGTGGTGGAGGAGATGGCCAACATGATTTCAGCTTCGCGTTCTTACCAGAGCAATGTCGAGGTAATCAATACCGCGAAGCAACTTATGATGAAAACGCTCTCACTGGGCCAATAGGGGAATAGCGTATGTCAACCATTGATACATCCAGCGCTTTATACCAGAGCCTGGGCTTAACCGGCTCAAGCCAGTCGGTTAATGAAGAAACCGATACACAGGCGGACTTCATGGAGCTGCTTATTGCGCAGCTGGAAAATCAGGATCCGCTTGAGCCGATGGAAAACGGTGAGTTTCTCGCCCAGTTGGCACAGTTTGAGACCGCCTCGGGGATTGAACAGCTCAACACCACCGCCAGCAGCCTGATTTCCTCGATCACCTCAAATCAGGCGCTGCAGGCCTCACTGCTGGTGGGCCGGGATGTCCTGGTTGAAGGGAATACCGGCGGCCTTGGTGAGACCGGGGGTATGAGCGGGGCGGCAGACCTGAAAAGTAGCACCAGCAGCCTGCAGGTGAATATTTACGATACCGCCGGACAGGTTGTCCGGACCATCAACCTGGGGCAGCGTGCTGCGGGCCAGGTGGACTTTACCTGGGACGGGATCACCAACTCGGGCAACCGCGCGGCAGCGGGTAGTTATGTGATTTCCGCCGAGGCTGAAATCAACGACGAAATGCAGTCGTTAAAGACGTACATTGCGGCACCCGTTGACAGTGTGACACTGGGGCAGGGTGGCGGTGAGGCAACATTAAGTGTTTCGGGTGTGGGCGAAGTGCCCATGAGCAAAATCAGACAAATCATGTAGATGCGCATCTAACCAAAGGGGAGTTCCAACATGGCATTCCAGACATCATTAAGTGGACTAGCGGCAGCACAGGGCAACCTGAGTGTGACCGGCAATAACATTGCCAATGCCAGCACAACCGGTTTCAAAAAATCCCGTGCTGAATTCGCAGACGTATATGCAGCCAGTATTTATGGCTCGTCGTCGACGGCCATCGGCGGCGGCGTCAGGATGGCCTCTGTCGCCCAGCAGTTCACCCAGGGCAATATCGAGTTTACCGACAATCCGCTGGATTTGGCCGTCAGTGGCGAGGGCTTTTTCCGTCTCGATGACAACGGCTCAATCGTGTTCAGCCGTGCCGGTATGTTCAAGGTTGATGCCAATGGCGAGCTTGTGAACAGCACCGGACAGTCACTGACCGGCTACCAGGCCGATGCAACCGGCACCATTACCGGTCAGCTGGGTATTCTGAGTATCGATACTTCGAATATTAATCCGCTGGCCACGGGTGGCTCTCAGTCACCAAGTGGCATCGAGGCGAACCTGAACCTCGACTCCAACTCTGCGGTGCCCGGCACGCCATTCAATCCGGCGCGTACACCCGATATGTACAACTCGTCCACCTCGTTGACCACCTACGATTCACTGGGCAACCCCATCCTCACCACCATGTACTTCGTCAAGACGGCAAACCCCGGTGAGTGGGGGGTTCACACCTGGATGGACTACACCGACAACGCCGGCGTGACCACATCGGCAGAGCTGATCCCGCAGGGTGGGGTGGCTGGTACCCCGGCGCTGATCACCTTTGATACCACCGGTGCGGTCAGCTCGGTCTCACCCCAGTTCGGTGCGACCACCTTTGTCGACTACGAGCCGAATACCGTGATCACGACTGTGACCAATGCCGATCCGCTGGAATTCGAGATCGACTTCGGTGATTCTACCCAGTTCGGCAGTCCATTTGCGGTCAACGCATTGACCCAGGACGGCTATTCAACCGGCCAGATCTCCGGTGTTGATATCGATGAGAGCGGCGTGGTCTTTGCCCGCTACACCAACGGCCAGTCCCGTTCCCTGGGCCAGGTCGCGCTGGCCAATTTCGCCAACTCGCAGGGCCTTGCTCCGCAGGGCGATACCCTGTGGGCCGAGACCTTTGACTCAGGACAACCGCTGGTCGGTCAGCCCGGCACCTCCAGCCTGGGCCTTATTCAGTCCGGTGCGCTGGAGGCCTCTAACGTCGATATCTCCAAGCAGCTGGTCAACATGATCGTGGCGCAACGGGACTTCCAGGCCAACGCCAAGATGATCACCACCGAAGACCAGATCATGCAGAGCATTATCAATATTCGCTAACTGACTTGACGGGACGGGCTGTCAATAGCCCGTCCTGGCAAGACCGAGGAGAACACACATGGATCGCATGCTCTACATTGGGATGAACGGCGCCAAGCAGATCATGCAGGCGCAGGCGGTCAACACCAATAATCTTGCCAATGCATCGACCACCGGTTTCAAGGCGGATCTGCAGCAGTTTCGCAGTATGCCCGTGTTCGGTCCCGGCATGCCGTCACGCGCCTATGCGATGACGGAGCGTCCTGCCAGCGACCTCTCCTCGGGCACA
>JBFEUI010000029.1:0-29117 GCA_041547565.1 Thiohalomonadaceae bacterium
TGTCGCCAAGAAGAAGGCTGTCGCCAAGAAGAAGGCTGTCGCCAAGAAGAAGGCTGTCGCCAAGAAGAAGGCGGTCGCCAAGAAGAAGGCGGTGGCAGGAAAAAAAGCGACAGCTAAGAAGAAATCGAGTAAACGGCGCTAACAGCCTGATACTTTTGCAGTAATAATAGCGGCCGCACAGGGGACTGTGTGGCCGTTTTCTTATTAAGGATTTTTCTCACTATACAAGGCCCAGGGGGGCTGCTATTCGGTATAGCTCCGGCCGTCGTATTGTCCTGTCGGTATCAAGGAGGAGAGAGCCATGCAGATTAGCCGTTCTGATTTCATTCCTGCCCTGCTGTTACTGCTCGCCATGTTTTTGATCCTGGTTGATCCGGATCCGGTTCCCGAGCAGGTCACCGCCCACTCACCCCAAGTCACCCAGCTGAGCATGAAGAAGTAGTGGCTGTTGCAATAAGGGGATTCCCGCCCGCCTGATTTGGCGGCCAGTGGCTGTATCACCGACTTCCTTTCAATTTCTGCCGGCGCCGTTTTAGCGTAATGCGCATCCATTGAGTATCATGCCACGCTCTACTGAATAAGGGCGAGCGTGGCGGTAAGGCGTGCAAGGGCAGTTCAAACAATTTGAACATGAACTGACGGAGTGTATGACTCAGGACGGCTATCGTCTGCGCAAACGCCTGGCAGGGTTGCAGCGCCGTGCCAGGGCGGGCAAGCCGGTCGATCGCGGGCTCAGGGAGATGGCTGAAGCCATCCGCCATTCCCGTGACCGGCGGGCGCGGCGGGAGGCGCAAAAGCCGCCCATCAAGTATCCGGAACAACTGCCTGTCTCCGCCAGGCGGGCGGAGATTGCCGAGGCGATTGCTCGGCACCAGGTGGTTGTGATTGCCGGTGAGACCGGCTCGGGCAAGACCACGCAGTTGCCGAAGGTCTGCCTGGAACTGGGGCGGGGTGCGGCAGGATTGATAGGCCACACCCAGCCCAGGCGTATCGCCGCACGCAGCGTAGCAACCCGTATTGCAGAGGAGCTGAAGACAGAGCCGGGAGGGCTGGTCGGCTACAAGGTGCGTTTTACCGATCACACCGGCCCGGACAGCCGGATCAAGTTGATGACCGACGGTATCCTGCTGGCAGAGGTGCAGAGTGATCATCTGCTGACGCAGTACGATACCCTGATTATCGATGAGGCGCATGAGCGCAGCCTCAATATCGACTTTCTGCTCGGTTACCTGAAGCAGCTGTTGCCGAAGCGCCCCGACCTGAAACTGATCATCACCTCGGCGACCATCAATACCGAATCGTTTTCGCGCTTTTTCGACGATGCACCGGTGCTCGAGGTATCCGGTCGTACCTACCCGGTGGAGGTGCGCTACCGGCCTTTGCTGGAGGAGGATGAGGAGGGGCGTGACCGTGACCTGCCCGAGGCGATTATCGATGCGGTGGATGAGCTGACGCGGGAGGACCCGCTGGGGGATATACTGATCTTTCTCCCCGGTGAGCGCCAGATACGTGAGACAGCCGAGGTGCTGCGAAAGCACAAAATGCGCGAGACCGAGGTGTTGCCGCTCTACTCGCGCCTCTCGGTAGCGGAGCAGGATCGCATCTTCCGTGGCCACCGGGGACGGCGCATTGTGCTGGCGACCAACGTGGCGGAAACCTCGCTCACGGTACCGGGAATACGTTTTGTGATCGACCCGGGGCAGGCGCGCATCAGTCGCTACAGCCATCGCACCAAGGTACAGCGACTACCCATCGAGGCGATCTCCCAGGCCTCCGCCAACCAGCGCTCGGGCCGCTGTGGCCGTGTCAGTGCAGGGGTGTGTATCCGCCTCTATGCGGAACAGGATTATGCGGCACGTCCGCGTTTTACCGATCCCGAGCTGCTGCGCACCAATCTGGCCAGCGTCATTCTGCAGATGGCCGCCCTGGGGCTGGGTGAGGTTGAGGCGTTTCCGTTTCTGGATGCACCGGACCGGCGCTACGTCACCGACGGTTATCGCCTGCTGCATGAACTCGGTGCGGTGGATAAACGAAATCGGTTGACCGAGATCGGTCGCAAGCTGGCGCGCCTGCCGGTCGACCCGCGTATCGGTCGCATGCTGCTGGCGGCTGATCGTGAAGGCAGCCTCAATGAGGTGTTGACCATTGCCTCGGCACTGGCGGTGCAGGACCCGCGCGAACGTCCGCTGGATGCGCAGCAGGCGGCCGATACGGCACACGCCCGTTTCCACGATGAGCGTTCCGATTTTCTGTCACTGCTGAAGCTGTGGGACTACTACCATGAACAGTCGCGCCACCTCTCACGCAGCAAGCTGCGCAAACAGTGCCGCAAGGAGTTTCTCTCCTACCTGCGTCTGCGCGAGTGGCACGACATTCACGGTCAGCTGCTGGCCCAGGTCAAGGAGCTGGGGTTGCGGGTCAGTGACGAGGAGGCCGACTACGGCGCCATTCACCGTGCACTATTGACCGGCCTGCTGGGCAATATCGCCGTCAAGACCGAGAAACACGACTACCTGGGGGCGCGCAACATCAAACTGGCGGTGTTTCCCGGTTCCGGCCTGTTTAAAAAACCGCCCAAGTGGCTGGTTGCCGCCGAACTGGTGGAGACCTCGCGGCTCTACGCGCGCACCGTGGCGAAGATCGATGCGGCATGGATCGAGCCGTTGGCCCGGCACCTGGTCAAGCGCCACTACTCCGAGCCGCACTGGGCGAAGCGCCCGGCGCAGGTGTCCGCCTACGAGCGTGTCACCCTGTACGGTCTGCCCGTGGTGATGAAGCGGCCGGTCAATTACGGCCCGATTGACCCGGTGTTGTCGCGCGAACTGTTTATCCGTCATGCGCTGGTTGAGGGCGAGTATCGTAGCCAGGCGCCCTTTTTTGCACATAACCGTGCCTTGATTGCGGAGGTGGAGGCGCTGGAGGCCCGCTCCCGCAGGCGCGATATCCTGGTTGATGAACAGGTGCTGTACGAATTTTTCGACAAGCGCCTGCCGGAGGGGATCTACAGCGGCAAGCACTTTGAGTCGTGGCGCAAAAAGGCTGAGCGCGGGGAGCCGCGGCTGCTGTATCTAAGCCGGGAGGTGTTGATGCAGCATGAGGCCGCATCGGTCAAGTCCGAGTCTTTTCCCGAATCGATCCGGTGGCAGGGGATGGAACTGCCGTTGAGCTACCATTTTGAACCGGGTGAAGCGGATGACGGGGTGACGTTGCGTGTTCCGCTGGGCGCACTCCCTGCGCTGCAGGCGGCACGTTTTGAGTGGCTGGTGCCCGGCCTTCTCGAAGAGAAGCTCATCGCGCTTATCAAGTCGCTGCCCAAGTCATTACGGCGTAACTTTGTGCCGGCCGTCAATTTTGCTGAGGCGGCGCTGCGGGTGTTGAGTGCGTGTGACCAGCCGTTGACCGGTGAGCTTGGCAGGCAACTGCATCGCATGACAGGCGTAGAGGTGCCTGCGGAGGCATGGAATATTGCGGCGCTGCCGCCTCACCTGTTGATGAATTTCCGCGTGGTGGATGAGCAGGGAAAAACAGTCGCGCAGGGGCGTGAGCTGGAGGTGTTACAGGCCAAGCTGGCCAGGCGGGTCAGGGCCAGTCTGTCGGAAGCACCCGTCACAAGCCTGGAAAGGGACACCCTCAAAATCTGGGATTTCGGTGAACTGCCGGAGCATGTGGAGTTGCAACAGCAGGGCGTGACGCTGCGTGCCTGGCCGGCATTGACCGTGGAGAAAGCTGCGGTGGCACTCAGGATTTTCGACTCCAGGGAACGGGCCGATTGGCACATGCAGCGCGGCCTGCGCAAACTGCTGCTGCTTCAGCTAACAGACAAGGTCAAGTATCTGCGAAAAAATATCCCGTCACTTCAGCAGATGTGCCTCTACTATGCCGGCCTGGGAAGCTGTGAACAGCTGCGCGAGGATATCATCGAGGCGGCCGTGGCCAGGGTGCTTGCTGAGAATAATATGGAGCAGGCGCGTGATCCGGGTGCGTTTGACAGGCTGCTGGAACAGCTGCGCGACGAACTTGTCACTGCGGCGAATGAATTGGCCGCCACGGTGGCGGATGTGCTGCAACGGTATCACGCCATCGACAGGGCACTGAAGGGCAAGCTTGCCCCCGACATGTTGTACTCGGCAGCGGATATCAGGGAACAGCTGGAGCGGCTGGTCCACGAGGGCTTTGTCACCGATACCCCCACAGCGTGGATGCCGCATCTGCCGAGGTATTTGCAGGGGATAGAAAAGCGTCTTGAAAAACTGGCACAGTCCCCGGAACGGGATGTCAGGCTCATGCGCACGATGCGGCACCTGTGGGATGCCTATTTTGACTGGCGTCAGGCGGCAGAGCCGTGGCAAGGTGATGAACCGAATGCGCTGCGATTCAGGTGGCTGCTGGAGGAGCTGCGCGTCTCGCTCTTTGCGCAGGAGCTTAAAACAATCGAGTCGGTTTCTGTTAAGCGGCTGGAACGCTTGTGGAAGTCGATAAGCTGATTATATTCAGTAGAGTGAAGCGTGATGAAGGGGTGCCACGATGAAAATAGTCACAGCAGATTTTGGTGAACAGGAGGCCGATCCTGAATCGGTGATCACATTTCCGGCCGGACTGCCCGGCATGGAAGATAACCGGCATTTCAAATTGTACTACGAACAGGAGGAGGCGGCTGTGCTGACCATGCAATCGCTGGATAGCGCGGAGGTGGCCTTTTCCGTGGCAAACCCGGCCACGTTCAATATCGGCTATGAGTTCACGCTAACGGATGAAGAGGTGGCGCTGATCGAACTGGATGAAGCAGCAGACGCTGAAATACTGCTGATTTTGCGCAAGGCGTTGCCAGGGGAGGAAGTGCGCACTGGTGTGGATATAGTCAACCCGGGGATGCGTGCCAATATCAGAAGCCCGATCGTGCTGAATACCAGCAGACGCCTGGCGCTGCAAAAGGCTCTCAGGAATGTAGAGCACTATACGGTCGTCAAAGAGGTGTAAAGGGGAACGTATCTAACACAGCATAGTAGCGATCGCGAGAAAAACAAGTCTGTCGCCGCTGCGGTAATCTGCGTGTCTGCTTCACCGTGATTGCTCCTCTGACGGGTGATAATTTGTCTATACTTTCTGGAAAGTGAAGCATGATATTGAGCAGACGATGCAGGCCACCTCTGAGCGATTACTGGAAATTGTACATAGCCCATCCAGGGAGATCAGGCTGGCGGAAGCCGCGCTGCTGCTCGCCCAGGAACAGTACCCCGTTCTTGATGTCGAAAAATACCTGAGCCATCTGGACAACTATGCCTCATCAATAATCCACGCGCTGCCGCTGGAGCCGAATCTTGGTGACCTCGTGTTTTCACTCAACACGTTCTTGTTTGACGACATGGGTTTCTCCGGCCTGGGTGTGGATACGGCCATGGAAAGCGGTAATTACCTGAACCGTGTTATCGACATGAAACGCGGAAGCCCGATCACGCTGGCCATTATTTACATGGAGGTTGGGCGGCGGCTGGGTATGGAATTCGAGGGTGTTTTCTTTCCGGGACACTTTCTTGTCAAGCTCAGGGCGGGGGGATTTGAGGCCATCATCGATCCGTTATCAGGGGGGCTGTCGATGATGGAGGACGAACTGGACGTGCTGTTGGGTCAGGCGTTTGGTACGGAGCGGTTGTCACCCAGTTCCATGAGAGGCTTTCTTGGCTCAAGTGATGACCGGGAGGTACTTGTCTGTATGCTGCGAGGACTTAAAAGCATTTATCTGAAACAGAATGATATTGAAAAGGCGCTATGGTCCATAGAACGTATTCTGGCGATTTCACCTGGGGCCGCGAATGAATTGCGTGATCGTGCCGCCCTGTATGAGCACCTGGGTTATACCAACGCAGCGGCGGCCGACTACAGCCATTACCTCGAACTGGTGCCCGGTGCCATTGACGAACCGATGGTCAGAAACAGGCTGACCTCGCTGCTGCACTCCGGCATCACCCTGCACTAGTACCCTGACACCGTATCCGTTGATCGCAGGCGGCCGCTATGGGTTGCGTGCACTGCGGTGTGCGCAGGCTAAAACAGGTTGCCTTTGCCTGGGGCATTTGCGACATTGTAGCGAAAGTTCAATACGGAGATGTTCAATTGCGCGGTTTGCTAAACAGGGGGCGTGAGTTTTTTGTAGATGAGATGTGGCGGCTGGATGTCTCGTCGCTGACAACAGCGCAGCGTTATGCAGTCAATACTTTGCGCATCCTTTTTGTTCTGTTCAAGGAAGTCTCAAGCGGTATGTTGACGCTACGCGCGATGAGCCTTGTCTATACGACGCTGTTGTCGCTGGTGCCGCTTATCGCCGTGAGCTTCTCCGTACTCAAGGCCTTTGGCGTCCACAACCAGGTTGAACCGCTGCTGAGTAATTTTGTTGCGCCATTGGGGCCGAAAGGTATCGAGATCGTCGACAAGATTCTCCTGTTTGTCGAGAACATGAAGGTGGGGGTGCTGGGTGCGCTTGGTCTGGGGCTTCTACTCTATACCGTCATATCACTGATCCAGAAAATTGAAAGTGCCTTTAATGCCGTCTGGCGTACCAAGGCGCGCCGGTCGATCTCGCGCCGCTTCAGCGACTACCTGAGCGTGATTATGGTGGGGCCGGTGCTGGTGTTTTCGGCGATGGGGGTCACCGCCACGGTGATGAATACCCGGGTCGTCCAGACGATGATTGCGATTGAACCGTTTGGAAGCCTGTTTCTATTTGCCGGCAAACTGCTGCCCTACCTGTTTGTCATTGCCGCCTTCACTTTTATCTATATGTTTGTGCCCAATACCCGTGTCAAGGTGCGCTCCGCGCTGACCGGGGCGATCGTCGGTGGTGTACTGTGGGAGACGACGGGGCTTTTGTTTGCCTCCTTCGCGGCGGGTTCGACCAAATATGCAGCCATCTATTCGGGTTTTGCCATCCTGATCATGTTCATGATCTGGCTCTACCTGAGCTGGCTGATACTGCTGTTTGGCGCCCATGTCGCCTATCTGCACCAGCATCCGGAGCAGATTCGGCCGAATCGGGAGCGGGTCGTGTTGAGTGGCCGCCACTATGAAAGGCTTGGCCTGCTTATCATGACACTGCTTGCTGAGTACTACTGCAACGGCGGTGAGAAATGGAACACCCATGCCCTGGCATCGCGGGTCAAGCTGCCCGATGAGACTGTCGACGAGGTGATTGAATACCTCATCGGCAAGGGGCTGATTATCGAGACGGCTGATGACCCTGCCTGTTACGTGCCGGCACATGACCCGGCAATGCTGAAGCTGGATGAACTGTTGAATACACTGCGTAGCGCCGGTGAAGCGGATTACCTTTTCGATACCGAGGCGGTAAATATACACACTGTTGAGAGGGTGCTTGATGAGGTGGCCGGCAAACGCAGTGCTGCCCTTGCCGGGCGCAGCTTGAGAGACCTGTTGTAGCCGGGCCGTTACACTTCAATGTCCACGCCGTGTTCGGGCGGTGATTCACCCTCACCCTGTTCTTCCTCTACCTGATGCTCCGCGCGGTCGGCTTTGCGTCTCAATTCCGTGCGTCGCTCATGAGGGACGCGCGTGTCCAGCAGCGTGTCGCTTTTGTGCTGGCGGCGCTGTTTGCCGCGGCGCTCCTCACGGCGTTGTTCATACTCTACCGGGCGGCGTTTTGTGCCACGGCGGCCGGTCGGCGCTATCGGTGGATAGGGTTCAACGTGGTCGGTCTCCTGCACCTCTTTTTTCACGTTTGTCCGTTTCAGAGACTCAGTGCCGACATCATCTGCAGGTGGTGTGATCTTCATTTATACGGCCATTTTGCCCATACTTACACCTTTGACTGTATTGCTCCGCAAAGGTTGCCATGTACACCCTTAAGTTATTCCATATCAGCTGTGTTGTCATTTCGATAAGCGGTTTTTTCCTCCGTGGTCTGCTGCTGTTCACCCGCCCTGAGCTGCTTGCTCCGCGCTGGATACGTATTGCACCGCACATTGTTGATTCGCTGCTGTTTTTCTCTGGTATTGCGCTGGCTGTGGGATTCGGCTACCTGCCCTGGGAGCATGACTGGCTGCTCGCCAAGATGCTGTTGTTACTGCTGTATATCGTGTTGGGACACATCGTGCTGGGCCGCCGTTGGCAGTTTGCGCAGGGACTCAGGTTCGGCTGTTGGATGCTGGCGCTGGCCACCGCCGGTTATATGGCCTATCTTGCGCGCTACAAGCAGTTTCTCCTGCTATAGACGCTGTTACTGAAGCCCGGATGCAACACGACCCTATCATCTTTTCAGTATTTCTGATCTTCGCCGGTGCAGCGGTTGCAGCAACCCTCGCCCTGTATGCCAGGCAGTCGATGCTGGTCAGCTATATCCTGCTGGGCATGCTGCTCGGGCCGTGGGGGCTGGATCTGGTCGGTGAGCCGCAGACGATCCAGGACATCTCGCACGTAGGCGTGATCTTTCTGCTGTTTCTGCTGGGACTGAACCTGCATCCGCAGAAACTGATCCAGCTGTTTCGCGCCACACTGCTGGTCACCCTTGTCAGTTCGCTGCTGTTTTCAACTGCGGGCTTTGCGGTGGGCGTGGCGTTTGGCTTCACCATGCTGGAGAGTCTCATTGTCGGGCTGGCATGCATGTTTTCCAGCACCATTATCGGGCTGAAACTGCTGCCCACCACGCAGTTGCATCACCAGCATACCGGCGAGGTAATCATAAGTGTGCTGCTGCTGCAGGATCTGATCGCCATTATCATCCTGCTGTTCCTGCAGGGTTCCGGCAATGAAGGCAGCCTGTGGCAGTCGCTGATGTTGCTGGCCGTCGCCCTCCCGGCATTGATAATCGCCGCCTTTGCCGTAGCCCGCTTTGTGCTGGTGCCGCTGTTCATGCGCTTTGACACCATTCAGGAGTATGTATTCCTGTTGACCATCGGTTGGTGTCTGGGTGTTGCTGAGTTGGGTGCCATGATGGGGGTGTCGCAGGAGATCGGGGCCTTTATCGGCGGTATTGCGATTGCCAGCAGTCCCATCAGCACCTTTATCGCCGAGAGCCTAAAACCGTTGCGGGATTTTTTCCTGGTGATGTTCTTCTTTTCGCTGGGGGCGAGCTTTGATATCTCCATGATCAGCGTGGTTCTGATGCCGGTGCTGGTGCTTGTCGCGCTGTTGCTGCTGTTAAAACCGTTCGTCTTCAGCCGCCTGCTGCAGCAGACCGGCGAGCAGGGCGCACTGTCGAAAGAGGTGGGGATACGCCTGGGCCAGGTCAGCGAGTTTTCGCTGTTTATCGCCATTTTGGCGCTGGAATCGGGTGTGATCGGGGCAGAGGCCTCCTACCTGATTCAGCTTGTCACGCTGGCCAGCTTCATCGTCTCCTCCTACTGGATCATGCTGCGTTACCCTACACCGATTGCCGTGTCGGCAAAACTTCGCCGCGACTAGCCCACCATCAGAAAATCCTCGCCCCGGCGATAGCCCATGGCATTCAGGTCAGCGGCAATGAGGTCGCGGGCCCCGTGGTTGTTGACGTAGACCAGCACGAACGGTCGGCTGCTCTGCTCCAGCCACTCGGGGGGAACAACGGGTATTCCCTGAACGATATTGCCGATCTTGCGCGGGTCGATATCGATCCAGGCATCAAAGACCAGCCCCTGTTCCAGTAACAAACCGGCGCGGCGCCGGCTTTTGCGCCCCGCGCCCCACACCACCAGGGGACGGGACGAGTGGACTCGGCTGTCCCGGGCGAGAAATTCGGCACGCAGGCGGTCGAACGCCTCGCGGCTGTAGCGTGAATCCGTGCGTGTCAGCCTGCCGCTGCTCTCACGCCAGTGGAGCAGGACCTCGGGGAGCTTCGCCAGCCTGCAGCCGGCGTGTACCAGTCGCAGTTGCAACTCGTAGTCTTCGGGGAAGGGCCCCTCCCGGTAGCCGCCGTGGCCGACGATAGTCTCGCGGCGGAACATGATACTGGGGTTGGCTAGCGGCAATTCGACATAGATCTCATCGACGATGTCCTGCACGCTCAGGCAACGGTTCTGCCAGCGGATGTATTCGATGAAACCGCCCTGCACCGCCTCCTCGGGGAACAGTTTGACCTGACAGCCCACCATGTCGATATCCGGATTGCGTGCCAGAAAGGCGACCTGTTTCTCCAGTCGCCGCTCGTGCATGATGTCATCGGCATCCATGCGTGCAATCAACCCGCTGCGGCTACGCTCTATGGCATGGTTGGTGGCGGCCACGACACCGCCGCGTTCCTTGTGTATCAGGCGGATGCGGGAGTCCTGGCGGGCATGTTGTGCCGCGATGGCTGCCGAGCTGTCCGTTGAGCCGTCATCCACCGCGAGCAGTTCAAAGCCGGGCAGGCTTTGTCGCCGGATCGAGACGAGTGTCTCGTGCAGGGTCTGTTCGGCATTATAGAAGGGCAGCACGACGCTAAGCGTAGGGTCTGAGGTTTGGCTTGCAGGCATGGGACAAGAATAATCGCCGGCGTGGCATTTGAAAACCTGCTCATAAAAAACAGCAGCACCGTGCCGAATCCCGTGACAGGGGCGGCCAGCATGGTGTAACCGCGGACGGCGAGCAGTGCCTGCACAACACCGGGCAGGCCGATAAGGACGAAGGTGTGAATATCCGCGATACAACCACCCTCGGCGGCAGTGCGTTTGCGCCAGCCGCACTCCAGCCCGATGGGCAGAGCCAGTGCCAGGGCAACGGCCATATCCTGATATAGTTCCATTTCCTTAACGTAGCATATGCCTACCGCCGTCTTAGGGGGGCCATTGACTTGAAGCAGGGAAAGAAAATCGGGCAGGGTGCCGCCTATCTGCTGTTTGTCGTGCTCGTGCTGCTTGGCACTGAGCGATGGCTGACAAACAGTGCTGCCAGGGGAGTGGCGCCTGCGTTTGATGGGGTGGGGTTGACGGGTGAACCGCTCTCACTGGCACGCCATCGCGGACAGGCTGTCCTGGTCCACTTCTGGGCCACCTGGTGTACGGTGTGCGCCCTGGAACATGCGTCGATAAATGCCCTGTCCGAGGATTACCCGGTGATCGGGGTGGCAATGGATTCGGGTGACCGCGCGCAGGTTGCCGCCTATGCGCTCGAGGAGGGGCTGAGGTATCCGATACTGGCGGATGAGTCGGGGGAACTGGCGGCCCGCTACGGTGTGACGGCGGTGCCCATGAGCTTTATCGCCGATGGGGCTGGCAGGGTGCGGTTTGTCACGCGCGGGATGACAACCGAGTACGGCCTGCGGGCCAGGCTCCTGCTGGCAGAATGGCTCGGCCGATAGGGTGCACCTCGCGGCGGTAGCGCTGCGGGAAGCGGCGTCGGACAACCAAAACTTCCTGGCTTGAGCATTTGAAACGGCTCGGCCGGAAAGATAATGTTAAGATGCGTGAAGGGACGGGATAGCCAGTGTTGTTCGTGGATGGCGTTGTCACTCACTCTATGAACAGCTCGAGCCTGCCGTGATTGGAAACAGAAAAATAAGCGCAGCCTTCTTACTGGTTACCCTGTTTGTTGCATCGTCCGATGCCCTGCTTGTCTGGGTCAACTACCGGGCCGCCAAACAGACGATGCTGCAGAATCTGGCGCAGCGTGGCAAGCAACTGCACGACGCCTACCTGCTGACGCTGGAACAGACGGCCAGCTTTATGCGCCAGACCGCGACCTACATCGCCAATGACGAGCGGGTAAATTCCTTGTTTCTTGCCGGCCGTCGTGCCGTGGAAGCGGAAGGCGGCGGGGCGGGTGGCGTCCAGGCCGATGCAATTCGCCGCGATTTGCACCAGTTGGTGTCCAGTGGCTGGGGGGAGATGACCCGGCACTACAAGGGGCGCCAGCTGCACTTTCACCTGCCGCCCGACACCTCTTTTCTCCGGGTGCATCGCCCCGACAAATACGGGGACGACCTGTCGCCCATCCGCCACAGCATTGTCGCGGCAAACACCGGGTTAAAGGGCACCGAGGGATTTGAATCAGGCCGGGTCTATGCCGGGATTCGCGGCGTGGTGCCGGTCTTTGCCCGTGATGCGAATGGCGAACGGATTCATGTCGGCGCGCTTGAGGCCGGCACCTCATTCTCCCTGATGCTGAAGCAGCTAAAAGGTGTGCTCGCCGCAGAATATGCCGTGTTAATGACCCTGGAGCACGCAAAGCAGACCATGTGGCCCGATTTCCTGCAGGAGTACATCAAGGACCATCCGGTTATCGATGGACATATGCTGGAGGCCAGCACCAATAACCGGCAGTCGCGGCGGATACTTGGTGACCCGACCGTTATGACATTGCTGGGTACGCCGGGCACGGTACTTGCGAAAATCGATGATCGGGAAATTGCAGTAACCAGCTTTCCCTTGCGCGATTATCTTGGCAGTGTTGACCCCGACAGAAAGGATATCGGCACCATCCTGGTGTGGACGCCGGCCGAGGCGGAAATAGCCGCGTTCGATGCGGGCATACGCACAAACCTGGCAATCGCCATTATCGGTTTCATTCTAATCGAGACCCTTATTATTCTGGCCTTGCGCATAGACAGGCAGCTGAAAAGCCACCGCCGCCTGTCGTTGACCGACGGGCTTACCGGCGTGGCCAATCGGCGCCACTTCGATCAGCGGGTTGAAGAGGAGGTCGGCAGGGCCAGACGCAGCAGTGACAATCTCGCCATCATCCTGTGCGATATCGATTATTTCAAACAATACAACGACCATTATGGACATACCGCTGGCGACCAGTGCCTGCGCCGCGTGGCTGATGGACTGCAGAATCAGCTCAGGCGCTCCGGCGAGTTGCTGGCGCGCTACGGCGGTGAGGAGTTTGTTGTCGTGTTGCCCGGTGCCGACAGCCATCAGGGGGCAGTGGTGGCCGAGCGCTTGCGCAGGGGGGTCGAGGCAATGGCGATAGCGCATGAAATAAGCGAGGCGGCAGACTATGTAACCATCAGTTGCGGGGTGTCCAGCCTGCGCTTTGACCCGGGCAATGCGGACATTGACGGTTTCTACCTGTTGAGCCAGGCCGACAAGGCGCTCTATGCCGCCAAGGAGGCGGGTCGCAACCGTGTGACAACGATCGATTTGAATCCAGCCACCGCCCGGTGACAGTTGGTGCTCCCATGAGGGGTGAAGCGGTGGTTGCTATGTCAGGGGAGCTACTGGCGTGATGTTGAAGTAGCCAGGGCGCTATTTCTTCTTTTTCTTTTTTTTCGTTTGTGCCTCTTGCGCCCAGTCGCTGCTGTCGAGCGCCTGCTCCAGGCGCTCGCAGAATGTCTTCAGCGCCTTGATGCGGGCGAATTTTTTGTCGTTGCCCTCGATGAGCGTCCACGGGGCATACTCGGTGCTGGTGCGTTCAACCATGTCGTTTACCGCGTGCTCATACTCGTCCCAGCGTTCACGGTTACGGTAGTCCTCCTCGGTGATCTTGTACTGCTTGAAGGGGATCTTCTCGCGCTCCTTGAAGCGCCTGAGCTGTTCGTCCTTGTCGATATGCACCCAGTATTTCAGCATTATTGCGCCGTGTTCGCTAAGCTGCTCCTCGAAGTCGTTGATCTCGGCGTAGGCACGCATCCACTCGTCATGGCTGGCAAAACCCTCTATGCGCTCGACCAGCACCCGTCCATACCAGCTGCGGTCATAGATGGTGACCTGGCCGGCACGCGGAATATGGCGCCAGAAGCGCCACAGGTAGTGGTGCGCCCGCTCCTCGTCAGTGGGGGCGGCGACCGGGATGATCTGGTAGTTGCGCGCATCCATGGCGGGGATGATGCGGCGGATCAGTCCGCCCTTGCCGCCGGCATCCCAGCCCTCCAGAACCAGCACGCTGGAGAGTTTGCGTTCATGCGCCGCACGCGCCAGGTGGAACAGCCGGCCCTGATATTTTTCCAGTTGCGCCTTGTAGGACTGCTTGGTCAGGCTCTGGCTCAAATCAAGGTGGCTGAGCAGTGTGAGCGGCCGCGTTACCACGGGCAGCTTGGTTTCACTCACATCCGGGGGGCAGCTCAAATTACTGCCGTGGCGCTCCAGCCGTTCGCTGATGCGGTCGAGGATATAACGGCCCACCGTCACACCGCGGTAGCGCGGGTCGGTGCCCTCGACAATTACCCACGGCGCCTCCCCGGTACTGGTGTCGCGCAGGGTGCGTTCGGCGATGCTGCGGAAGGCGTCGTAGAGTTTGAGATGGCGGTGGTCCTGCTCGGTAACCCGCCATGCGGTTTCCGGATTTTTCTCCAGCGAACGCAGCCTTTTTTTCTGGGCCTCCTTGCTCAGGTGGAGCCAGAACTTGATGATCAACGCCCCGTCGTCGACCAGTTCCTTTTCGAAGGTGCGGATACGCAGCAGATGACCGTCCAGTTCGGCATCGTTGTATCGCTCCTGCACACGCATGGCTATGGGGTGGCTGTACCAGGAACCGACGTAAAGGCCGATATGCCCCTTGGGAGGCAGGGCGCGCCAGAAACGCCAGTATTCAGGCCGCTCCCGCTCTTCGTCCGACATCTTGCCAAAGGCAAAGGTGCTCAGGTAGCGCGGGTCCATCCACTCGTTCATCAGGTTGACGGTGTGCCCCTTGCCCGCACCGTCGACGCCTGAAACCAGCACAATGACCGGGAAGTCGGCATCTTTGAGTTTTTCCTGCGCCGCCAGCAGTGCGCTGCGCAGTTCAACAACCTGGGCTTCATACTCCTGCTTGCTGATCTTGTGGCCCAGTTCTGCAACCTCGAACATTACCGCCCCCTGCAGTCCATTAATTATTGATGGGTTTGTCTCTACCCATAAATGTAGGTCTGATCGGGCGGGAACGCCACGACACGTTGTGCGGGGCGCCGGTTCCGAACTAGTTGGTACTGCTGCGGGATTTGAAATGTACGATGGCCTTGACCAGTTCGCCGTAGGGGAGCGCCTCGACAGCGCCATAGTGCGATACGGCGTGATCAAGCAGGGTGTGTACATCGCTGGCCGGGAATTCGGCGGCGAGTGCCGCGCTGAGGGTTTTGCTCAACCCGAGCAGCCCTCCACACTGGACCTTGATCTCCTTGCCGTGGGGAAGTTTGCCCTCGATGTGGGTCAACTGCAGTGAAAACAGCGCCTTCTGACGCAATGTGTCGACCAGTGCGCTGCAGCGCTCATGGGCAGCGGGTGACCTGCAGGCCATCACCTCACGTTCCGCAATGAGCAGCCGCTGCGAACGGCTGCAGCCGCAGCAACGACGCAACAACGCTTTGGAAAAGGCGCAGGGCCGGTCATTGACCGTTTTGTGAGTTTTCAAAAACTCATTTTCGTCCATGGCGTCTCTCTCTTGACGGCGAGCAGGATGTGGCGGCCTGTCTGGATGATATTGAGGGTCAGTGCGGCTGTTGCGTGAAGGCGCTCATCATGCGCTCGCGGAACTGCTGCACCTTCTGCTCACCCAGGCGGGCACTGAGCATGGCCAGTTCTTTCTGTGCCGCCTCGCTTTCGTTCATGATTGCCAGTGTGAGCCATTGAAAGGCGGCCTCATCGTTCTGCTGTACGTGTTGACCGTCCGCCAGCAGCTTGCCGAGCATGTACTGGGCCTTGGGGTGTTGCCGGTTGGCGGCCATCTCATACCACTTGAGCATGGCCTGGGTGTTGCTGTCCACGCCCGGGGCACCTTCCAGGTAGATATCGGCCAATGAACACTGCGCATCCACATCGCCGGCCTCGGCGGCCTTCAGGTACCACTCCACCGCCTGGGCCGGGTTTTTTTCCACGCCCATGCCCTTGGCGTGCATCCAGCCCAGCAGGGTCTGTGCGGCAGCATCCCCTTGCCTGGCCGCCTTCTGCAACCAGCTGAAACCTTTCTCGTCATTGTGCTCGACACCCTTGCCGTGGATGTACAGGGCCCCCAGGTCAAACTGTGCATCGGCCTCCCCGGCCTCTGCACGGCGTGTCAGCGCATCGATATCCTCACTGACAAATTCATTTAACAGCAGTTGTAATCGTTCACTCGTATTCATGGTTCTGTGCAATTTAAGATAAACTCTGATTATACCAGAGGTGTTCAGTAGGGATTAATAGATGGGGACAGGGATAGGAAAAATAAAGCTGCTGCTATATGGTTGGCGCATCAGCCGGGAAACAGGGATGGTTTTAAGCCCCATGTGTCACAACCGTACAGACTGTGCAACATCCAGGCAGGAGAGGGCATTTCGCTGGTTTTCCTCTTTGCTGCTTTGGTTGCTGCTGCCGTTGCAGACAGCGGCACAGGGGGCGGAACAGACGCTTCGCCTGCAGCTAAAGTGGCATCACCAGTTTCAGTATGCCGGTTTCTATGCGGCCGTTGAGAAAGGTTTCTACCGTGAGGCGGGACTGGATGTCGTGCTTGCCGAGGGCGGCGCTCAACTCTCGGTGCTCGACGCGGTGCTCGACAATGGGGCCCACTTCGGCATAGGCGATGCCGATTTGCTCCTTGCCCGCAAGCAGGGCAGGCCGGTTGTGCTGCTGGCAAACATTATGCAGCACTCGCCGAGCATTATCCTGACCCGCAGGGACAGCGGTATCGACACGCCCGCTGATCTGGCGGGACGTACCCTCATGTTGACCCATGGACGGGCTGAAATCACCTCCCTGCTGCACAGTGTTGGTGTGCGGTTGGATGCAGTAAACATCATCCCCAACACGGGCCGGGTTGATGATCTAATCGAGGGGCGCGCCGATGCCATGTTCGCCTATGCCTCCAATGAACCGTACAGACTGCGCCAGCAGGGCGTTGACTACACGGTGCTCTATCCCGGTGAGTATGATGTCGAATTCCTCGGCGATAACATTTTCACCTCGGCCAGCGAGGTGGCCGAACACCCGGAACGTGTGGCGGCCTTTGTCCGCGCCAGTCTCCAGGGCTGGGAATATGCCCTGAGCCATATCGATGAGATGGTTGAGCTGATTCTGCATATGCCTGGTGTGCAGGAGCGTGGGGTAACGCGGGAGCAGCTGCGCTTTGAGGCGGCAGAGATCAGACGGCTGATTGACCCTGAACTGGTGGCTATCGGCCATATCAACCAACGGCGCTGGGAACATATCGCCAACATTCTGGGTCATCAGCAGCTGTTTCCACTGGGAATGTCGCTGGAGGGCTTTTTCTATCAGCCTTCAGAGGCAAACGTCTTGTTGCAGCCATGGGTCCTGTTGATCATCGCGGCAGTGCTGCTGGTTATCGCCGCGGGAATCCTGGTGTGGAATATACAGCTGCGCCGCGCGGTCGCTGCCCACACCATGAAACTGGAAGAGGAGATTGCACTGCACAGGCAGTCAACCGGGTTTTTGCGTGACTCCGAGGCGCAGCAGCGCGCGTTGCTGCGTGCGATGCCGGATATTATGTTTGTCACCGACAGCGAGGGCACTTTTCTTCGCTACCACGGTGACAAGGATGCGCTGCTTTACACGGTCTCCAATGACTTTCTCGGTAAGCGGGTGTGCGATGTCATGCCGGAGGAATTCAGCGAGCAGGTCATGCAGGAGCATCACCAGGTCCTGGAGCACGGCGGCATCATCGTGCATGAATACCAGCTGCCGATAAACGGGGAGCTGAAACACTTCGAGCGCAGGGTGGTCAGGCAGGATGAGGATCGGGTGCTGACCATTATACGGGATATCTCCGATCGCAAACTGATCGAGGAGCAATACCGCCGCCTGTATCGTGAATACCTGGCCATTGCCGACAACGTTCCTGATGTTATCGTCAAGCTTGACCGCCAGGGCAACATGGTGTGGTGGAACAAGATCCTGGAGGCGCGTACCGGTTACGGTGCCGGGCAGATAAAAAACCGCTCCGCCATGGAGTTCATCGATGAGCGCGACAGGGAGCGGGTCAAGGCCGCGATTGGCGAAGCCTTTGCCAAGGGGGAGGCGGAGGTGACGGCGCTGGCGATCAACGTAAGCGGTCCCCGCCCGGTCAACTATCGTGCAGTCGTGTTGCGGGATGATAATGGCGAGGTCACAGGCCTGCTGGCCGTTGGCCACGACATCACGGAAATCGTGCGTTCGGAGGAGCGGGCCAGGCAGTTGCTGCTGCAAAATCGCTCACTCACGCGGCAACTGTTCAATGTGCAGGAAGCGCTGCAGCGGCACCTCGCCCAGGAATTGCACGATGAGTTCGGGCAGTGGCTGACGGCGATCCAGGCCGAGGCCATGGCCATTCGCACCCAAAACAAGAACAAAATCGAGTCTATCGACACCGGTGCCGAGGCTATCGAGCGTAGCGCAACCCAGATGCACCAGGCTATTCGTAACTTGATCCATCAGCTCAGGCCCGGTGTGCTGGATGAACTGGGCTTGGCAGACAGTCTGCAGGAGCTGATATCGACCTGCCAGGCACACCATCCGGAGATACATTACCAGCTTGAGATTGCGGATAACCTCGAACCGCTGGATGACCAGTATGCCATCACCATCTACCGTGTGGTGCAGGAGAGCCTGACCAATGTGGCGAAGCACTCGGGGGCAAGCGAGGTGCAGGTGCGCCTGCTTCGGGACAGGGATGATGCGTGTGACGAGTATGTACGTGTGGTAGTCGAGGATAATGGCCAGGGCATACACAGCGAGGTCCAGGGCAAGGGGTTTGGGCTGGCCGGTATCCGTGAAAGGGTCCTTGCCGCTGAAGGGGTATTTGAGCTGACCCGTTCCCGGGGTGGGGGCGTGCAGCTGACGGTGCAGGTCCCGTTACAGGGAGGCGCCGAGGAGGAAGGGTATTTCGAGCGTGCGTTGGGCAGTGTCGGGAGCGGCATCAAGCCCGATGAGCTGTAATCTCCGGATTAACGCTCACCCGGGGTGGCAAGGCCGTCCAGGGCCTCCTGCGCGATCTCGCGCACCTCTTCATGGTTATCGTTGAGCCGTGGCTCCAGATACTGACGTGCGCTCGCGCTGCCGCTCAAACCCAGAAAATAGCAGGCATCACTGCGCACGCGGTGGTCGTTACTGGTGCTGAGTCTACCCAGTCTGTCCGTCAAGGCGTGAAGTGCGGACTGACCCTGCAGTCCCTCAATAATTGCGCTAATACCCAGGCGCACCTGCATCGGCGTGTCGGCCGCTGCTATCAGCGGCAGCAGTGCCTTCAGCATCCCGGGTTCGCCGCTGATGAGTTGCTCGACACGTGCCAGCTTCCCCTCGCGCAACAAGCTTTCCAGGTAGCGGGTGGTACCTTCCTGCGTGCCTGCCGTTTGCGCCCATTGTCTGAGCTGCGCAGGCGTTTGATTGCCCTCCAGTATAAAAGAACCGATGCGTATCCAGGGGGCCGTGCGTACTCCCAGCTGTTCCGCGCGCCGGGGGTGGAGTGCCGCGTTGACGATCTCCAGGCTGCCTATGGCGCCCTGTTTGACCAGCTCTGCCAGCGCCTGCATTACGCCAGGGCAGTAGGGGCAGCCGGGGGTGATAAACAGCAGCGCATCGGGCGTATTTTGTGTGGACATGTTTACATCGAAATCAGGCAATCGTGTACCACATTATCCCGTGCCACGCCGCGCATTGGTAGTGCTGTTCAGCCGACCAGGTTGCGCGGCTGGCCTGCCGTGAAGGCCTGAATATTTTCCACCAGTTGGTCCAGCAGGCGCTGTCTGGCCTCACGGCTGGCCCAGGCGATGTGTGGCGTGCGTATCAGGTTGGGGATATCGGGGGCCATGAGCGGTTGGCTCTCATCGGGTGGCTCGGCGATAAAACAGTCGATACCGGCCCCGCCGATGATGCCGCGGCGCAGTGCATCGGCGAGGGCCGCCTCATCGACAATGCCGCCGCGGGCGGCATTGATCAGCAGGGCATCGGGCTTCATCAACGCCAACTCCCGGGTACCGATCAGATTGCGGGTGTTGGCGGCCAGGGGACAGTGGAGGGTTAGGATGTCCGCCCGTTCCAGCAGCCTCTCCAGGGGGACGCGATCGGCCTGCGGCGGAGCGCCCGGACGCTGCCCGACCAGCACCTGCATGCCGAAGGCGCTCTCGGCCGTGTGCGCCACGGCGCGGCCCAGATTGCCGTAACCGATGATGCCCAGGGCCAGTCCACCCAGTTCGCGAATGGGGTAGTCCAGCAGGCAGAACTGGCCGCTCTGTTGCCAGCGTCCGTCGCAGATGGCCCGCTGGTAGTCGTTGAGATGACGGGTGAGCGCCAGGATCAGGCTGAACACGTGCTGGACCACGGACGGTGCGGCGTAGTCCCGTACATTGCACACGGCGATACCGCGCTCACGTGCGGCTTCCAGATCGACGTTGTTGGTGCCCGTGGCCGCCACGGCGATGAGTTTGAGCTGCGGGGCCTGTGCCAGCAATTTTTCATCGAGCACGACCTTGTTGCTGATCACCACCTGGGCATCTTTAATACGGGAGGCGGTCTCCCCGGGGCGGGTCGCCGGGTACAGTTGCCACTGGGGCAGTGTGGCCTGCAGCCTGTCCAGTTCCAGGTCGCCCCGGTCGAGGCTGTCCAGGTCCAGAAATACACCGCGCATGGTGACTCCTTATTTTTGCAGTCCGCTTGTGATCCGTTACACTGCCCCCATTGTATCCCTTTCCATCCCTATGCGGCAGAGAGCCTATGAGCACCCGAGATTTCGACCAGTTGTCCAAGGAAGAGCAGATCCTCATGGCGGTCAAGAAGACCCTGACCAACATCATCAAGGACACCGCCACGCGTCCCGGCATGAAGCATCCGCTTTCGGACAACAGCCTCAAGGGGCTGCGTGACTGTCTGGTGCTGATCAGCCAGCGTGAGGCGGAACTGGCCGAAGCGGCGGGGGAGCCGATGAATATGCGGCCACGCTATATCGATGAGCCGCAACCCCAGGAGGACGTGGTGGTACCGATCAGCCAGATCGGCAAGGCCGGGAAAGAGGAGAAGTAGACCTCACTCCTCGCCTGTCTGCTGCAGCGCCTTCTGGCGCTGTTCCGTTATCGGCCCCGCCTCCCGGGCCCGCTCCATGATCTTCTCCATCCCCTCCAGCGGGTAGGGTGACGGCGTTTTTCCGTTCCCGGCCGCGTTATCCGCTGCGCTTGTCCCCATGCTGGATTCCTGTTCCCCGTCACTCGTGCCCGGGATGAGATTGGTGTCCGGATCGACCCGGTGCTCTTCGTAGGCGACGCCCTCCTGCGGCGGTGTACTGCTATAGTGCCACTGCCCCGATTTATCCTGCCAGCGGTAGATGCGTACCGCTTTGCTGTCAGCCCGTGGCAGTTGTGCCTTAATGTCCTGCTGCAGTGTGCGCAGCACCTGTTTGATGTTGATGGCGCCAAGCGGGTAGAAAGGGGGATAGCCGCCAAGCGGTGGCAGGTAGTAGAGCAACGGCACGGCAATGACGACAATCCAGACGAGTGACTTTATAATTCGACGCATTGCACCGCCCTGAATAGATTGACAGTTTTCCCGATGGACAAAGCATAGCATCCGGCCATGAATCAGGTCCGTTTCTTTCTGGACATCCCCGCCCACGATTACCTGACCTACTATCAGGGCCGTGCCCGGCGTGTTGTGGTCACGGCGCTGGACGGCCGGCGGGTGCAGTTCCCGGCCGAGCGCCTGCGCCCCTTCGTCACCGAGGCGGGGGTGCACGGTGAGTTCGTGCTGAGCTTTGACGATGAGAACCGCTTTGCCGCACTGGAGCGGGTGGGCGGATTACGACGCTAACCAGAGCGCTGCGCGTTTTGCCGCCGCAGGAAATCCAGCGCTTTGCAGGGGCCCCTAGTCGTCCAGGGTACAGGCATGGCGGATGGCCGGCAGCATGCGCTCCACACAGTCCTGCCCCTCGGCGATGGCCTCTTCGGCGCGGTCGAACTCCAGCAGTTCGATATGCGCCAGTCTGGGCGAGAGCAGCACATCGGGCGGGTCGCCCGCCATGCGGCTGCGGGTGATGCGATCCTGCATGATATTGATCGCCGTGGCGACCACCTCAAACAGGCCGGGGATGTTCTGGTTATCCTCCTTAGCGCTGAGCCAGCCGGACAGCGGCGTGTCGGCCAACTCCTGGTTGAGCCGTTTGAGCAACTGGTTAAACAGGTCGCGGTTCTTCTCCTGCGGTTGTGCCTTGTGCCGGCGTCCGTTCAGGTGGCGGCCGACGATGTCGGAGTTGAGGTTGACCGCAATGATGATATCGGCGCCCATGGCGCGGCATAGCGAGATAGGGATCGGGTTGGTCAGGCCCCCGTCGACCAGCCAGCGGCCCTCGGTGAGAACGGGCGAGAACAGCCCCGGCAGGGCGATGGAGGCGCGGATGGCGCTGCTTAGCCCACCCTGCTGCAGCCAGATTTCCCGGCCGTTGTGCAGGTTGGTGGCGACCGCCCCGTAGGGGGTGGCCAGTGATTCGATCTCCAGGCCGGCAATGTGCTTCTCTATCGAGGCCATCAGGCTGTTGCCCTCGATCAGTCCCCCCGCCAGGCGGATGTCCATCAGGCGGACGATGTCCCACACCCCCAGTTTGCGCACCCATTGCTCGAGCGAGTCGAGGGCACCGGCCGCATAGGCCCCGCCCACCAGGGCGCCGATGGAACTGCCGCAGACGATGTCGGGTTTGATGCCGTTTCCGGCCAGTGCCCGAATGACGCCGATGTGGGCCCAGCCTCTTGCCGAGCCGCTGCCCAGTGCCAGGCCTATGCGTGCATTTCCCATTACTACTCCTTGGTGTCATTATAGGAACGGAAGCGACGGGGAATATCTTTATAAGTCACTTCGTCCTTAAATTATAGAAATTGTGTGAATAATTTTAGTGGTATCACGATGCCTGCCAGGTTTACCTCCGTCTACCCGCTACTGGGTTTGCTGTTGTGCCTTGTGTTCTTTGGCGCAGGGGCAGAGGAGTTCGATGAGGATTTCGATGCGGACTTCGACACCCTGAGTTTTGACGATGCGCCCCTGCAAGAGGCGGTGCGCCATCCGTCGTGGTTTCGTCTCAGTTTCCTGGACCTGCGGGATGATTTGAATGAAGCCATTCGCTTCGACAAGCGCGGACTGATTGTCGTGTTCGGCCAGGACTACTGTCCGTATTGCCAGAAACTGATGGAGGTCAATTTCACCAAGCGGGATATTGTACGCTACACCCGCAAGCACTTTGATGTGGTTGCCATCAACATCCACGGCGACAAGACCGTTACCGACTTCAGTGGTCTTGAGCTGACCGAGAAAGAGTTTGCCGAGCTTGAGGGCACCAATTTCACCCCCACGCTCATCTTCTACAACCGCTCCGGCGAAGAGGTGCTGCGCCTGCGCGGCTATTATCCCCCCTACAAATTTCATGCCGCGCTCGAGTATGTTGCCGACGGACACTATCGCAATGAGGCCTTCCGCGACTACCTGGAGCGCGCCGATCCGACCTTCGCCTTCGAGCAGGGTGAGTTGAACGAAGAACCGTTCTTTTCCAGTCCGCCCCATGCGCTTGATCGCAGCAAGCTGCCGGCCCAGCGGCCCCTGGCCGTATTCTTCGAGCAGGGCAACTGCCATGCCTGCGACGTCCTGCACAGCGGCCCCCTGAAAAATCCCGAGATTCTCAAGCGGCTGGAAGGTTTTGAAACCGTGCAGCTTGATCTGTGGGGCAAGACACCGGTGATAACCCCGGGCGGGGAACGCATGAGTGAACGGGAGTGGGGGGAGCGGCTGGGGCTGTTCTACACGCCGACCATTATCTTCTATGATGAGCAGGGCAAGGAAATACTGCGGGTGGACTCGGTGATACGCTTTTTCCGCCTGAAACGCGTGTTGGACTACATCTCCAGCGGGGTCTATCGCAAGGGCATTACCATACAACGCTGGCGGCGCATTGAAGCGGGGAACGATAGCTTATGAGTTCTGTTACACACCTACTGGAAGTGATGGCGCGCCTGCGTCATCCCGAACAGGGCTGCCCCTGGGATCGGGAGCAGGACTTCGATTCCATTGCACCCTACACCATCGAGGAGGCCTATGAGGTGGCCGATGCCATCGACCGGGATGATATGGGCGACCTGCGCGAGGAACTTGGCGACCTGCTGTTTCAGGTGGTGTTTCACGCACAGATGGCGCAGGAGAAAGGTGCCTTTGATTTCAGTGATGTCGCCGAGGGCATCGTCGAGAAAATGGTACGCCGTCATCCGCATGTGTTTGACGATGAGTCGGTCGCCGATGCCGCGGCACAGACGGCCGCCTGGGAGAAGCATAAGGCGCAGGAGCGGGCGCTCAAGGGCAAGCAGGAGGACAACAGCGTACTTGCCGGTGTGGCCCTGGGGCTGCCCGGCCTGATGCGGGCACAGAAGCTGCAAAAGCGTGCGGCACGGGTCGGGTTTGACTGGCCCGAACCGGAGGGCGTGATGCAAAAGCTCAACGAGGAACTGCTGGAGCTGACCGGGGAACTTGACTCGGGGGACAAGCACCACATCGCCGATGAGGTCGGCGATGTGCTCTTCACCTGCGTCAATCTGGCGCGCCATCTTGGCGTGGATGCGGAGGAGGCGATGCGAGCGGCCAATGCCAAATTCGAGCGGCGTTTCCGCCAGATGGAGTCGGCGTTGAAAAACGAGGGCCGCTGGGACGAGGCGGACCTGGCGGAGAAAGATAAAACCTGGGAGCGGATAAAGAGCGAGGAGTAACACGCCTCGTGAATATTAACAGCCCATTGCCATCACCAGTCGGCATATAGTGATAGACGGCCCCGGGAAACTGGCAGAAAATCAGATTGTCTGCGTTTCCCGCTGCAGCCTGGCGACAAGCGCGACGAACGAGTCAATGCAACTGCCTGTATCGGAGCACTGTATGAAGGTTGCCGTAATCTATAACCGCGAATCGAAAAAAGTCATCAACCTGTTCGGTCAGCCCAACCGTGAAAAATACGGTCTTGCCGCAATACGCCGTATCGTCAATGCGCTGAAAAAGGGCGGTCACCAGGTTCAGGCCTTCGAGGGTGACAAGGACCTTATCGACCGCCTTGAGGAGTTCATGCCGCGTACCCTGGTCGGTGAACGGCCGGGCATGGCATTTAACCTCTCCTACGGCATTCAGGGCCAGGCACGCTACACGCATGTGCCGGGCATTCTCGAGATGGTCGGCGTGCCCTATGTCGGTTCCGGTCCCCTGGCCCATTCGCTGGCGCTCGACAAGGTTGTGGCCAAGATGCTGTTTGTCCAGAACGGGGTGCCCACGCCCGCCTTTGCCGTACTCGATGCCCCCGATTTCGAATTGCCGCAACTGCCCTTCCCGCTTATCGTCAAGCCGAAGAACGAGGCCGTCTCGTTCGGCATTCGCATCGTCAACGACGAGGCGGAACTGCGTGATGCAGCCGGTGTGATCTTCCGCGAGTTCGAGCAACCGGTGCTGGCCGAGCAGTATATCGAGGGGCGTGAGATCAATGTCGGCCTGCTGGGCAACGGCTCAACCCTGGAGACCTTTCAACCGGCCGAACTGGTGTTCGGCAGCGGTGGGCCGAACATCTATACCGAGGCGGACAAGCGCAGGAAATCCGGGCGCGAGGTCGGTGTGGTCTGCCCGGCACCACTGGATGATGAGACGGCCGCCCTGGCGCAGGCCATCGCCAGAAAGGCGTTTAACGTACTCGGCTGCTATGACTGTGCCCGCGTGGATATGCGCATGGACGATGCCGGCAACCTCTATGTGCTTGAGGTCAACAGCCTGCCGAGCCTGGGCGAGCACGGTTCCTACGTGGCGGCGGCCGATGCGATGGGACTGGATTTTTCAGGGCTGGTCAACCGGCTGGTCGAGGTGGCCTCGGCGCGCTACTTCGGCACGCCCAATCCGCCCGAACTGCAACGCACCAGGAAGACGCCGTCAGAGCGTGTTTTCGCCTATCTGACCGAGCGCCGTGATCAGCTGGAGAAACGCGTCGAGCAGTGGGTCGGCGTGTCGAGCCACAGCAACGATCCGATCGGTATCCGCCAGGCCGCCCGGCAGCTGAATGAGGTGATGGAGAGGCTTGATCTGAAACCCGTTGCCGGCCTGACCGATGCCCCCCATGTGTGGACCTGGGAGTCGGCCAAAGGCGTTAACGACGGTACCCTGTTGCTGTGCCACATCGATGTGCCTTTTAACTCGGCCATGGGTGGCGAGCATTTTCACCGGGATCCGGAGTGGCTCTACGGTGAGGGGATCGGGGCATCGCGAGGTCCGCTGGTGCAGTTGGAGTTCGCGTTGCGCGCACTGCACCGTGCGCGCAAGCTAAAGTCGATACCGCTGGGTGTGATGGTCTATGCCGATGAGGGGCGCGACTGTGAAGAGAGTGCGGAGTTTATCGCCCGTGCCGCCGCCCAGTCCAAAGAGGTACTGGTGCTCAGGCCCGGCAATATCGATGACAGCGTGGTTGTCGGTCGTCGAGGACAACGCCGCTACCGTGCCTTTTTCCAGGGTAAACCGCGTAAGCTGGGACAATCGGAGAAACGCCCTGAAGTGATGTCGCGGGCGCTGGCGGCGCTGGAGGATATCTCGCGCCTGAGCCGGCGCAAGGAGCGGCTGGCGGTATCGACTGTCGATATCCGCACTGAATCCTATCCCCGGCTGCTGCCGCACCGGGTGGTCGCCACACTGCAGGCCTCATTTCCCAATGCGCGGGCGGCCGACCGAATGGAACAGAGTATCGTGGCGATCCTGGATGAGGCGCGAGCCGAGCTGGCATTGCTCTCGGACAGGCCGTCGATGCCCGCGCGACGCATCAACAACGCCCTGTTGAAGCGGCTGCGTGATGTGGCGCAGGCGTGGCAGATACCGCTAAATACCGAGACCAGTCTGTGGCCCTCGGTGGCGGGGCTGGTGCCACCGCAGGTACCGGTGATCTGCGGTCTGGGGCCCGTGGCCCATGGCCTCTATACCGGCCAGGAGGCGCTCTCGCGCATCAGCCTCGTGCAGCGTACCCTGTTGCTGGCCGAATTCCTCCTCATGCAGGGCAAGTAGGGAGAGCTTTGATGCTGCTTATTATCGATAACCAGAGCCAGTATCTGCGCAAGTTCAAGCGCAACTATCTCGATGATCAGGATATCCCCCACCTTATCATCGAGCATAACGAGCAACTCGACTTTGACCGCTTGCCGGGCATTGACGGGCTGATCATTTCCGGTGGTAAAGGCAATCCCTTCGAGCCGCTGAACCTGACCGCCAATTACGTCGCGTTGATGAACCTTGAGGTGCCGACGGTGGGATTCTGCCTGGGACACGAGATCATTGCGACCAGCTATCGGGCCAAGGTCAAACGGCTGCACGACTACCAGAACCGCAAAGAGCGCATCTTCATCACGGCGGGGGATGATCCGATCTTTGACGGGCTGGAAAAAACGGAGTTGATGATACAGAAGAAACACCGTTTTCATATCCCGCGGGTGCCACCCGATTTTGAGATCCTGGCCTATTCCGAGGTATGTCCCGTTGAAGTGATGCGCCACAGGGAGAAGGCGATCTACGGCTTTCAGGGCCACCCTGAGGTCTCCGGTGAAGACGGCCTGCGTATGATGGCAAACTTTCTGCGCATGTGCGGCTACGAGAACGTCGAATGACGCAACACACCTGGCAGCTGCCAGGCGATAGCCTGTTGCAGAACGGCTGCACTAGGAGCGCTATTTCAGCGCGTAGAAGTGTCCGTCCTCGCTGCCGAAATAGACCCTGGAGTCGTGCACCAGTACCGAGCCGGTGATGGCCCCCTGGGTCTGGTAGGTCCACTTGATGTCGCCATCGCGGGTATCGACGACATAGAGCTGTTTGTCATGGTTGCCGATATACAGACGTGTGCCGGCGATGACCGGTGAACCGGCAAACCAGTCCTTGCCCTTTGCCTTCCAGTTGGGACGGTGGCTGTTGAGGCTGATCGCATACAGGGTATTGTCCTGACTGCCAAAATAGACGGTTTCTCCGGCGATGGCCGGGGCGCCCATGATGGGGCCCTCCGCCTTGTAGCGCCACTGCTGCTGCCCGGAGCGTTTGTTGACCGCGTAGAGGCTGTGATCGTAACTGCCGGTGTAGACCGTGTTGCCCTGTACAGCCGGGGAACCCTGGATGCGACCGCCGCTTTTGAAGCGCCATACCTCGTTGCCGGTTGCGCTCGATACGGCATAGAGGAAGCCGTCGTCGGCACCGAAGTAGACCATCCCTTCACTGAGCGCCGGTGATGAGTAGATGGCATCGCCCGCCTTGAACTGCCACCGTTCCCGGCCGCTGGCCGTGTCCAGCGCGATGAGCTGGCCCTGGGCGTTACCGAAGTAAAGGGTGCCATCAACCATGGAGGGCGAGGTGGTGATGGAGCCTTTGGATGCGTAGCTCCACACCTGCTGGCCCGTGCGCGTATCGATGGCGTAGAGCTTGCCGTCGTGACTTCCGATATAGAGCCGGTTTTCAGTGACCACCGGCGCACCGCCGATGATGCCGCCACTCTTGAAGCGCCAGCGTTCACGTCCGTCACTGGTGTTGATGGCGAACAGGTAACCGGCCTTGTTCCCGAAATAGACGGTGTCGCCATAGGACGTGGCGGCGGTCTTGACCGGGGACTCGCTGTTGAATTTCCAGTGTACGGCCGTCAGCGTCTGCAGCGGTGAGGCCTGATACACGCCGGTGTTGGATGGGTCGGCCCGATACATCTCCACCTTGGGTACGCCGCAGCCCCCGAGCAGCGCCGTGGCAAGAGCTAGCAGGGCAGACTTCTTCATTTTTATAGGCTCCATATGAACTTACATCCACATATTAGCGTGATTTCGCAAGATTTCTTGCTAATTTAACTCTCTCGTCCGGGCGACTGCAAGCCGTAGAGGGGCTTCAACGGCACGAAAGGGGCTTGTTTTCGCCGGAATCCCACTGTGTTTGTGCCGTGGCGCGGATTATAGCGCCGGGGCGGGTGTGGCTTGTGGGAAGCATTTCACGAAAGTGTCGCGGTGAATATGCGATAAATCCATGGCAATGAACAGGCGTCTGTTTGCCCCCCTCTTCAGCGTTTTGCCAAAGGGTGTCATGATTAGGGCCGTGACAGGCATCGACAGTTTAGTGTGAGGTTATTGCGATGGGAAAGAAGTCGCTGTGCAGTGTGTTGTTATTGTTTGCCGCATTGGCAGTTACCCCGCTTCAGGCACAGGAGAACGAAAGCGGTGAGAAGCCGGCGGAGGGCAGTGCCTGGCAGGATGTGAAGTCGGGCACCAAGCAGACCTGGAAAGGGGTGAAGTCGGGTTCCAAGGAGGCCTGGAAGGAGACGAAGGAGGGGAGCAAGGAGGCCTGGAA
>JBFEUI010000030.1:0-27883 GCA_041547565.1 Thiohalomonadaceae bacterium
GCTGATGCCCGTTGACCCGGTCTCCAGGGCCAACAACCGGTTGATGCTGCACCGTATTGAAAGGGATCTGTTTGTTCACCTGGATGTCATTCTCAACGGTACCGAGAAGGCGGCGACCAAGGCGCGCAAGGAACTGCGTGACAGCCTGACCAGTGTCAGTCCGATTTTCGAGCAGAAGCCCTACTTCATGAGCGACGAGTTCTCGCTGGTAGACTGCGCCCTTGCGCCGCTGTTGTGGCGTCTGCCCGCCCTGAATATATCACTGCCGAAACAGGCCAACCCGCTGCTGGAGTATGCGGAGCGCATCTTTGCGCGCGAATCATTCCAGCAGAGCCTGACCGAAATCGAGCAGGAGATGAGGGGTTAATCCGCACACCCGGGCCGGTTTGAGTGGCCCGGGTGTGTGGCTCACAGCCTATGACCTCCAGTCGTCCCTATTTGATTCGCGCCCTCTATGAGTGGATCAGCGACAACGGCATGACGCCCTATATTCTGGTAAACGCCGAGAATGATGATGCGGTAGTGCCGGTGGAGTATGTCGACAACGGCAAGATCGTGCTCAACATCAGTGGTTCGGCGGTACAGAATCTGCAACTGGGCGACAGCCTGCTGGAACTGGATGCTCGCTTTAGCGGCAATCCGATGCACGTGTCGGTGCCGGTCGGGGCGGTGCTGGCCATCTACGCACGGGAGAATGGCAAGGGCATGGTTTTCACCGAGGACGATGACGGCGGGGATGAACCGCCGCCGGACAAGGACAGCGGCCAGTCCAAGCGTCCGTCGTTGCGGGTGGTTAAATGAAGTGAAGTGTGAGCAGTGAGGCGTGAGGAGAAGTTGACTGTCACCGGCAAACTGTGACGATATTGTTCACCCTTCACCCTTCACCCTTCACCCTTCACCCTTCACCCTTCACCCTTCACCCTTCACCCTTCACCCTTCACCCTTCACCCTTCACCCTTCACCCATTCACGGCTTCTGCGGCCCTTTCGGTCGCCGCTGACTGTGGCGCTCCAGCCACAGCTCGATCTTTCCCCAGAACCACTCCAGCAGCCGACGGTACCAGCGGCGGTGGTGCCACAGCTCGTGCAGAATCTCCCTGCTGTCGGAAAAATCCTTTTCGAAAAGCTGTTGTACGTTGTTGGCGAAGGCTTCGGAGTCGATCTCCTGGTTGGCCTCAAGGTTCCAGCTCAGGTTCCAGCGATCGATGTTGCTTGAACCGGTAGAGATCCAGTTGTCGCACAGGATCAATTTGAGATGTAAAAAGCGTGGTTGATATTCGAAGATGCGTACGCCACTGCCCAGCAGTTTGCCGTAGTAGCGCCGGCTGGCATGACGGATACCGGGGTGATCGGTGATCGGTCCGGGCAGCAGCAGGCGTACCTCGACACCGCGGGCGGCGGCACGGCACAGGGCACGACGTATCTTGCGTGAGGGTATGAAGTAGGCGGTGGCGATCCAGATGCGCCGTTCTGCGCTGCGGATACGTTTGATGAGGGAACGCTTCAACTCCATATGCACCGGTGCGTTTAGCGTGACGCGCCCGGGACGGCCGCCGGGAAGGTGTTGTGGTGCTGCAGTGGGTAACTGTAGCGGCGGCGTTCCCCAGCTGTTCCAGGTTTTGACGTACAGTTCGTGCCAGTCCCGCAGACAGGGGCCTTCTATCTGCAGCATGGTTTCGTGCCAGCGCCGCTCCCGTGGCGGGGTCAGGTCAAAGTCGTCGGTAATGCCGGTACCGCCGGTGAAGGCGATGCGTCCGTCTACCAGCAACAGCTTGCGATGATCGCGAAACAGATTGCGGCGCAGTTTGCCGTAGCGCAACGGGTTGTAAAAACCGATCCTTACCCCCGCCTCCAGCAGCCGACGTCGATCGTGTTGTCGAAAGCCGCGGGCACCGAAGTCGTCAAACATTAGATATATCGCCACACCGCGCCTTGCGGCGTTGCAGAATGCGTTGATAAAACGCTCGGCCACCGCGCCCGATTCGATGAGATAAAGCTCCAGCAGGACGGTATGCTGCGCCTGCTCGATTGCCTCGATCATGGCAGGGAAAAAACGCTCACCGTCGACCAGCAGATGAAAGCGGTTGCCCTCACGCCAGGGGTAGGTATAGGGGGTGGGCAGGTGTCGATAGGCGGGCATGAGCGGCTAGTCGTTGCGCGTTTCGGCTACCAGGTGATTCGACACGACCCTTAATGACAGCCTGCCGTCGAGCAGGGCAGCGAGTTGCTTGCCTGCCAGCGCGCCACGCCAGCCGTGCATCAGCGGCAGGTCTCGCTCACCCATGACCAGTTTCTCCAGTTCGCGGCGTCCGGTCACGGCACTGGGCGTGATGCGCTGCTGACGACAGAGTTCGCGCAATTGCGCCATCAGCAGGTCTACCAATGGCTCCTGTTGCGGCGACAGTCGCGGTCCCTGCTCAATTGCAAGCCACTCTGTTTTCGGGGTCTGTTTCGCCTGATCAATAATCGCAAGCAGTTCCTCGCCGTGACGTTTGATCAATGTGTCGTCCAGCCCGCGAATACGGCTCATTTTGTTGCTGTCGCCGGGCATCTGACGGGCCAGGTCGAGCAGCGGATCGTCCTTGACGATCCAGCGTCGCGGCTTGTCGCGTGCCTGTGCCCGCTGTTCGCGCCAGGCGGCCAGTGCGCGCAGCACCGTAGGCTGTACCCCCTTGAGTCGGCCGGCACCCTTGACACGGCGCCAGGCCTGTTGCGGCGGGTTGGCGTAGGTCTCCGCCGAGGTCAGCGTGGCAAAGTCCTCATCCAGCCACTCCAGTCTCCCATGCTTGACCAACGCCTCGATCTGCCGTTCATAGATATCGCACAGGTAACGTACATCGTCTGCCGCATAGTTGAGTTGATCGCCATCCAGTGGCCGCTGGCACCAGTCGGTGCGGGCATGGCCCTTGGCCAACTCGATGCCAAGCTCGGCCCTGACCAGGTTGCCGTAACCGATCTGGTCACCGTGGCCGAGCAGGGTGGCGGCGATCTGGGTGTCGAAGATCGGTGCCGGCACCTTACCGTACAGGTGAAAGAATATTTCCAGGTCCTGGAATGCCGCATGCAGCACCTTGGTGATGCGGCTGTCGAACAGCAGTGCGCGTAACGGTTCCAGATCCGCCAGTGCCAGCGGATCGATGCAGGCCACTGTATCGGGCGTGGCCACCTGCAACAGACAGAGCCGCGGGGCATAGGTCCGTTCCCGGATAAACTCGGTATCGAGCGTGAACCAGTTGTAGGTGCTCAGTTCGCGGCAAAGTGCTTCCAGCCCCTGTGCGGTGTCGATGTAGCGGTAGTCGGTGTCCATAAAGCGTTTCCCGTTGGCTGTTTTTCCGATTATAACGGGCCGTGCGAATTGCTGCCCGTCGGGGCTGGCGGTATGATGACGCGCAATGGTCTTGGAAGGGATGAACGTGTCGCACTATCACACTGTCGCAGTGTTAACCGGCGTGTCCGATGCTGCCGCGGGGGCGCAGGTAGCATGAAGGTATTACTGCAGACATTCTGGCAGATTGCGCTTCTGCGCCGTGGCCCGCAGATACTCCCCGCCTCCCGTTTTCTGCTGTTGCTGGTGATTGTGCTGCACTGGCTCACCGGTGTGGTGCTTGGCCTGTTCAGCCTGCCGGGACAGGATGCGCTACTGGCGGCACTGGGCGGAACGGCGCTGATGGTGGCACTGCTCCACTTTGTGTTGATGTGGCATCGGCGCGGGACGCGCCTGATCCAGACCCTGACAGCCCTTGCCGGGTGCGAGGTGATACTGGGGCTGCTGGCCGTGCCCGTCACCGCCTTGTTCTACAGCGGCGGGAGCATGAAGGATTTCGCTGCCCTGCTGTCGCTGCTCATCATGGGGTGGAACATCGCAGTGGCGGCGCATATTTTCCGTCATGCGCTGAATGCCTCACAGGGCATCGGCTTTGTCTACGCCATCGGTTACATGATGATCGCGCTGAGCGTGTCCAACATGATTACCGGCCAGGGAGGAAGCTGATGCACATCCATATCCTGGGCATCTGCGGTACCTTCATGGGCGGTATCGCCCTGCTGGCGCGGGCGCACGGTCACAGGGTCAGCGGTCAGGATGCCAATGTCTATCCGCCGATGAGCGACCAGTTGCGCGAGCAGGGGATTGAGCTGACAGAAGGCTATGAGCCGGCCGGTATTCCTCAGCAGGCGGATATGATTGTCATAGGCAATGCCCTCTCGCGCGGCAATGCGGCGGTGGAGCACGTGCTCAATCGTGGCCTGCCCTATACCTCCGGCGCACAGTGGCTGAGTGAGCAGGTGCTGCAGGGCAGCTGGGTGCTGGCGGTGGCGGGGACCCATGGCAAGACCACCACCAGTGCGATGCTGGCCTGGATCCTCGAATATGCCGGCATGAAACCCGGGTTTCTCATTGGCGGCATTCCACAAAATTTCGGCGTTTCGGCGCGCGCAGGCGAGAGCCCGTTTTTTGTCGTCGAGGCGGATGAGTACGACACCGCCTTCTTTGATAAACGTTCCAAGTTTGTGCATTACCGTCCGCGCACACTGGTGCTGAACAACCTCGAATTCGATCACGCCGATATCTTTCCCGATCTGTCGGCGATTCAGCGCCAGTTCCACCACTTGATCCGCACGGTGCCGTCCGAGGGGCTGGTGCTGGCGCCGCGGCAGGATGCGGCGCTGGATGAGGTGCTGGCGATGGGCTGTTGGACACCGACCGAGCGGTTCGCACTACACAGTGAGGGAGACTGGTCGGTAAACGGTATGGCTGAGGACGGCGGCCGCTTCGATGTATATTGGCAGGGGCGGATGCAGGGCAGCGTGCAGTGGCCCCTGAGCGGCGACCACAATGTGTGCAACGCGCTGGCTGCGATCGGTGCGGCACGCCATGCCGGGGTGCCCGCCGAACACGCCTGCGCGGCGCTGTGCGAGTTTCGCAACGTGAAGCGGCGCATGGAGGTGCGCGGCAGCGTCAACGGTATTACCGTCTACGACGACTTTGCCCACCACCCCACGGCGATTGCCACGACGCTGGCCGGCTTGCGGCGGCGTGTCGGGACGGCGCGTATCATTGCGGTGCTGGAACCGCGTTCCAACACCATGCGCATGGGGGTCCACAGGGATACCCTGATGCCGGCGCTGCAGGAGGCGGACGCGGTGTATCTGTTCAAGCCGCCGGAACTTGCCTGGGACCTTGCCGCCAGTGCCCGCGAGAGCGCGGCGACACGGGTGCTCGGGGAGATCGAGGCTATAGTTAATGAAGTTGCCGCTATCGCCCGCCAGGGCGATCACATTGTGGTGATGAGCAACGGTGGGTTTGGCGGCATCCATGCTCGCCTGCTGGAACAACTGTATGCGCAGACGGAGAAGGCGTGAATCATGAGTCGTGATGCCATCACACTGGCGATAACCGGTGCCTCGGGCGCCCCCTATGGCCTGCGCCTGCTGGAGTGCCTGCTGCAGGCCGGCTGCCGGGTCTATCTGCTGGTCTCTCCGGCTGCCCAGGTGGTACTGCAGACGGAAACCGAGCTGGAACTGCCACAGGAACCGCAGGCGATACGCGATTTTTTCTGTCGGCAATTTGGCTGCGAGGCCGGACAACTTCAGGTATTTGGTCGTGAGGAGTGGATGGCCCCGGTGGCCAGCGGATCGAATGCACCGCGGGCAATGGTGGTCTGCCCCTGTTCGGCGGGCAGCCTGTCGGCCATTGCCAGCGGGGCCAGCAACAATCTGATAGAGCGCGCCGCCGACGTGATGCTCAAGGAGCAGCGCAAGCTTATCCTGGTGCCGCGTGAGATGCCGCTCTCGGCGATACACCTGGAGCACATGCTCAAGCTGGCACGCATGGGCGTGACCGTGATGCCGGCCAGCCCCGGCTACTACCACCAGCCCCGTACCATCGCCGATCTGATCGACTTTGTCGTGGCACGCATTCTTGACCACCTGGATATCGAACACGATCTGATGGCGCGCTGGGGGGCCTCCTAGGCGCAATTTCTGCTATTTTTTAGGTAGGTCCCGGTGAGCGGGACCTACTGTTTCCGATACACTGCGCGAGCCACATAGTGGACAGACTGCATATCCCTCTTTTCCCGCTTCACACCGTGCTGTTTCCCGGTGGCCCGATTGCGCTGCGTATCTTCGAGCCGCGCTATCTCGATATGGTCAGCCGGTGCCTGAAGGAGGAAAGCGGCTTTGGCGTGATCCTCATTCGCGAGGGCAGCGAGGTGGGAACCGGGGCCATGACCTTCGAGGTCGGCACACTGGGACATATCCGCTACTGGAACAAGCGTAATGACGGTCTGCTGGGCATTACCGTTCTGGGCGAGCAGCGTTTCAGGGTCAGCTCCACAGAAGAGAAATCCGATGGCCTGATGGTGGCCGAAGCGGAGCTTATCGCCAATGAACAGGATGCTGCGCTGCCCGCGCGGCATCGTGGGATGGCCGAACTGTTGCAGGGCATTATGGAGCAGCTCGACCACCCCTATATCAATTTGCAGAAGGATTACGGCAGTGCCTCCTGGGTCGGCAGCCGCCTGGCGGAACTGTTGCCGATCGGCAGTGCACAAAAACAGTACTGCCTGCAGATGTCCGACCCGGTGGAGCGGCTCGATATCCTGGAGAGGCTGCTGGCGGAAAAGGATTAACGGCATCAGCTGTGTAAATTGAACAGGCGGTGCCGACAGATATGCACCGTCCCTCTCATTCCGCCGCATAGCGCAGCATCAATAATTGACGGCCATCACTCTGCGGCTGCCTGTAGCGAAAACCGCTTAGTTCGCCACTTTGCACCTGCCGCAGCAACAATTTGAGAGGGGTGGCAAAATCCTTGCCGGTGCGGGGTACGTAAAGACCGTGGTTCGCGCTCAGGTGTAGTGTGCTCACATTGCCCGTCCAGAGTGGACGGTTGCCCGGTTGCAGCGTGATGTCGGTGCGCCACAGTCGCAGGGCGAACAGTGTGTCTGTATCACCGCTTTTCCTGACCAGTAGCAGCGATTCGTTACGCCCGTCATGGACCTGGGGCATGACCGGCAGTTGATGGATGGGCATCTGGCTGCTCAACCAGTTGAGCCAGTTCAGGGCGTCGGCCCGCATCGGGCCGTACCAGCCGGCCGCTTCAAGCTGCTGGCGCAAGGGGGCGAGGCCGCCGGCATATTGCAGTGTCAGCGGGTGGTCGCGGTAGCCGCGGATATCATGACGGTAGGCGGGCAGTGAGTGCCAGCCCGCCGTCCACCACTGCCGGGTCGCCATGCTGACAGTCTCACGCTGCACGGCATAACGTTGCAGGTCACGCTCGAAGTGGGTCTGGCTGTTCCAGCCGTAGACCGCGCCCAGGGACAGGAGTGTGGCCGCCAGCAGACCACGCAGGTTCAGTGCCCCGGAGGGGTGGTGCCGGTAGGCGATGCCGAGCAGGGCGACCCAGGCCAGTCCGAAGAAGAGCCCGCCGATGACATCCGAGAGCCAGTGCGCACCCAGGTACAGGCGAGAGAAGGCGATGGCGCTGACCAGGGTGACGGTGAAGGCGTAGACCACGAAGCGACGCTGGTCGTTCAGCTCGCGTCCGATGAGCACAGCAAGAAAGCCGAATACCACCATGCTGTGGCTGGCGTGACCGCTGGGAAAGGAGAGGGCCGAGGCACCGTCGTAGAGTGCAATCGGGCGCTCGATGTGTGTGGCCGCCTTCAACAGCTGAGTCAGCGCCACCGAAAAGACAGCGGCAGCCAGCCAGTGGCCCGCCGCATGCCAGCGCCGTTGCCAGCCCAGCCAGCCGAACAGCACCAGAAACAGCATGCCAAGCACCGTCGTATCGCCCAACTGGGTGATGGCGACCATCACGTGATCCATGGCCGGTGTGCGTAGCGTCTGCAGTGTGTGAAATACATAGTGGTTGATATTGCGCAGCCATTCGCTGCCGAGTGCCAGGGGAAGCAGCCAGGCCGTTAACGCTGCGGCCGTGAGCAGTATCAGTGCCAGCAGCGTCAGGCCGCGCGCCTCGCGGTGTTCAGGGTCGAGCAGCGCGGCGGGTACCTCGCCCATTACCGGGTGCAGGCGTGTCCATTCCAGCAAACGGCGCATCGGTGCATAGGTGTGCCGGTGAATCCAGTCAAACACCAGCCGTGTCAGCCACACCAGCACAAGAATCAGCACGATAAGGAAGCCGCCAAGCACGGCCAGGCGTGTTGCCGCCTCGGCGGCCAGGCCGAGGGAGGTGGCGAAAACCATGCCGGGCAGCACATAGACCGGTGCCCAGCAGAGCCCGGAGATAATATTGACGATAAGAAAGCGCCCGGTCGGCATCTCCAGCATTCCGGCAACCGCGGGTATCACCGGTCGGATGGGGCCGATAAAGCGGCCGAGCAGGATGCTTTTGCCCCCGTGGCGATAGAAAAACCGGGTGGAACGGGCGATCAGCTCCGGGTGGGTGCGAAACGGCCACATTACGCGAATACGCTGGTGAAAGGTGCGGCCCAGCCAGAAGCTGACTCCATCGCCGGCGATGGCCCCGACCGCAGCCCAGGCGAGTGTCGGCCACAGTTCCATGTGCCCGGTACCCACCAGTGCTCCGATGCCGAACATCATGGCGGCACCGGGCAGGAACAGGCCGACCAGTGCGAGTGATTCGGCGAAGGCGGTCAACATGACAAATAGCCCTGCCCAGGTCGGGTTGTTGCTGATCCAGTCGAGCAGGGGGGCGATGATCTCCATTGCCTGATTGTAACCTGCAATGACAGGGTGTGGTGGCACGATGTTGCAGGGCCGGTGCGGTCTCCTAAACTATGATTCAGGGTAACGGTTATCACGCATAAGGCAGGGGGTATGACCATGATGATTTTTCGCCGCATCAAACGCTTCGGGGTGTTGCTGTGTGTGTGGCTGATGCTGGGTGTTCAGCTGGCACCGGCACAGGCGGCCATGGTGGGCAACGCGCAGCTGCTGCATCAGGCACAGCAGCAGGTGACGCGGGAACGTGTGATCAATTTTCTTGACCGTGCCGACGTGCAGCAACAGCTGGTTAACCTGGGTGTCGACCCGGCGGATGCCAGAGCACGCGTGGCACGAATGAGTGACAGCGAGATCGCGCAGTTGAGCGCGAATATGGATCAGCAGCCGGCCGGTGGAGACAGTATCGTTGGCATCGTGCTCCTGCTGTTCATTATATTCATCATCACCGATATGCTCGGCGCGACAGATATCTTCCCCTTTGTGAAAAATATCAACAAGTAATTCGACCATGTTTGCGACAGCTTGCGCCCGGCTTAGGCCGGGCGTGTTTATTTTGCTGTGTTATCTGGCGGGCTGTGCGACCGCTCCGCAGTCGGCGCGTCTTCGCGAGCAGTTACCGCCGAACCTCCCTTCTGCCGTTGAACTGGCGGCGGTACCGTTCTTTCCCCAGCAGGCCTACCAGTGTGGCCCTGCGGCACTGGCAACAGTGTTGCAGGCACAGGGTGTCGATGTCGTGCCTGATAAGCTGGTAGATAAGGTCTATATCCCGCAACGCTACGGCAGTCTGCAGACGGAGATGGTGGCCGCCGGCCGCGCCCACGGCATGCTGCCCTACCCGTTGCCTCCCCGTCTGGATGCACTGCTTGCCGAAGTGGCTGGCGGCCATCCGGTACTGGTGCTGCAGAATCTGGGACTAGAGTGGCTACCGCGCTGGCATTACGCGGTGGTGGTGGGGTACGACCTCGAAAAGGGAGTACTGATCCTGCGTTCCGGGACAACGCGCAGGCACATCACGACCCTGCCGACCTTTGAGCACACCTGGCGGCGGGCGGATTACTGGGGCTATGTCATGCTGCTACCGCACAGCATGCCGGTGACGGCGACGCCTGTGGCCTACCTCGGGGCGGCGTTTGCCCTGGAGAACACGGGCCGACAGGGGGAAGCCCTTGTGGCTTACAGGCAGGCGGCAGGGCGCTGGCCAGAGAATCGCATCGTGTTGATGGCACTGGGCAATGCGGAGTACACGGCAGGTGAGTTTGCACGGGCCGGGCGGGCCTTCCGTCAGGTGATCCGGCGGCAGTCCCTCGATGCCGATGCCTGGAATAACCTGGCCTATGCCCTGGCAGCAAGGCACTGTATGCAGGAGGCACGACAGGCACTGGCCTGCGCACAATCACTGGCACCGGAAGATGAAAATATTCAACACAGCATAAAGGAGTTGGGGGCCGGCCAACCGGAACAGGGCAGCGGGTGCCGGCCTGTTGTGTGTCCGGCTATGAACGATGGCAGCTGACGGGGCGCGGGAGGCCGCCGTTTCTTGTGTTTGATATACGCCTGTCGGCCCGTGCCGCGTCAGCTGCCGTAAAGTTACATCATTTCCAGATCATCGATGACCGCGTCAATGCCGGCCTGGGCGCACTCCTCATCGACCTGGCCGGAGGGGGCGCCGGAGACGCCGACAGCGCCCAGGAAAATACCGCCAGCCTCAATCGGCAGTCCGCCGGCTGACATTACCACGCCCGGAACACGCCCAATCGGTGTACCGGCGCGCTCACTCATGCCCGAGGTGGCGGCCATGAACATGGCCGCGGTATAGGCCTTGTCTCTGCTGATGCGTATGGTGATCGGCGGGGCCACGGTATCGCGCAGCATCACCTGAGGCATACCGTTGCGGTCCACCACCGTGACGCCGATCTGGATCCCCTTCTCACGGCATGCCGCCATGGTGGCACGGGCGACCTTCACTGCGGTTTCCGCCGTCAGGCGTTTGACCTGAACGACCGGTGGCTCGTCATCCGCGGCGGCCATGGTGCTGCCCAGTAGCAGCAGCGTGCCCAGTAGAACTTTAAGCTTCATCTCCTCTCTCCCTGTCGTTGTTGTAGCGTTACCATTCTAATCATAAAGAGCATGGCAGGTAGCGACTTATTCCATAACAGACAAAAAAACCGCCATGATGGCGGTTTTTTGTGCTGCAACGCTGGTGCTTAGAGCGTGGCCAGTACCTTTCCGGCCGCCTCGATGGTGGCATCGATGTCAGCCTCACTGTGGGCGCTGGAGACAAAGCCGGCCTCGAAGGCGGAGGGGGCCAGATACACCCCTTCGTTCAACATGCCGTGGAAGAACAGCTTGAAGCGATCGGCATCACACTTCTCGACCGCCTGGCCGAAGCTGGTGATCTTCTCCTCACGGGTGAAAAACAGGCCGAACATGCCGCCGACGTGGTTCTCCGACATCGGCACGTTGTGGACGCGTGCCTGTTCCATGATACCGCCGACCAGCCGTTCGACATTGGCGGCAATACCCTCGTAGAAACCCGGCTGAGCGGCCTGTGCCAGGGTGGCCATGCCCGCCGCCATGGCGACCGGATTGCCCGACAGGGTGCCGGCCTGGTAGACCGGTCCCAGCGGGGCAATCTTCTCCATGATGTTGCGCTTGCCGCCGAAGGCGCCCACCGGCATGCCGCCACCGACAACCTTGCCCAGTGTGGTCAGGTCGGGGGTGATGCCATAGTGGCCCTGGGCACCGCCGAGCGAGACACGAAAGCCGGTCATCACCTCGTCGAAGATCAGCACCGAACCGTATTCGTCGCAGATCTCGCGCAGTGCCTCCAGGAAACCGGGAACCGGCGGGATACAGTTCATGTTGCCGGCCACCGGTTCGACGATGACACAGGCGATGTGATAACCCTCGGTCTTGAATGCCGCGCGCACCGCGTCGGCATCGTTATAGGGCAGGGTGATGGTGTGCTCGGCCAGTGAGGCGGGCACACCCGGTGAACTGGGCACGCCGAGGGTAAGGGCACCGGAGCCGGCCTTCACCAGCAGTGAGTCGGAGTGGCCGTGATAGCAGCCCTCGAACTTGACGATCTTGTCGCGGTTGGTGAAACCGCGGGCCAGGCGGATGGCGCTCATGGTCGCCTCGGTGCCGGAGCTGACCATGCGCACCAGTTCCATTGAGGGGACCAGTTCGCACAGCTTGTCGGCCATTGCGGTCTCGATGGTGGTCGGTGCACCAAAGGAGAGCCCGTTGACTGCGGTCTCCTGTACCGCCTTGATCACCTCGGGGTGGGCATGGCCGGCGACCATCGGTCCCCAGGAGGCAACGTAGTCGATATAGCGCTTGTCGCTCTCGGACCAGATGTAAGCACCCTCACCGCGTTTGATGAAGACAGGTTCACCGCCGACACCCTTGAAGGCGCGGACCGGGGAGTTTACGCCACCGGGAATGTGTTGCTGGGCGGCCTCGAACAGTTCATGAGAGTGGGGCATTGGTGGTTCCTTATTAATTGAATCGTTGTAACGCAAAGCTGTAAAGACGCAACGGGCGCAAAGAAATGCTGTTATTTGCTGGTATTACGAGCACATAAGTAATAAGTGAATCGTACCAAATTAATAGCGCTTTATTCACCTTTTACAGGTACGCCGGGTATAGATAGTTTTGCGTTTTGATGTTATCCGAACAGCCTTGCAATACTTTCGGCGGCGGCGCGTATATCTTCATAGCCGAATATGCCGTTAATCACCGCGAGCATGTCGGCACCGGCCTCAATGAGTTGACCGCCATTTTCGGCTGTGATGCCGCCGATGGCAACTATTGGTACGTCGAGTTCCGCCCTGGCCTGGCGCAGCAGTTCCAGATCGGCCTGCACCGCCTGCGGTTTTGTCTCGGAGGTGAAAAAACGCCCAAAGGCGACGTAGTCGGCTCCGGCCTCCACGGCGTCAAAGGCATTGGCCAGCAGGTTGTAGCAGGAGACGCCGATAATCGCCTCTTCGCCCAGCAGCGCGCGCGCCTCGGCAAGGTCAGCGTCCTCCCTGCCCAGATGCACGCCGTGGGCCTCAACCTTCATGGCAAGTTCGACATCGTCATTGATAATCAGCGGGACGCCCAGCGGGCGGCAGAGGTGGACCAGGTCCTGCGCCTCCCACAGTCGTTTTGCCGCGTCAGTGCTCTTGTCACGGTACTGCACCATGACTGCGCCGCCGGCGATGGCCTCGGCCACGGCGGGGATCAGCCGTTCGGACGGCGTCAGGGTGTTGTCGGTGATGGCGTAGAGGCCGCGTTGGATGTGTTTTTTCATCATTCGTTTATAACCGCAAAGGCGCAAAGGACGCAAAGGATGTCATTCATCAATGGACTAATCGCTTTGATGAATGCTTCTTGATGCAACACGATCATGCTCCGGCCAATGAATAATCTTGTTTTTCTCCGCGCACTTCGTGTCTTTGCGGTGAATAGTATTCACTCTTCCTCGGAACGCGCCCAGAACAGGCGGTTGGGCAGGTGCTGGCCCATGCCGATGCGGTAGCCGTGCTTGAGGCTCTCCCAGGTGTACTCCTGCGCCTCGTGAATGGCGGTAAAGGGCTCCAGCCCCTGTGCCATCAGGCCGGCGATGGCGGACGACAGGGTACAGCCGGAACCGTGGTAATTGTGCGGCAGACGCTGCCAGGTGAAGCACTCGAGCTTGCGGCGGTTGCCGTAGAGGCAGTTTTCCACCAGCTCGGTGTTTTCATGGGTGCCGGTGACCAGCACCAGTTCACAACCGTAGGAGAGCAGTTCCTGGGCACAGGCATCGAGGGTGTCGCCCTCATGGGCCAGTTGCCGCACCTCCTCGCTGTTGGGGGTCAGAATCGTGGTCTGCGGGAACAGCAGTTCGGTCATGGCCGACTGCAGTTCATCATCGGCCAGTTGGGTGCCACCGCCGGCGCGCAGTATGGGATCCAGTACCACGGGGACTGTGGGGTAATCGATAAGGATGGTGTGTATCGCCTCGATGTTGTCCACGCTGCCGATCAGGCCGATCTTGATGCACTTGACGGGCATGTCCTCCAGCACGGCACGGGCCTGTTCGATCAACAGGTTGCTACTGACCGGCTCGATCAGCATGACGTTAGTGGTGTCCTGAACGGTCAACGATGTGACCACCGGTGCCGCCTGACATCCCATGCTGGCAATGGTTTCGATGTCAGCCTGCAGGCCGGCACCGCCGGTCGGGTCATTGCCGGCAAAACTCATCACAACGGGGATGGTCGGGTGGGGCATCGTTCTGTCCGATTATCATTATTGGTGGTGATGGTATTACGGGAAGAGTTAAAGGTGAATAGGAAGGGATAGCATGATGACCACTCACCCACTCACCCACTCACCTACTCACCTACTCACCTACTCACCTTACTTAAGTGTCCCCGCCTGCCTGGCCAGAAAAGCCGTCTTGGCCGACAGCTCAAAGGAACAGCTCCACTTGTAGGCCAGGTTGATGGTCTCGGCGCAGGCATAGACCCCGTGGCCGCGCACCACCGTCACCGGGTGTTCGGCCAGCATATCGGCCACCTTGTTCGGGGCCAATTCGACATAGCGGTCGTAGGGGACCGTGATCACCGGGATGCGCTGAAAGTAGTAATGCCCCTCGAAATCGGGCGGGATAAAGTCCTCGCCGTTCATGGTCATGGCCACGCTGTAGGGGCCGTGACTATGGAAGATGGCCCGGGCAGCCGGGTTGCGGCGGTAGACCTCGAGATGCAGCGCGGCATCAAGCGATGCGCCCTCGCCGGGGCCGCCCTCGATATTACAGCGCACCAGGTCGCCGGCTTCGACGAGGTCGGCGCAGGCGCCGGTGGGGGTGACCCAGATGTCGTCGTCCACACGCACGGAGGCATTTCCGCTGTGTGAATCGTTGTAACCGTACTGGCGCAGCCACCGGTAGTGGCGGATCAGGTCGTTTCTCGGGTCCATCGTATCCCTTATAGCTGTGGCTGTTGTCAGTTGGCAGTATAACCCAGGGCAAGCGCTGCTGAGGTGAATATTGACGGGTGTTGCAAACACAAATGCGAATCGTTATCATTTAGCTTATAGCTTTTCAACAAAATGGAGATACATCAATGAAACGGTTACTGCTTGCCTGCTGGCTACTGCTCCCATCGCTTACTTTGGCGGCAGACAATCTTCAGGGCCTGGTGCAAATGCTTGATTACGTCGGTGTCGACTATCCCGAGGCCGTCTCTGCCGGAACGGTGGTGAATGAGGCGGAGTATGCCGAGATGAAAGACTTTTCTGCCGGCATCAAGGCCCAGATATCCGGCATGACAGCCGGTCCCGAGAAGGAACGCCTGACGGCCATGTCACGTGTGCTGGCGGGTATGATTGATGCGCGTGCCGAGGTGGCTGAGGTCGCCTCGCAGGTGGCGAGGATGCGACGGGAGATACTGACGCATTTTGACCTCTCTGTTGTCCCGGGCAAGGTACCGGATATGCAGCAGGCCAGGGCGGCCTACGCCAGACACTGCGTCGCCTGTCATGGCGCCGAGGGACGCGGAGATGGTGAGCTGGCAGCGGCTCTGGAACCGGCGCCCACCAATTTCCATGACTACGAGCGTCATGCTCAGCGTACCCTCTACGGGCTTTACAATACGATCACCCTGGGTGTGGATGAGACGGCTATGGCCGGCTTCAGCCAGCTGCCGGAAGACGAGCGCTGGGCTCTGGCCTTTTATGTCGGTCAGATGGCTGCCAGGGCGGGTGACAACAAACATGGTGCCGTGCTGTGGCAGAAACAGGCCGGGCACTCGCCGCTTGCCGATCTGAAGACGGTGACCACATCGACGCCGTCCGAGATGAAGCAGGAATACGGTTTTGACGGTGTGGCATTGCTGAGCTATCTGCGCAGCAATCCCGATGTCTTGATGGGTGAAAAGCAGCAGCCGCTGGCCTTCTCCCGGGCGAAGCTGGCTGAAAGCCTGATGGCCTATAATCAGGGCAAGCGGGAGCAGGCCTACCAGATGGCGGTGACCGCCTACCTGGAAGGGTTTGAACTGGCCGAGGCGGGGCTCAAATCGGTGGCACCGCAACTGCTGGCCGATATCGAGCAGGGGATGACCAACTACCGCAACGCTGTTCGGGAAGGGGGCGAGAGGGGGCAACTGGCCGAGCAGGTCAACCAACTCACGGTCCAGCTCAACCAGGCACAGCAATACCTGGACAGCAGGCAGCTCTCCAGCACTGCGGCCTTCAGCAGCGCCCTGATCATCCTGCTGCGTGAGGGGCTTGAGGCGATACTGGTGATCGCTGCGCTGGCCGCCTTCCTGATCAAGACCGGTCGCCGTGACGGGATGGCCTATCTGCACTTCGGTTGGGGTGCCGCCTTGGTGGCCGGCTTTGCGACCTTCCTGGTATCGAACTATGTCATCGAGATCGGTGGTGCGACACGTGAGCTGACCGAGGCGATTGCCGCCCTGGTGGCCGCTGCCGTACTGTTTTATGTCGGTTTCTGGATGCACAGCAAGACTAGTTCGATGCGCTGGCAGCGCTTTATCGAGGGGAGCGTGAAAAAGGCGCTCAGCACCTCGACGCTGTGGTCTTTGGCAGGTCTCTCGTTTATCACGGTGTATCGTGAGGCCTTCGAGACCATCCTGTTCTACCGGGCGCTGTGGACGCAGACGGGTGAAGCGGGACACAGTATGATGGCAACAGGCTCGGCCGTGGCCGTCGCCGTACTGGCTGTGCTGGCATGGCTGATCCTGCGCTACAGCACACGGCTGCCGCTACGACAGTTCTTCAGTGTCACCGGCGCCTTCCTGTTCGTGCTGGCTGTGGTGTTCGCCGGCAAGGGTGTGGCCACGTTGCAGGAGGCCGGTGTGATCCAGGCCAGCAGCCTCAACATGCCGGCCATCGAATTGCTGGGTATCTATCCCAATCTGGAGGGGCTGTTGGTGCAGGCGCTGATGGTGGTTGCCGCAGTACTGCTACTTGGCTACAGTCGTCGCCGTAGCCTCGATGTGTCGTGAGATTAAGGTCTATTCTTTATGCGTAATAACAAGTGTGAACATAAGGTGAGGAATACAGTGAAAAGCAGAAGATTGATTCCCGTCACCGTTGCAACGCTCTTTGCGTGCGGCGCAGCTGGGAGTGCATATGCGGCACCGGAGGTGACCATTGGCGGTTTGCTGGAAGTGGAAGCATCGCAAACCAGTGATTTTATTACCGAGGAGGATTCCAGCGATATCGCCCTGGCGACGGTGGAGCTGGGGCTGGATGCCAGCGTCAATGAATGGGTATCTGCTCATGTGTTGTTGCTCTACGAGGATGACCAGGGCAACGACGATGTACAGTTGGATGAAGGCAGCATTACCCTGGGAAATGACGAGAAATCACCTTTCTATCTCACCGTTGGGCGCCAGTATGTACCGTTCGGCAACTTCAACAGCAACCTCGTCTCCGATCCGCTTACCCTGGAACTGGCCGAGACCCGCGAGGATGCCCTACTGGGCGGCATTGAACAGGGCGGTTTCCATGCCTCGGCATATATTTTTAATGGTGATGCGGACAAGGCAGGGGATGACAACGACAGGATTGATGATTTTGGCCTGAGCGTGGGATACACCATGGAGATGGAAGGGGCGAGTCTGGACATCGGTGCCGGATACATCAACAACTTGGCCGATAGCGATGCACTGCAGGAGGGGCGGGCGACTGTCGAGGGCCACACAGCGGGTATCGCTCTCCACGCGGTGTTCTCCACCGGGCCATTTAGTCTTATCGGCGAGTATGTGGGGGCCAGCAACAGCTTTGATGAGGCCGACCTGGCTTTCGACGGAAGCGGTGCCAAGCCCAGTGCACTGAACCTAGAGCTCGGGTATGACTTCACCCTGGCCGGCAAGGCGGCTACTGTCGCCGTAGCCCACCAGCGTACCGATGAGGCGGCCGGACTGGGGCTGCCCGAGAGCCGAAATATGGTGGGTCTGTCACTGGCCGTGATGGAGAACACCGGACTGGGCTTCGAGTATTACTCAGCGGATGACTACGCTACCAGTGATGGCGGTTCCGGTAACAGCGGTAATGGCCTGACGCTGCAGCTGGCGGTTGAATTCTAGGGGCTGGTTCAATCAGGCAGAAACAGAAAGGCGCCTTCGGGCGCCTTTTCTGTGTTAGAACGGTTTGGCCACGGCCAGCAGTACCACCGCTATCAAAATCAAAACCGGAAATTCATTGAACCAGCGGTAGAAGACATGCCCCTTTGTGTTCCGGTCGTCACGAAAATCCCTCACCAGCTTGCCACAGTAGAAGTGGTAAGCGATGAGTACGGCCACCAGCAGCAGTTTGGCATGCAGCCAGCCCATGTGGGCGTAGGCGCTCCAGGCGTAGTCAAACAGCATCCACAGCCCCAGGGCAACGACGACAACCATGCTGGGTGTCATGATGCCACGGTAGAGCTTGCGCTCCATGACCTTGAACCGCTCGATCCCGACACTGTCATCGGCCATGGCGTGGTAGACGAACAGGCGTGGCAGATAGAACAGGGCGGCGAACCAGGTCACCACGCTGATGATGTGAAATGCTTTTACCCAGATCATGGTGGCTGCCTTACCCTTATAGCATGCCGCGAATACGCGCTTTAAGCTGGTCGAAATCCATCTCGCCCAACCGCTGTTGCACAATCTGGCCGTTGGGGTCGATGAGGAAAGAGGTGGGGGTCAGTTTGACATCGCCGAATGCGCGCGCCGCCTCACCCTTGCTGTCGAGGACAATGGGGTAGGGGAGCCTGCGCAGGGTGACCAGCTCCATCACCTGTTCCGGCGGATCGTACTCCATGGCGATACCGATAAGCTCCAGGCCCCGTGGGTGGTACTCCTTGTACAGTTCAACCAGGTGCGGCATCTCCTTGATGCAGCCGGGACATGTCGTGGCCCAGAATACCACCATCACCGGTTTGCCGCGCAACTGCTGCAGGCTGAACTGTCGGCCGTCGAGTGATGTCATGCTGAGCTGCGGTGCGGCCTGCATGCCGCTGGGGCTGAACCAGAGAAAGCCGAGCAGGCCGACGAGCAGTATCGCAAAGGCGGTGATGGCGATGTCGCGTAATTTCATTCCTGTGTAAACCTGTCTGTGTCTGTGCAATTCAAGGCGCGCTCACTTTAACACATGAACATGCGCCCGGGCCTGTTGCAGGGTATTGACGCCTGACCGGGGCGCAAGTTCAGTCAGCCGTGTTTCGGGCGGTTGTAGGGTTCAACCCCGGCATTCTCCAGGAACGCCACGGCCAGGGCGCGATAGATCGGTCTGGGATTGATGAGCTTTGAGACGCCGTAGGCGATAAAGGCGGCCGCCATCAGCGGCAGCAGCATCTCGTGGTTGTCGGTCATCTCCATGACGATGACAAAGGCGGTGATCGGTGTCTGCACCACACCGGTAAAGTAGGCCACCATGGTCAGTATCACGATGGCCTGTCCGCCGGGCCCGGTGAACCAGTCGGCCACCATGGCGCCAAGTCCCGCACCGGTGGCCAGTGAAGGTGCGAAGATACCGCCCGGTATGCCGCTGAAATAGGAGGCCAGTGTGGCGACCATCTTGGCGAAGGGGAAGCTGGCATCGAGTTCACCGGTAGCGGTGATGGCCATCTTGGCTTCCTGGTAGCCGGTGCCGAAGGCCTGTCCGCCCGAGGTGATGCCGGCGATGGCCACAACCAGTCCGCAAAGCGCCGGGATCATGAAGGGGTGGCGGCGCAGGTGGGGGCCTATCCAGAATGTGCCGCCTACCAGCAGGCGGGCAAAGGTGCCCCCCAGTAGGCCACCGATAACACCGCACACAGGGATGATCACCCAGTGCATGGCATGGTCCAGCTCGGCACTGGTGCTGCCGAAGTAGGTGTAGTTGCCCAGGATGGCCAGTGCAGTGACCCCCGCCAGCAGGACGGCTGTGAGCAGGGTTCCGCTGGTGCGCTCCTCGAAGCTGCGTGCCATCTCCTCGATGGCGAAGACAATGCCCGCCAGCGGGGTGTTGAATGCCGCGGCGATGCCGGCGGCCCCGCCCGCCAGGATCAGGCCGTGATCGAGATAGTGGCGCGGGAAGCTGGCACGGTGACCCACCGAGTACATGATTGCCGCACCGATGTGCACGGTCGGGCCCTCGCGGCCGATCGAGGCACCGCACAGCAGGCCGAAGACAGTCAGCAGGATCTTGCCGATGGCGATACGGATGGAGAGCACCGTACGGCGCAGTCCGATGGCCTCCGGGGCAATCTGTAGCGCCGCGATGGACTGAGGAATACCGCTGCCCTGGGCCCCGGGGAAAAAGCGTCGCGTCAGCCAGGCGATCAGCACCAGACCTGCCGGGGTGACAATGAGCGGCAGGTACGGCTGACTGGCAATGTTTGACTGGAAGAACTCGTTGGCGTGTTCACTGCCGATGGCGAACAGGGCCGATACAATGCCCACCATGATGGCACCGCTCCAGAAGACCAGGCGAGCCTTCCAGTTGGCCGCGGAGGCGAGATTGCGGATGGAAATTCGTATGTAGCGCAGCGTGACTTTCATTCAATGATCCCGTTTCTGGCGGGGGAATTATGCCAAAGCTGTATGTTGCTGTCGCTCCCGATGCCCGTTTCAGTGCCGTTGTGCCAAGCGAGAATCGCATCACAGCGTGTCAAACCGGTTGAATTATAATGTCGCCCCCCGGGTCATGGCGGCAGTATCGGCTGCGGCGGTCATGGTCGTCGGTGTTTACCCATGGGGTGGCGGGTGCGGGTGAACGCTTTCGCTTTCAGCCGCCACGTTTTATCATGCCCCTTTTGGTTGAAATGAAGGTTCTGAAGCGATGATCAAGGCAGGTATTGTCGGCGGTACCGGATACACCGGTGTCGAGCTATTGCGGCTGTTGGCCTCACACCCCGGGGTTGCGTTGCAGGTGATTACCTCCCGATCCGAGGAGGGGGTGGCGGTAGCCGACATGTTCCCCAACCTGCGTGGTCATGTCGAGCTGTGTTTCACCGTGCCGGATATGGCCGCTCTCAAGGCCTGCGATGTGGTCTTTTTCGCCACCCCCAACGGCATCGCCATGGGCATGGCGCAGGAGCTGGTGGATGCCGGGGTGAAGGTGATCGACCTGGCGGCGGACTTTCGCATAAAGGATGTGGCCGAGTGGCAGCAGTGGTACGGGATGGAACATGTCAGCCCGTCGCTGGTGGCCGAGGCAGTATACGGCCTGCCTGAGCTCAACCGCGCGCAGATCAAGGAGGCGCGCCTCGTGGCCAATCCGGGGTGTTACCCGACCGCGGTGACCCTCGGTTTTCTGCCCTTGATTGAGGCTGGACATATCAATGTTGACGGGCTGGTGGCCGATGCCAAGTCAGGGGTGAGCGGTGCGGGACGCAAGGCGAATGTAGGCACCCTGTTCGCGGAGGTGGACAGCAGCTTCAAGGCCTATGCCACACCGGGCCACCGCCATCTGCCGGAGATCAGGCAAACGCTTTCGGGTATCGCGAATGCAGGCGTGGGACTGACCTTTGTGCCCCACCTGCTGCCGATGATACGCGGCATCCACGCAACCCTGTACGCCACACTCAAAAGCGAGGCCGGCGAGGACCTGCAGGGGCTGTATGAGAAGCGCTATGCGGATGAGTATTTTGTCGATGTGCTGCCGGCCGGCTCCCAGCCCGAGACCCGCACGGTGCGTGGTATCAACACCTGCCGCATCGCGGTGCACCGTCCGCAGGGCGGTAACACCGTGGTGATACTGTCGGTGATCGACAACCTGGTGAAGGGCGCTGCAGGACAGGCCGTGCAGAATATGAACATCATGTTTGGCCTGGATGAAAGCGCCGGTCTGGATGCGATTGCCGCCCTGCCATGAGTCATCGCATTGTCAAGACGCGGCCCGCCTGGGTCACACGGCTGGGCCAGCTGCTGGCCGTTTTGTTGCTTGTCGGCCTGTGTTGGGCGATATTTGAGTATGGCCGCTTAAGCGGCGGCTACGACCGTGAGACCAGCCGCGATGCACTGGCGCATCTGCAGCAGATGGTCCAGGAACGGGATGCGACGATTACCCGGCTGCGTGAGGAGATGGCGATTCAGGCGCGCAGTACCCAAATCGAACGCGAGGCCTACAAGCGGCTGGAAGGCACAGTCAATGAACTGCGCGGGAAACTGTCAGAGCTGGAGGAGGAGCTGACCTTCTACCAGGGAATTATCTCCCCGGGGAGCAGCGTGGCGGGTTTGCGTGTTGACGACTTTGAAGTGGTACCGGCTTCGCAAAATAATGTTTATCGCTACAAGCTGGTACTGACGCAGGTACTGAATAACAGTTATGCTGTCAGCGGTAAGGTTGATATCCTGCTCCACGGACTAGCGGATGGCGAAGAGAAGCAGTTTACAGTGCAGGAACTGAGTGCGGATAAGCCACCATCACTCAAGTTCCGTTTCAAGTATTTCCAGAATCTGGAAGGGGATTTTGTCTTGCCCGAGGGGTTCCGGCCCGGCAAGATTATCCTCAAAGTGACACCAAGCGGGAAAAAATACAAGCGGTTGGAAAAGAGTATCGACTGGCCGCTCCAGGAGAAGCCAAAGCATGTTGGGTAAGCGGAAAAAGAGTAAAAACACCAAGATTGACACCCTGATCGGACAGAACTCCGAGCTGCAGGGGGACGTGATTTTCAGCGGCGGTCTCCATGTGGATGGTACCATCAAGGGAAATGTTATCGCCGATGACGACACCGGATCGGTGCTGAGTCTGAGTGAACGCGGTGTGATTGAGGGTGAGATACGTGTACCGAATATCATTATCAATGGTACCGTGAAGGGGGATGTCTATGCCTCCAACCATATTGAACTTGTCTCAAAGGCCCGTATCACGGGTAACGTCTACTATGAACTGATCGAAATGGAGCGCGGTGCCGAGGTCAACGGCAATCTGGTGCACAAGGTCCAAAAGAAGGGTGGGGCCGCACCTGTAGCCGCGAAGGGTGGTGAAGGTGAGGCAGCGCTTCCCAAAGGGGCTAATTCTTGACTGGAACACTTGGATTATCGATAATGGGGCGTATATATACGCCTAGAGCGAACATTTTGGAGAAAAGTTATGAGTGATGCAGAGAGCCCGCTGGTTTTTACCGATAGCGCCGCCGACAAGGTCAAGGCGCTGATTGAGGAAGAGGGCAACGACAACCTGAAATTGCGCGTGTTTGTCACCGGTGGCGGCTGTTCCGGCTTCCAGTACGGTTTTACCTTTGACGAGAGCACCAATGAGGGTGACACCAGCGTCGAGAAGAACGGTGTCACACTGCTGATCGACCCCATGAGCTTCCAGTATCTGGCAGGTGCCGAGATCGACTATAAGGAAGACCTTGAGGGTGCGCAGTTCGTCATCCGCAATCCCAATGCCACCACAACCTGTGGCTGCGGTTCCTCGTTTGCGCCGTAAATCCGGTTAAAACAAGACGCGAGATAGAAAGCCCCGGCAGCTGTGCTGCCCGGGGCTTTTTTATGTACAGGATGACGCACAGGGATTGCTAATGTCGCGAACTGATATGGAATCAGTTTGTGAGCGACCCGCGGGTCCATGTATCTTGATACACCCTTGTGGGGCGGACAAGAGCGGCGATGTACAGGTTTCCGAAAGCATCCGCAGCGAACAAAAGTAGCGAGTGGAGAGTAAATTACACCCTATCCACTCATACCTCGTTACTGTGTTGATTTATACCTGGCAGTAATTCAAATACGGTGACCAACCGTCAGCTACTAGAGCCGTACCCCTTCCCGGGATAAATACCACCCAACACCACAGTCTTTCGTGCACCGGTCACAGCCGGTATGTTTCCGGGTAGTCCGTTGAGGGTTTGTTTGGCCAGCCAGGCAAAGGCGGTGGCCTCGACCCAGTCCGGTTCAAGCCCGAAGCGGCCACTGTTTTCAATCGTCCTGCCAAGCAGTACTGCCAGCCGCTCCATTAACAGGGGGTTGTGAACACCGCCGCCACAGGCGATAATCTGGGCGGTGCTTGCAGCGTGCTCCTGAATGGCCCGGCTGATGGTTGTGGCAGTCAGTTCTACCAGCGTGGCCTGTACGTCTTCTGGCGTCTCGCTACCGGTAAGGGCCGGCTCCAGCCACGCCAGATTGAACTGCTCACGACCGGTACTCTTCGGCGGTGCTTTTTCAAAATAGGGTTCGGAGAGCAGCTGCTGCAGCAGCCTGTTGTCGACTGTGCCGCTGCGTCCCCATGCCCCGTCCCTGTCCATCGGTTGCCGCAACCATTTTTCAGCCCAGCTGTTCAGCAGCACATTCCCGGGGCCGGTATCGAAGCCCGATACTGAACCGCGAGTGCCTGCCGGCAGCAGGGTGACGTTGGCCATACCGCCGATGTTGAGGATGACCCGCTCCTGCTGTGTGTCTCCAAGGCAGGCGGCGTGAAAGGCGGGCACCAGCGGGGCGCCCTCTCCCCCGGCGGCCATATCGCGACGGCGGAAATCCGCCACCGTGGTGATGCCGGTCAACTCGGCAATGGTATTGGGATCGCCGATCTGCACGGTGAATGGTGGATCGTAGCTGGGACGGTGACGCACCGTCTGACCATGGCTGCCGATGGCCTGTACCGATGCGTTGGGGATATCAGACCGCTCCAGCAGTTCGATAACGGCCATGGCCAGTTCCCTGCCCATCAACACGTCCAGCTGTGCCTGCCGCTCCAGTTCATCTTCACCGGGCAGCGTCAAGCTAAGTAAGCGCTTACGCAAAGCTTCAGGAAGGGGGTGGAAACGGCTGCTGAGGGTGCTTGGCATTGTCTCTGCCAAGTCGACCAGTACCGCATCGATACCATCGAGGCTGGTCCCTGACATCAGCCCTATATAGTACTCCGGCATCGTTGCACCAGCCCCGGATGGTGTTACTGGTTAAGTGCCAGCTGGGTCTGTTGCTGGAGTGCGAGGCGGGCCAGCACGGGTTGGCTTTTTTGCTGAAAGTCCTGTTTGTAGGCCTTGGCAATGGGCGCCGCATTGGGGAATTTGACGGTCAGCGGGTTGCGATGCACCCCACTGACGCGGAACTCGTAGTGCAGGTGAGGGCCGGTGGCCAGACCTGACTTGCCGACAAAGCCGATGATTTGCCCCTGTTTGACGCGGGTGCCCACGCGCTGGCCACGTTTGAAACCAGACATATGGGCGTAGAGGGTGGTGTATTTGCCCCCGTGCTGGAGAATGACCGTTCTACCGTAGCCCCCCTTGGTACCGCGGAAGATGATTTTGCCATCACCGGAGGCCTTGATGGGGGTACCTGTGCCGGCTGCGTAGTCGACACCGCGGTGGGGGCGTTTTTTACCCAGCACCGGGTGGAAACGTTCACGGCTGAAGCGTGAGCTGATGCGGCGGAAATCGACCGGGCTGCGCAGGAAGGCCTTGCGCATGCTGTGTCCATCAGGGGAGTAGTAGTTGCTGTTGCCCTTGGGGTCGGTATAACGCACGGCCTTGAAACTGCGTCCCTGATTGGTGAATTCGGCCGCGACGATATTGCCATTGTGCAGCTTTTCGCCATTCATATAGAGCTCTTCGTAGAGCAGGGCGAAGCGGTCGTTCTTGCGAATATCGAGGGCAAAGTCGATATCCCAGCCGAAGATACCGACCAGTTCCATAATGTGCTGGTCGCTCAGTCCCGCCTTGAGGCCGGCATTGAAGAGCGAGTCCTTGATGCTGCCCGAGGCGTAGACCAGTCGCCTTTCTATCGGGTGTGTCACCTCCTCCAGCACAAAGTGTTCCCCCCTGCGCTGGAAGGTCAGCTTGTGGGCGGCACTGATCGGATACTCAAGTGCCTGTAGCGTGTTGTCAGCCACGGCAAGGCGCAAGGTCTGCCCTGGGCGCAGCATTTTGATTGTCCTGGCCGCCTTTTTGTCGGTATCCAGTAACTGTTTCAACTGAATGGGCGGGATCTTGTTGCGCTCGAAGATGCGAGAAAGGCTGTCACCGCTACGCACCTTGACTGCCTGCCAGTTGAGGCGGCTGGCAGTGACAGCGACCTCTGCCTCTGTGACAGGTGACTTTTCCTGTTCCGGGATCGCCAACGGTATTGATAACGGCGATTCAGAAACCGTTTGATCGAACTGTTCGGGTTGAGGGGCGGTGGCCACCTTGACAAAAACCGCTTGCTCTGGCCGCAGGGCAACGGGCTCGGCCTCTTTGTGACCGGCCACCTTGGCCTCGGTTTTGTTGTCCGCTTCCGGTTCAAGCGGCTCTTTTTCCGGGATTGTCAGGTTCAACGTCTCGGATTGTATCTGTGGCTGAAGCGTAACCGGGGTGGTGGAGGCCTCTTCAATGGCCGGTTCGACAGCCATACGTTTGGCCTCGGCCTCGTGGGTGGGGCTTGCAATAGCGATGATCCCGGCCACCGCTGCGACAAGAGCCAGAGCGTGAATATGGTGCCGCTTGATCCCCTTTTTTTCGCGTCGTGCCGGCAGCGATTTGAAATCTTGGTTTAACAAACTGCTCTATCCCACGGAAATTATTAGTATTTCAATTCGAAAAATACATCTATTTCGATGAATGGTCAATGGCGATTGTACCGGTTTTTGCTGAAAAGTGTGTGAACAACAGCCCACGATGTCTACTAAATGCACCTGGCAGGATTCTGCATATATGGCGGGTGTGGTAATCTTGCGCGCCAAAATTCATCTGTTGGGAGTGTTACATGGCCACGTTGGACGAGTCGCTGGCGCTGATCAAGCGCGGCACCGAGGAGATTCTGGGTGAGGATGAGCTCAAGTCCAAGTTGAAGGAGGGGCGTCCGCTGCGCATCAAGGCCGGCTTTGATCCGACCGCTCCGGATCTCCACCTCGGCCATACCGTCCTGGTAAACAAGCTGCGTCAGTTCCAGGATCTGGGCCATGAGGTGATGTTTCTTATTGGTGACTTTACCGCCATGATCGGTGACCCCACGGGCAAGAGCGCGACGCGGCCTCCTCTGTCGCGCGATCAGGTGATAGAGAATGCCCAGACCTATGAGCATCAGATCTACAAGATCCTCGATCCGGAAAAAACCCTGGTGATGTTCAACTCCAGCTGGATGAACGAGATGACAACGGTAGAGTTGATCCAGCTCGCCTCACGCCACACCGTGGCCCGCATGCTCGAGCGTGACGATTTTTCCAAGCGCTACAGCGGTGGTCAGGCCATCGCCATTCATGAGTTTCTTTATCCCCTGATCCAGGGTTACGACTCAGTCGCGATGAAGGCGGACGTGGAGTTGGGAGGTACTGATCAGAAATTCAACCTGCTGGTGGGGCGTCAGCTGCAGGAGACCTTCGGCCAGAAGCCGCAGACGGTGATCACCATGCCGATCCTGGAGGGGCTCGACGGGGTGCAGAAGATGTCCAAGTCACTGGGCAACTACATCGGCATCACCGATGCCCCAGATGAGATGTTCGGCAAGGTGATGTCCGTTTCCGACGATCTGATGTGGCGTTACTTTGAGTTGCTCAGTTTCCGCTCCATGGACGAGATCAATGGTTTCAAGCAGCAGATCGAGGGTGGTACCAACCCGCGCGACATCAAGTTTCTGCTGGGCGAGGAACTGGTGGGACGCTTCCATGATGCCGCTGCCGCAACCAGGGCAAAGGAGAATTTCATCGCCCGTTTCCAAAAGGGTGCCATGCCCGATGAGATGCCGGAACTGATCCTTGAAGCCGAGGGCGGCAGTCTGGCAATCGCCAACCTGCTCAAGCAGGGTAAACTGGTGCAGAGCACCTCCGATGCCATGCGCATGATCAAGCAGGGGGCGGTGCGTATTGATGGTGAGCGGGTCGAGGACACCAGGCTGGTGGTGGCTGCCGGCACCTCCCATGTCTATCAGGTAGGCAAGAGGCGTTTTGCCAAAATTACGCTAAAATGAATGCTTGCCCCCGGTAATTTTTCCCGCTGGGTGGCGGGCCCGGCTCAGCGGCCGTCCGGAAACGCTGCCGTGGTAGCTTCAGCACGGCAATAACCAGGAAAATCCAAGCTAACCTGTTGATTTTTCTGGGCTATATAATTTTTTTTGTATTTTTTAAAAATTATTTGGGTTTTTGGTTGACGGTGCCAGCAAGGTGCGTATAATGCGCGCTTCTTTCGTTGCTACCGCGAGGCGCGACGGGGAGAAAAGGGAGGGAAAGGAAGTTGACATTTCCTTTATCGGGCGTAAAATACCGCCTCCTTTGCTGGCAGAAGACCGGCACGCTCTTTA
>JBFEUI010000031.1:0-27791 GCA_041547565.1 Thiohalomonadaceae bacterium
GTCTCAAAGGTGTAGACGCCCTCCTGCAGGATGACGCGGGTGACCGCCTGCCCCTCCTTGGTTTTGGACATGCGCGTGCGCTGCTTGCGGTTGAGTTCGTGCACCTCCTCCGGGCTGTGGACCACCATGATACCCATGCCGTAAGTACCGGACTCGGCCTTGATCACCACGTAGGGCCGTTTGTCTATGCCGTATTCGTCGTACTTGCGCTGAATGGCCTTGAGCAGTGCGCCGGCATTCTTGGCCACACACTCCTCGCCCTCGCGCTTCATAAAGTCGATTTCACCGCAATTGCGGAACATCGGGTCTATGAGCCACGGGTCGATCTCCACCATGTCGGCGAACTCTTCGCACACCTGGCGGTAGATGGCGAAGTGGCCCGATTTGATGCGGTTGGACCAGCCGAGCTCCGGCGGGGGCAGCACCGGCTGCTCCAGGTTCTCCAGAATGGCCGGCACACCGCCCGACATGTCGTTATTCAACAGCACCACGCAGGGGAAGAAGCCCTTGACGCCGACCTTGTCACCCTCGCGAAGCAGCGGTTCGAGCGTGATCTGCTTGCCCGATGGCAGGTCAATGGTCTGTGCCGTATCCAGATCCGCTATCAGTGAGCCGATGTGTACCTCGTAACCGGCCAGCCCGATAAGGTCGCGCAGTGTGGCGAGGTTCTCCAGATAGAACAGGTTGCGGGTATGGCTCTCCGGTATCAGCAGCAGGCGCTCGGCCATCGGGTAGATGCGCTCCATCGCAGACTGGATGGCCTGTATGCACAGTGCCTCAAAGGCCTGATTGAGGTTGTTGAAACCGGCAGGGAACAGGTTGGTGTCGACCGGTGCCACCTTGAAGCCGGCGTTGCGCAGATCGACCGAGGCGTAGAACGGTGCCGGGGTTTTCTGCCATTGTTGCCGGAACCAGGCCTCAATCTGCGGCTGATGGGACAGCAGGTGTGATTCAAGCTGCAGCAGCGGTCCGGTGGGGGCCGTGGTCAGGTGGGGGACGTAATCCAGTAATGAATTCATGATTTACAGGGTCGCTGGGGTGTGTAGTTGAATTTTAACAGCTCGTGCAGGCGAATGGAGCTATCCGCAATCTATAAGAACATGGTAATACTCTACTTTACATTATTGCTGTTTTATCAATGAATTAAAAATTATAGTGAAACCATCACATTATGGCTGGTATCTATTAACCCGGTTATGGCATGATGATTAATAATATGATAAATATCCGAAAACCCAATTGCGGCGCGACGCAAGGTCGATTCCGTTGACACAATTACGATCATGGGGGATCTGTGACGAACGATAGCAATCAGTCCGGTCTGAGTGGCCTGAAGGTCATGGTGATCGACGACAGTAAGACTATACGTCGAACGGCCGAAACGCTGTTAAAGAAAGAAGGGTGTGATGTGGTTACGGCCAATGATGGTTTTGAGGCATTGTCAAAAATTGCCGATCATCAGCCACAGATAATCTTCGTTGACATCATGATGCCGCGCCTGGATGGTTACCAGACCTGCGCACTTATCAAGCACAACCAGAAATTCAAGGCAACACCGGTAATCATGCTCTCCAGTAAGGACGGTCTGTTTGACCGTGCACGAGGCCGCATTGTCGGTTCGGAGCAATATTTGACCAAACCTTTCACCAAGGAAGAGCTGCTGGGAGCAATCGAGCAACACGTACTCCAGGGCTGAAAGTTGGCTGGTACAGGCAGGATAATATTTTTTGCAGTCTGCAAATCGAATTTGAGGAGATAGATACATGGCACAAATCCTGATTGTGGATGACTCGCCCACCGAGATTCATGTGCTCACCACCATTCTCGAGAAAGAGGGGTATTCAATTTCCACCGCCACCAATGGTGAAGATGGTATTGCCAAGGCAACCGCGGAAAAGCCCGATCTGATCCTGATGGATGTGGTGATGCCTGGAATGAATGGTTTCCAGGCGACACGGAGTATTTCCAAGAACCCCGAGACTTCGTCGATCCCGATCATTATCGTCACCACCAAGGATCAGGAGACCGATCGGGTGTGGGGACTGCGTCAGGGTGCCAAGGATTATGTCACCAAGCCCGTGGACGAGGCTGAACTGCTGCAGAAAATCTCGGCGGTAATGGGCGGTTAAATAACAGAAAGCATATGACGGCTACCAGGGCACTGTCACCGATCGAACAACTCCAGCAGATGGAGTTGCGCAGCAAGCGTAATGCCAACCAACTGCCCCAGCAGATCGAGATCAAGCAGACATGGGATGGAGTCGCGTTTCGTCTGGGCAGTTATCGTCTGGTTGCCCCGATGGAACAGGTCAAGGAGATCCTGACCTACCCGTCGCTTACCCGCGTTCCCGGTTCGAAGGGCTGGGTTAAGGGTATTGCGAATGTACGGGGAAATTTGCTGCCGATTCTGGACCTGCAGGGCTTTATTGCCGGCGAGCCCAGTGCGTTGAAGAAGGAATCCAGGATACTTGTCGTGCAGCACTATGGTGTCAGTGCTGGCCTGCTGGTAGACGAACTGCAGGGCATGCGGCACTTCCTGGAAGAGGAGAAAAGCAAGGATAAAGGTCAACTGGACGAACGTATACAGGAGTTTTTGACCGGTTCGTTCAGGCAGGGCAACAACCAGTGGTGGGTTATCGACCTCCATCGCCTGACCGAAGATCCGATGTTTTTGCAGGTTGCAGCCTAGCGCGAAGAGTTTGTTGCGTCGTCATGCCGGTTGAAGTGACGGCCAGGTGCGTTGAGATGGGACGGGCACACGTGAGCCACGTCTGAGATGCATACACGTTGATGAATGGGAAAAATCGAAGGTTAGACGCAGGAGCCACACACTATGAAATTTAGACTCTCGAGGAAGAAGACGACCGGGAAGAAGGCGACCGGCCCGAAAAGTGGCGGTGGAGGCGGCAAAGGCCTTATTGCACTGTTCGCGCTTCTCCTGGGTGCTGTGGGTGCCATGGGTGTCATCTACTTTTATGTCGGTCTACAGGATAGCTGGGATAAACAGTACATCACGCTGCTCGGCGAAGAGCGGGTACTGTCACAGCAGATGACAACCTTTGCCGGATTGGCCAACCGTGGTAATCCCGCCACCTTTGATGATTTGAGCAAACACCGTGATCGTTTCGCCTTTGCGCTGCAGCAGTTGCGTGCCGGTGACCCCGACTCGGGCATGCCTCCCTCGCCCAACGAGGTCTCCAAACCGCTCAAGCAGCTGGTGGATGTATGGAAGGCCTACAATACTAACGCGCAAACCATCATCGAGGCACGGGGTGTCATCGTCGCACTGCGACAAACAGTGAAATTCATCAACAACAACGCCACACAGCTGATGGCGTTGACCGATGAAGTGGCAACCCTGATGGCGAAAAAACATGTTGCTGCAGATCAGGTCTATCTGGCAAGCCGCCAGTTGATGTTGACACAGCGCATTATCCACAACGTAAACCGGGTGCTCGAAGGCGGGCAGGGTGCTGTGACCGCGGCAGACCGCTTTGGCCGTGACGCTGCGCTTTACGGCCGCATCCTCGCCGGTTTCCTCAACGGTGACAAAACCATGAAAGTACGGAAGGTTACCGATGCGGAAATTGTGGATAAACTTGAAGAACTGAGCGACCTGTTCGATTCGGTGGGCAAGCAGGTCAGCGGTATTCTGGAGCGAAGCCCGGAGGTATTCCAGGTATCCGAGTCTGTTAGTGAAGTGATCAGGATGTCTGACGATCTGCTCGCCAGCATTACCGCGCTGGACAATGCCTATGCCAACTACATCGAGAGCAGGACGGTAAGTGCGGCAATGGGTAACCTGTTCGGTATTGGTGCTCTTATCCTGCTGATCTATCTGGGTATTCGTTTGAGGCAGGAAGCGTTGCAGCGGGTTCAGGCAACTGAGGCCCAGCGTCAGGCAACGGAAGACCAGTCACGCCGCAACCAGCAGGCAATCATGCGACTGCTCGATGAGATGGGTGACCTGGCCGATGGTGACCTGACCGTACACGCGACGGTTACCGAGGACATGACGGGTGCCATCGCCGACTCCATGAACTTCGCAATTGACCAACTGCGCAGCCTGGTAAAATCCATTAACGACACGGCCGGTCACGTCTCGTCCGCGGCACAGAAAACACAGGCCACGGCAACCCACCTCGCTGAGGCCTCGGAGCACCAGGCGCAGCAGATTGCCTCGGCCAGTACGGCGGTAAATGAGATGGCGGTGTCCATCGAAGGTGTGTCGCAAAACGCCGACAAACTGGCGGAAGAGGCGCACCAGTCGGTAGATATTGCGAAAAAGGGTGCCGATGTGGTGCAGCGCTCCATACGCGGTATGGATACGATTCGCGACCAGATCCAGGAGACTTCCAAGCGTATCAAGCGTCTGGGTGAAAGTTCCCAGGAGATCGGTGATATCGTTGAGCTGATCAATGACATCGCCGAGCAGACCAACATCCTCGCACTTAACGCGGCGATCCAGGCGGCCATGGCCGGTGAAGCGGGTCGCGGCTTCGCGGTGGTTGCTGACGAGGTACAGCGCCTTGCGGAACGCTCAGGTGATGCGACCAAGCAGATTGAGGCGCTGGTAAAAACCATCCAGACCGACACCAACGAAGCGGTTATCTCGATGGAGCAGAGTACTTCCGGGGTGGTTGCCGGTGCCAAACTGGCCGAGGATGCCGGTAGTGCGCTGCAGGAGATTGAGAACGTGGCAACCCACCTGGAGGAGTTGGTACAGAGCATCACCGGCGCAACACGCCAGCAGGCCTCTGCGGCCGCCAATATTTCTGACACCATGAATGTCATCCAGGAGATCACCACCCAGACTTCCGAGGGTACCAACCAGACCGCTGATTCTATCGGTGACCTGGCGAAACTTGCCACCGACCTGAAGGAATCGGTGGCAGGCTTCAAGCTGCCTGAGACTTTCGAGCAGGAAGCTGAAGACGAGCTGGTATAGGGAAAGTCACGGATTGATATGATAAATGCCACGAGCGCACATCAAGTGTGTGTCAACTGGGCGGACGCGGTTTTAGAGGTGCGGCATTATGCAGACGGCTCATCAGTTTGATGTCAGTACCCTTAACTGGGTCAAGGGTGAAATTGACGAGACAATCAAGCAGGCACGTATTTCGCTCGAGTCCTATGCCGAGGACCCTGATGAAGATGCGCAGTTGCGTGCTTGCATCGTACAGTTACACCAGGTATCCGGTACCCTGGAAATGGTTGAACTGGGCGGTGCCGCACGTTTTGCAAAAGAGGTGGAACGGCTTGCACTCGCAATAGAGCTCAAGGAATTCGATGCTGATGAAACAGCATATGAAATTCTGATGCGAGGGTTGCTGCAGTTGCCTTACTACCTGGAAAGCCTCCAGGAAGGACACCCCGATAACCTGATGCCGCTATTGCCGCTGATCAATGAGATGCGGCAAATGCGCGGTGCCGAGCCGCTTGATGTGGCAGCATTTTTTACTCCTGATCTCTCCGTTCCCGCACCGGAAGCCGCAGTGTCGGCAGGGGCAGGGCAAACCATTGTAAATGTTGCACGCGAAACCAGGCGATTTTATCAGGCAGCACTGTTGAAGCTGCTGCGTGGCGAAGATGTTGATAAAAATCTTGGTGTTTTCGCTGCAGTATTCCATAAGCTGTTGCAGGTTGCAGAGGACGAGCATGTTAGACGCTGGCTCTGGGTCTGTCGTGGTTTTGCCACCGGCCTGCAAAAAAAGAGTATTCCCCTTGAACGGGAAACGAAAAGCCTTCTGGGTAAATTCGACAAGTTGCTCAAGCAGTTGATCGAAACCGGTGAGACTGGTCTCGATACGCGTAGTGTTAACGAGCTTGTGCGCACAACCCTGTACCAGGTTGCCCTTGCTGAGGCCAATACACCCCAGTTAGTTGAGTTAAAACAGGCATTCAAACTGGACGATTATCTGCCGGGAGGCAGTGCCGGTGTTCAGCAACAAGGGGCAATGGCTGGCTTTAATGCTGATCTGAAACAGACAATCGCGGCTGATGTTCTGGAGGAACTGACGCGCGTAAAAGACAGTCTGGATGTTTTTGTCAGGGGTGACCATCGTGAGAAGGAGGGGCTGAGTCCGATGGTCGAAAGCCTCTCATCCATGGCCGATACCCTGAAGATGCTGCAGGAAGACGGATTGTGTGAAATCCTGGTGCAGCAGGTCGATGCGATCAATGCAATGATCGACGGCACTCAGGAGATCAGTGACGGTAACCTGATGGGGATTGCCGGTGCGGTGCTCAGTGTTGAGTCGGCATTGAAAGACTGGGGGGGCTATGCGCCGGCGGAAAAGGCAGATGACCTGAGTGAACAGGTTTCTGGCGATGAGCTAAGCCCGCAGGCGGAGGCAGAGCATCATCGTGTAATTCGCCAGGTGATGAAAGAGGCGAAGGACGATCTGGTCTACATTCGTGAAGCGATCAGCCTCTACCTGGATGATCAGAGCAACAGTAAGGCACTCGAGGAAATTCCAGCGCGACTGCACCAGATTTCAGGTGGCATGGAACTGCTCTCCTACAAGCGTGTGGCACAGATACTCGGTTCCTGCCAGGCCTATATCAGCGACAAACTGATTGCCTCGGATAGCATCCCTGCTGAATCAGAACTTGATCAGTTGGCCGATGCCATAATGAGTATCGAGTATTACCTTGAGGCCTTCGTGCAGAACAAGGTGCATCCTGGCTCGGCACTGGAGTTTGCAGAGCGGGCAGTGGCCGAACTGGGTTATCCGATGGGTTCAGGTGTCAGGGCGGAGCCTGAACATATCGTTGCCGAGTCGCTTCCTGAGACGGTTGAAGAGGTTGCACCCGAGGAACTGGAGGTTGAGCAGCTAGACAAGGGTGAGGCGGCCGAAGGGGCTGCAGCGCTGCCTGAGATCGAACCGGTTGAGATAGAAATTGCCGCAGAACCTCCGGTTGAGACGAGTGCTGCTGAGCTGGAATCAGCGCCTGGACTGGAACTTGAGGAGCAGGCGGCACCGGAGGTGACAGCCGGGAGTGCGGTTGAAGAGGTTGTTGCCGAACCTGAAGACGGCAGCGTGCCAGAACTGGAGATTGAAACAACTGACATCGAGGTGACTGCGCCTGAGCAGGAGGCTGCAGCAGTTGAGATAGAGGAGACGATTGAAGCGGCTCCGGTAATCTCTGAAGCGCAGCCCGAATCGGCACCCGTCAATGAACTTGATGATGAAATTATCGAAATCTTCGTTGAAGAGGCGGAAGAGGAATTCGCCAGGATCAATGAGTTATTGCCGCAATGGAAATCAAGCCCAAGCGACGAGGAGTCGTTACGGGAATTAAGGCGTAGTTTCCATACACTAAAGGGCAGCGGTCGGCTGGTCGGTGCTTCCGATGTCGGCGAGTTTGCCTGGGCCTTTGAGAGCCTGCTCAATCGCGTCATCGATGGGACGGTGCCGCACAACAATGTAATGTTCGATGTGCTGGAGATGGCGCAAGAGGCCTTGCCACAGTTGCTCGAACAGTTCCGAAGCGGGAAAACACCGAGCGCTGATATCCAGATGCTGACCGAAGCGGCCGAGGACCTGTCCAAGCCGGGCGGGATGCAGGTTGCAGAAGCGACTCCCGCTGAGATGGAGGCGCAGCCGGAAGCGATTGTCGAAGAGGAGGCGCCTGCTGCTGAGGCGGCACCATCTGCGCTCGATCCGGTGCTGCTGGATATCTATTCGAAGGAAGCCGAGACTCACCTGGCCGCAATCAACGACTTTTTGGCGCAGGTTAAAGGCGGTGAAGGTGCCAGGGTGAGCGAACCGCTGATCCGCGCCCTGCACACGCTGCAGGGCAGTTCCCGTATGGCGGGTATCGAACCGGTTGCCGAGGTGAGCGCGGTACTGGAGAAATACGCTAAAACCCTGCAGGCAGAACAGCGTGCCGTTGATGATGAGGGTTTGTCTGTACTTGAGGATACAGTTGGCTACATCAACTCGATGATGGCCCATTTGCTGGACAACAACCAACCGGAGCCTGACAGGACGGAGCTCCAGCTACGGGCAGATGGCCTGTATGCCGCAGTGCAGCACCTGGAACACGGCGCACAGGTATCACCTGAAGCGGGCCTGGCCGCAGTTGTGGAAGAGATTGAAGAAGTCGGGGAGTCAGCAGAGTCGGCAACGCCTGTCGAAGCGACTGAGGCTGAAGCTGGTGCGGATGTGGAATCGATCGATATTCCCGATATCGCTGCACTGCTTGAAGAAGAGGAGATCGCCACGCCGGAGGAACAACCGGGTCTGGAAGAGATCGAGGCGATCGAAATCGAGACGGCTGAACCGGAGATTGGCGTCGAGGAAGAACCGGCCCAGGAGGAAGCTGCTGTACCGGCAGAAGCCGAAGTGACTCTCATGGAGGAAGACTATGATCCGGAATTGCTGGAGATATTCCTCGAGGAAGGTACGGAAATACTCGATGCCAGTGAAGAGACACTGCAGTCCTGGGTGGACAATCCGGATGACCGCTCACTGGCCGAGGCGCTGCAGCGCCAGCTGCACACCTTAAAGGGTGGCGCCCGTATGGCGGGTGTGACGCCTATCGGTAATCTCAGCCACAGCCTGGAGTCGACGTTTGAAGGTGTGGTCGAAGGCCGCCTGAAGCGCTCCAAGGAGATGATGGAACTGCTGCAGTTGGCATTGGATCGCCTGGTGACGATGCTGGAGAAGGTTCGCGATCATGAGCCGTTGGTCTCCGGTGATGATCTGATCAGGCGTGTCGATGCCCTTGCCAGGTCATCGGAAGCGGGCGCTGTGGCCGAGCCCGAGGAAGCCGAGGTTGAGGTAGTTGCGGAGACGATGGAAGCACCCGCTCTTGCTGCCGAGTCGAAGCTGCACCCCATGTTTGGTACCGCAATGGAAACCCTTGAGCAGATCCGACGCAATATTCAGGGGTGGAAGGGCGCGAAAGACGAGTCGGAGCTTATCGAACGACTGCAAAATAATATCAGCGCTCTTGCAACTGATGCCGCCAATGAAAGTGTGGCGGAGATCGCCGATATGGCGCTGTGTCTCAAGGACACGATTCAGCATGTCCTTGATGGTCATATTGCGGTCACCGATGAGCTTGTCATCCTGTATGAGCAGAGCACCGAATTGCTCGGGCGCCAGCTAGAACAGCTGGGTACCAACGAGCCACTGGATAGTTCGCAGGTACAGATCCAGCTGCTTGAGGAGTTTGTCGAGAAGAACCAGGCGCAGCACGCGGTTGCTGAGGAACTCGAGGAAAAGGCTGAGCAGGAAAGAGAGGCGCAGCGGGCGCGGGAAGAGGAGGAACGTGTACAGAACAGGCGCAAGGGTGCGCGTGTTCAGCACGAGGTTATTCGTGTGCGTTCCGACATTCTCAACAATATGGTCAACTTCGCCGGTGAGGTAAGTATTTACCGCTCCCGTGTCGAACAACAGATCGGTTCCTTCCGTTTTAGTATCGAGGAACTGGACCAGACCGTAGCGCGCTTACGCGATCAATTGCGGCAGTTTGATATTGAAACAGAGGCCCAGATCGATTCAAGGCGTCAGGAAGCTGCGCAGCAGGGCTATGAGGATTTTGATCCGCTGGAGTTTGACCGCTTCACCAATATGCAGCAGCTTTCCCGCTCCATGATGGAGAGTTTGAGTGACCTGGTCAGTGTCGAGGAGGCGCTGCTTGGCCTGACGCGTGAAAGTGAAACGTTGCTGTTGCAACAGTCACGGGTCAATACCGAGTTGCAGGAGAGTCTGATGCAGACGCGAATGGTGCCGCTGGTTGAGAATGCACCACGCCTGCGCCGTATTGTTCGCCAGACCTGTTCCGAGCTTGGCAAAGAGGCAAAGGTCACCTTCTCCGGTGCCGACGTAAAAATGGACAGAAATGTTGTGGAGCGGATGATGGCACCGCTCGAACACATGTTACGCAACGCGATCGCGCATGGTATTGAAAGCCCGGAGGAAAGGAAAAAGAAGGGGAAGTCACCCGAGGGCACGATCAAGATAGCACTCTCCCGCGAAGGCTCCGAGGTCGTAATCAACGTCAGCGACGATGGCCGCGGCATCGACCTGGAGCGAGTGCGTGCAAAGGCTCTGGACAGGGGGCTTATCAGTGAAGGTGCGGAACTGGGTGATCATGAACTGATGCAGTTTATTCTCGAGTCAGGCCTTTCTACTGCAGAGTCACTGAGCCAGGTTGCTGGCCGCGGTGTCGGCATGGATGTGGTCAATAGCGAGATAAAGCAGCTAAGCGGTGTGCTTACAATTGATTCGCAAAAAGAGCAAGGCACCGTGTTTACCATCCGTTTGCCGCTTACCTTGTCTGTTAGTCGTGCACTCCTGGTGAACGCCGGTGAGGATATCTATGCGATTCCGCTGCTGGGTATTCAGGGCATTGAGCGTATTTCACACGATGAACTGGATGAACTGATGAGTGCGGAGCAGCCGATCTACCACTGGGTCGGCCAGGATTACGACCTCCTGAATATCGCATCGGTACTTGGTGCCGCTGGTCCAAGCGCCGCTGCGGCAGAGGGCAGCAAGCTGCCTGTCCTGCTGACCCAGAGTGGTGACCAGCGTGTGGCGCTGCTGGTTGATGGCCTACTTGGCAGCCGCGAGATCGTCGTGAAATCGCTCGGCCCGCAGTTGAGTACGCTGCAGGACCTGGCGGGTGCCACGATTCTGGCAGATGGCAGTGTCGCTCTGATCATCGATATGCCTTCGCTCATTCGGCATGGCCTGGCCAAGCGTGAGGTTCAGAAAGAGGCTCCGGGTGAACAGGTTGAGGCGGCAGCTGTCAGTGCCGAACCACTGGTTATGGTGGTGGATGATTCGATTACCGTGCGCAAGGTGTCGGAACGCCTGCTGAAACGAAATGAGATGCGCACCATCTCCGCCAAGGATGGAGTAGATGCCCTGGCCGCGCTTGAGGAGCAGATCCCGGATGTGATGCTGCTCGATATCGAAATGCCGCGTATGGACGGTTACGAGCTTGCAACGCATATTCGCAACTCGGATCGCCTGAAAGACATTCCGATAATCATGATTACCTCTCGAACTGGTGAGAAGCATAAACAGCGAGCCATGGAGATAGGCGTGAATGTTTATATGGGTAAACCGTTTACCGAGTCTGATCTGCTGGAGAACATCCACGCACTGCTCAAAAAATAAACGCCAGGCGCGGTATTCTGGCGGAGTGCTTGATTTGTATTTAACTATAGACTGGTTTGAAAATGGCGCAGAGTGATACATCTGAACTGCTGATCCGTTGTCTGCTGTTACCGCTGCGGGGCATGAAGTTGCTGGTTCCCAATACCTGTGTTGCAGAGGTCGCACCCTACGAGGCCCCGGTGCCTACCCCGCACGCCCCCGCTTGGATGCAGGGCATGCTGTTGTGGCGCGGCAGCAGCGTACCGCTAGTAAGTTACGAAGGCTTGCTGGGTAGCGGCGAGGGTGTGCGTAGCAGTCAGGCGCGTATCGCGGTTTTCAACAGTTTCGGCGGGCATGCCGCATTGCCGTTTTTTGCGCTAGAGTTGCAGGGTATTCCACGCCTGCTGCAGGCCACGGAAGAGAGCATGACGCGCCGTGAACAGGAGCATGCCGATCTGGCTCCGGTTCAGTGCCGGGTTGTGGTGGAGGGGGATGAGGCAATTATCCCGGATCTCGACATCATTGAAGGCATGTTGCTGCAACTGGGACTGGGTGGCAGCAGAAGATAGTTATTGTAATCACGTAGAACGTGTTGGTTAGTTGTTAGAACAGTATTAATGTTACAGGGACAAAATGAAAAAAATATTCTATTCATTACTGGGGTCTATGGTTGTTGGCATCGTATCTGTGGGTGCAGCTGAAATTCAGGAAAGAGAGCAGATACTTGCCTGGGTGAATAATATCTCGGCGAAACAGGCAACGCTCCAGGAGGCAATGGTCAAAGGCAAGGAGAGGGTGACGCTGTGTCAGCACTGCCACGGTATAGACGGCAACAGTAAAAAACCGGATATTCCCAATCTCGCCGAACAAAACCCGACATACCTTGTGGATCAGTTCCAGCACTTCCAGACCGGCGTACGAAAGAATTTTGTAATGCAGACGCTGGCCAGCGAGTTTTCATTCGAGGACAAGGTCAACCTGTCGATCTATTTCTCCCATCAAAAACTGAAGCCTGTACAGGCCGATCAGGCAAAGGCGTCTACTGGACAACGTATTTTCCAGTCGGTCTGCCAGGCCTGCCACGGGGCGGATGGTCGCGGTGAGATGGGTTACGCGCGCCTCGCCGGCCAACAGCCCCTGTACGTCATCAATACCCTGAAGCGTTTTCGTGATAATGCGCGGGGAAACATTGCCTATGGCGGCTCCGAGCGGCGCAATGTGCTGATGGAACAGGTTGCAAACAACCTGTCGGATAACGACATAGAAGCCCTGGCAAATTATATTGCGCTGCTGAAGTAGGCAGCTGAAAATAATAGCTGTGAAAGGGAGGGCTTGCTTGTTCGCCGGCAGCTGCTGCTAGGAACCTTGCGCTGCAGCACACCCTGATGCCTGTTTGAGTGTGTCTCTGGTCGTGACTTATCCGTTCTATCCAAGATCGCCCAACTGCGCTTGCAGTACGGCAAGCGCGGCTACGGCAGCGGTTTCCGTGCGCAGGATGCGTGGACCGAAGCGAACAGCCCGGTAACCGGCCTTGATGGCTGCATCACGTTCTGCGGGAGAGAGCCCACCCTCGGGGCCGATGAGCAGCTCGACTGACTCGCCCGCATCTATCGAATGAATTGTCCCCTCAGCGCGATGATCCAGCAGCAATCTGACAGCATCAGTCTGTTTGCCAATGTGGTAGCTGAACGTTTCAACAGGATTGAGAATGGGCAGGGTGTTGCGTCCGCATTGTTCGCAGGCGCTGCTGATAATGCCGCGCCAGTGGCGCAACTTTTTCTCCATGCGCTCTCCCTTGACGTTCACCACACTGCGCTCCGTGGCGATTGGGGTGATTTCACTGACACCCAGTTCGACAGCTTTCTGGATGGTGTAGTCCATCCGTTCACCCTTCGAGATACCCTGGGCCAGGTGGAGGATAAGTGGCGACTCGCGCTCACGCTCGTGAAACTCGGTCGGCGTGACGATGACCTGGCGTTTAATAACTTCAGTAATTAGTGCAGAAAATTCCCCACCGTTGCCGTTGAACAGGGTGATGGGGTCGTCGCTGCCGAGGCGCAACACGCGTACCAGGTGCGTTGCTGCTGATCCGCTCAGCGCTACAGGCTTGTTGAGTCTAAGTTCACCTTCATGATAAATACGGGGAATGCGCATAGCTGTGTCCTGGTGCGCTTAGCCGGCAAGGCGGTGTCACTTCTACCCGTCAAGTCCGAGTGCCTGCCAGATGGTTTTCGTTGCCGCACTGTTGTTCATGGTATAAAAGTGCAGCCCAGGCGCGCCCGCATCGAGCAGCCGTTGGCAAAGCTCGACGCTAAAGTCCAGGCCATATGCACGGACTGCTGCGCTGTCCTCGCCCAGACCCTCAAGGCGCAGCCGCAACCAGCGTGGAATTTCCGCGCCACACATCGCCGAGAAACGGGCAATTTGCTTTATATTGGTCAGCGGCATGATACCGGGCACAATGGGGATGTCGATGCCCAACCGTTCACAGTCATCGATAAAATGCAGGTAGGCATCGGCATTATAGAAATACTGGGTGATCGCTGCGTTGGCCCCGGCATCAACCTTGCGTTTGAAGTTCTCCATGTCCTGCTGTGCGCTTGGTGCCTGCGGGTGAAACTCAGGATAGGCGGCCACCTCGATATGGAAGTGATTGCCGGTCTGCTGGCGAATGAACTCAACCAGTTCATTGGCGTAATGCATCTCACCGGTATCGCGCATGCCCGAGGGCATGTCGCCGCGCAAGGCCACGATGCGCGTCACGCCCATGTCGATGTAGTCATTGAGCAGTGCCAGGATATTCTCCCGGGTAGAGCCGATGCAGGAGAGGTGCGGGGCGGTATCGAGACCGGCTGCCAGCAACTCTTTAACCGTGTCGACGGTACCACTCTGGGTGGAGCCGCCGGCCCCGAATGTGACCGAGACGTAGCGTGGATTGAGCCTGGCCAGTTCGTCGCGGGTTGCGTGAAGTTTGGCTAACCCTTCTTCACCTTTTGGAGGAAAGAATTCGAAGCTGAACTGGCGCGGATGCTTTTTCTGGGATTCCATAATTATCTAGTATCGAGTGGAGCGTAGCGAGTGGCAAGAAAAATATCCCCCGCCACTCGCCACTGACAACTTAATAGCGATAATGGTCCGGCTTGTACGGCCCTTCGACGGGTACATCGATGTAGTCGGCCTGCTGTTGGGTGAGCTCGGTCAGGTTTATGCCAAGCTTCTTCAGGTGCAGCCGGGCGACCTTCTCGTCCAGGATCTTCGGCAGGACGTAGACCTTGTTTTCGTAGCTGTCGCCCTTGGTGAAAAACTCGATCTGTGCCAGCACCTGATTGGTGAAGGAGGCGGACATGACAAAGCTGGGGTGACCGGTGGCACAGCCCAGGTTGACCAGCCGTCCCTCCGCCAGCAGGGTAATTCGCTTGCCGTCGGGGAAGATAATGTGATCGACCTGGGGTTTGATATTTTCCCACTCGTACTGGCGTAGCGAGGCTACCTCAATCTCGGAGTCGAAGTGACCGATATTGCAGACAATGGCCTCATTTTTCATTGCGGCCATATGGTCGTGGGTGATGACCGCTTCGTTACCCGTCGTGGTGACGAAGATATCACCCAGCTTGCATGCCTCTTCCATGGTGACAACGCGATAGCCTTCCATGGAGGCCTGCAGGGCGCAAATGGGATCGATTTCGGTGACCCAGGTGGTGGCGCCCATGCCACGGAACGCCTGTGCACAACCCTTGCCGACATCCCCATAGCCGAGTACCACGGCAATCTTACCCGCGACCATGACATCGGTGGCGCGCTTGATGCCGTCGAGCAGTGATTCGCGACAACCATAGAGATTGTCGAACTTTGATTTGGTGACCGAGTCGTTGACGTTCATCGCCGGGAACAGCAGTGACCCTTCCTTTTCCATATGGTAGAGGCGGTGTACTCCGGTAGTGGTTTCCTCGGTTACACCGTGGATGCCCTTGGCCATCTCGCTCCACATACCTGGATTCTTCTCCAGGTTGCGCTTGAGCACGCCGAGAATGGCTACCCACTCCTCATTGTCGCCTTCTTTCGGTTCGGGCACTGCGCCGGCTTTTTCGAATTCCACACCTTTGTGCAGCAGCAGGGTGGCATCGCCACCGTCGTCGAGGATCATATTGGGGCCCTTGCCGTCCGGCCAGGTGAAGGCCTGCTCGGTGCACCACCAGTACTCCTCGATGGTCTCGCCCTTCCAGGCATAGACCGGGATGCCGTCGGCGGCGATGGCCGCCGCTGCATGATCCTGCGTGGAGAAGATGTTACAGGAGACCCAGCGCACCTCCGCACCGAGTTCGACCAGTGTCTCGATCAGAACGGCAGTCTGGATCGTCATGTGCAGGGAACCCATGATGCGGGCACCCTTCAATGGTTTGGCGGCACCGAACTCCTCGCGCAGGGCCATCAGGCCCGGCATTTCGGTTTCGGCAATGGCGATCTCCTTGCGGCCCCAATCGGCCAGGGAGATGTCGGCCACCTTGTAATCGGTAAACTCTGACATGGTTCTCTCCTAGTATCGTTTGGAGCGCCGTTGACGATGATGCAAACCTCCTGAGCCTGACGGATAGACCGCTGCAGCGCTCCTCAGGGAGTCTGGAATTTTCCGCAAAGGTGCGTTTGCCCCTGCTGTTATTTAGGGTGCTGCAGCCTTGCGGTGATGTGAATGTTACAGGCCCGCGGCGGCTTTCAGTGCCTCGGCCTTGTCGGTCTTCTCCCATGAGAAGACGGTGTAGCTGTTCCCCTGCTTGTCGGTCGCCTCGAACGGGACCCGGCCGAAGTGACCGTAGGCGGCAGTATGGCGGTACATGGGATGAATCAGGTCGAGCATCTTGACCAGACCGTAGGGACGCAGGTCGAAGTGATCGCGGACCAGTGCCTCGATCTTCTCATCTTCGATTTTTCCTGTACCGAAGGTGTCCACGGTAATGGACGTGGGTTCGGCCACGCCGATGGCGTAGGAGACCTGGATCTCACACTTGTCGGCCAGACCGGCGGCGACGATGTTCTTGGCCACGTAACGGCCGGCGTAGGCGGCGGAGCGGTCCACCTTGGACGGGTCCTTGCCCGAGAAGGCGCCACCGCCGTGACGGGCCATGCCGCCGTAGCTGTCGACGATGATCTTGCGGCCGGTCAGGCCGCAGTCGCCCAGCGGGCCACCGATAACGAACTTGCCGGTGGGGTTGATGTGGATCTTGTCGAGCGGGCAGCTGTCCAGCCACTCCTTGGGCAGGATCGGTGAGATGATGGTCTCCATCACCGCCTCCTGCAGGTCTTTTTGCGAGATGTCCGGGTTGTGCTGGGTGGAGAGGACCACCGCGTCGATGCCCACCGGCTTGCCATCCTCGTAGCGCAACGTGACCTGGCTCTTGGCATCGGGGCGCAGCCAGGGCAGGATGCCGTTCTTGCGTACCTCGGCCTGGCGCTCGACCAGACGGTGGGAATAGGTGATGGGGGCGGGCATCAGCACATCGGTTTCGTTGCAGGCGTAGCCGAACATCAGGCCCTGGTCACCGGCACCCTGCAACTCGGGGCTCTCGCGATCGACGCCCATGGCGATGTCCACGGACTGTTTGCCGATGGCGTTGAGCACGGCGCAGGTGGCGCCGTCGAAGCCGACATCAGAACTGGTGTAGCCGATATCGGTGATGACATCGCGCACAATGTCTTCCAGATCGACCCAGGCAGAGGTTGTGATCTCGCCGGCTACGATGGCCACACCGGTCTTGACCATGGTTTCGCAGGCGACACGCGCATGTTTGTCCTGCTCCAGGATGGCATCGAGCACCGCATCGGAGATCTGATCGGCAACCTTGTCCGGGTGGCCTTCTGAGACCGACTCCGAGGTGAAGAGATAGCTGTTTTTCATCGTTCTTTAATCCGCTTGGTGTAATGAGTCCGTGTCCGCCGGGGCGGTGTGAAATCCGCAAGACCGGCTATTTTATAGTCGCTGTGACGGCTTTTCCATTGTTTTCGTGAGAGGCATGGTTGTACAGACCGTGATAGGCGGCGTGTTATATGTGGCGAGGCAGTCGATAAGTCGTGTCCCTGAGATCGATATTATGCGTGATTTGACGCTAGCTATGCGTGGTAAATATTTGACTTTTATCTTTATTCGGTGACACGCAATAATCACCATAATTTTATTTAATGCATCAATAACTCAATGAATTATAAGGGGTATTCATAGGGGGGCAGGTTTTTTTTTGTGAATTGCCTATTGCCCGTATCCGGAAGATAGGCGAGAATCGCATGTTCCGTTGACTTATTTAATGTCGCAGCTGCAATACTCGCGCAGTATGGCACGAACGCCATGCGAGGCGACATGGAACGATTGGGGGTTACGGATTTCGGGTCTTGCGTACTGGTTTGTCTGGGCCCGCAACCACGCGTTGAGCATTGCTCAAGGGTGGTCGCTACGCCGGTGGAAAATGCGGTTTCGGTAGCGGCAGGCCCGCTCCCCCTCTAAGTGTGCTTTGTAACGAATACCCGTGCATCGTCCTCATCATGGGAGGGTGCAGTGAACGTTTTCAAAACTATTTGAATTGCTGTTAAGGAGATATCAATGCCAAGCCGCAAAGATCTTGCAAATGCCATCCGTGCCCTGAGCATGGACGCCGTGCAAAAGGCCAACTCCGGTCATCCAGGTGCCCCCATGGGTATGGCGGATATTGCCGAGGTGCTGTGGAACGGCCACATGAAGCACAACCCGGCCAATCCTGACTGGCACGACCGTGACCGTTTTATCCTCTCCAACGGCCACGGCTCCATGCTGATCTACTCTCTGCTGCACCTGACCGGTTACGATCTGTCTATCGATGACCTGAAGAATTTCCGCCAGTTGCACTCCCGCACCCCGGGCCACCCCGAGTACGGTTATGCGCCGGGTATTGAGACCACCACCGGTCCGCTGGGACAGGGCATCACCAACGGTGTCGGCATGGCACTGGCCGAGCGCACCATGGCCGCCCAGTTCAACCGTGACGGCCACCACATTGTCGACCACCACACATACGTGTTCCTGGGCGACGGCTGCATGATGGAGGGTGTCTCCCACGAGGCCTGCTCACTGGCCGGTACCCTGGGCCTGGGCAAGCTGATCGCCTTCTGGGATGACAACGGCATTACCATCGACGGTCACGTTGAGAACTGGTTCGGTGAGGATGTCGCCAAGCGCTTCGAGGCCTACGGCTGGCACGTTATCCGTGATGTCGATGGCCACGATGCCGAGGCTATCGACAAGGCCATCCACGATGCCAAGTCGGTCAACAACAAGCCGACCCTGGTCTGCTGCAAGACGGTTATCGGTTACGGTTCACCCAACCTGTGCGGCAGCCACGACTGCCACGGCGCCCCGCTGGGTGACGATGAGATCAAGGCCACCCGCGAGAACCTGGGCTGGAACCACGGTCCCTTCGAGATTCCCGAGGATATCTACGCCGGCTGGAACGCCAAGGACAAGGGCGCTGCCGCCGAGTCTGACTGGAACGCCAAGTTCGAGGCCTACAAGGCCGCCCATCCGGAGCTGGCTGCCGAGTTCGAGCGCCGCATGAAGGGTGAGCTGCCGGCCAACTGGACCGAGCACGCCGACAAGTTCGTCGCCGAGGTCAATGCCAAGGCAGATGGTCCCGCCACGCGCAAGGCCTCACAGAACTCCATCAACGGCTACGCTGAAGTACTGCCCGAGTTTCTCGGCGGTTCTGCCGACCTGACCCCCTCCAACCTGACCTCCTGGTCCGGTTCCAAGGCGATCACCAACACCGTGGCCGACGGTAACTACCTCTCCTACGGTGTACGCGAGTTCGGTATGTCCGCCATCATGAACGGTGTTGCCCTGCACGGCGGTTTCATTCCCTTCGGTGGCACCTTCCTGATGTTCATGGAATATGCCCGCAACGCCCTGCGTATGGCCGCGCTGATGAAGCAGCGTTCCATATTCGTCTACACCCACGACTCCATCGGTCTGGGCGAGGACGGCCCTACCCACCAGCCGGTCGAGCAGATCGCCTCGATGCGCGTCATTCCCAACATGAGCGTATGGCGTCCCTGTGATGCGGTGGAGACTGCGGTGGCCTGGCGCTATGCTATCGAGCGCAGCGACGGTCCGACCAGCATGTGCTTCTCACGTCAGGGACTGCCCCACCAGAACCGTACTGACGAGCAGATTGCCAATATCGCCAAGGGCGGCTATGTGCTGAAGGATTGCGACGGTACGCCGGATGCGATCATTCTGGCCACCGGTTCTGAAGTGGCCCTGGCAATGGATGCCGCCGCGGCGATGTCCGGCAAGAAGGTGCGTGTTGTTTCCATGCCGTCTGTGGATGCCTTCGAGGCCCAGGACGACGCCTACCGCGCTGCGGTACTGCCCAAGGGCGTGCCCACCGTGGCCGTCGAGGCCGGTGTCACCCCGCTGTGGTACAAGTACGCCGACAAGGTGTTGGGTATCGACCGCTTCGGCGAGTCCGCCCCGGCCGGCGAGCTGTTCAAGGAGTTCGGCTTTACCGTTGAGAACGTTGTCAAGGCGGTAGAAGAAGTCCTTTAATCAACTGTATTTTGGAGCGGCCCTCCGGGGCCTCTCCGTGAATGATTTAACTGTTCAAACTTAGGGAGATAACCCATGACTATCAAAGTCGGTATTAATGGTTTTGGCCGCATCGGCCGCATGGCTTTCCGTGCTATCGCTCGCGATTTCCCCGGTATCGAAGTTGTTGCTATCAACGACCTGCTCGACGCCGATTACCTCGCCTACATGCTGAAGTACGACTCCGTACACGGTCGTTTTGGCGGTGAAGTTGCCGCCGGTGGTTCCGGCATGATCGTAGACGGTAAGGAGATCCGCCTGACTGCCGAGACCGATCCGGCCAACCTGGCCTGGAGCGATGTCGGTGTTGATATCGTTCTCGAGTGCACCGGCTTCTTCCTCACCGAGGAAGGCTGCCAGAAGCACATCGCTGCCGGCGCCAAGAAGGTGGTAATGTCCGCGCCTTCCAAGGACGGTACCCCGATGTTCGTATACGGCGTTAACCACGAAACTTACGCCGGTCAGGCCATCATCTCTGCCGCTTCCTGCACCACCAACTGCCTGGCGCCTGTTGCCAAGGTTCTGAACGACAAGTGGGGCATCAAGCGTGGTCTGATGACTACCGTTCACGCTGCAACCGCTACCCAGAAGACTGTTGACGGTCCTTCCAAGAAAGACTGGCGCGGTGGCCGCGGTATCCTGGAGAACATCATTCCTTCCTCCACCGGTGCTGCAAAAGCCGTTGGTGTGGTTCTGCCCGAGCTGAACGGCAAGCTGACCGGCATGGCCTTCCGTGTACCGACTTCTGACGTATCCGTGGTTGACCTGACCGTCGAGCTGAACAACGAAGCGTCTTATGACGATATCTGTGCGGCGATGAAAGAGGCTTCCGAGAACGGCGACATCAGCAAGACTCTGGGTTACACCGATGAGAAGGTTGTCTCCACCGACTTCCGTGGCGTTGGCTTCTCCTCCATCTTCGATGCCGAGGCCGGTATCGCTCTGGACGGCACCTTCGTCAAGGTCGTTTCCTGGTACGACAACGAGTACGGCTACACTGCGAACATGCTGCGCTTTGTTGAGCACGTTGCCGCAAATTAATCCAGCTTTGGATGTTTAACGCCAAGGTCGCAGAGACGCAGAGGACGCAGAGGGTTTTTTCATAAATTCCTTCGCGTTCTTTGCGCCTTTGCGGTCTCCGCGTTTTCTACGCAAATTAGAGTCTTTTGCTAAGCGTGAGGTTTAGCAAAATTCTTTTTGAATAATTTAGGTGGAGTGAAAAAATGTCTTTCATCAAGTTGACCGATCTCGATCTTGCCGGCAAGCGCGTACTGATCCGCGCCGACCTCAACGTACCCGTCAAGGACGGCAAGGTAACCTCCGATGCCCGTATCACCGCCTCCATGCCGACCATCGAGCACTGCATGAAGGCCGGCGCCAAGGTCATGGTGATGTCGCACCGCGGCCGTCCCGAAGAGGGCAAGGCGGACGAGGAGAACTCCATGGCCCCTATCGCTGCCGACATGAGCGCGAAGCTGGGCAAGGAAGTGCGCCTGATCAAGGATTACCTCGATGGCGGTTTCGACGTGGCCGAGGGTGAGGTGGTACTGCTGGAGAACGTGCGCTTCAACGCCGGTGAGAAGAAGGACAACGAGGAGTTGGCCAAGAAATACGCCGCGCTGTGCGATGTGTTCGTGATGGACGCCTTCGGTACCGCGCACCGTGCCCAGGCCTCCACTCATGGTGCCGGCAAGTTTGCCCCCACCGCCTGTGCCGGTCTGCTGCTGGCCGATGAACTGGACAACCTGGCCAAGGCCCTGGCCAACCCGGCCCGTCCCATGGTCGCTATTGTCGGCGGCTCCAAGGTCTCTACCAAGCTGACCGTGCTCGAGGCGCTGTCCGAGAAGGTGGACCAGCTGGTGGTCGGTGGCGGTATCGCCAACACCTTCCTCAAGGCGATGGGTAACAATGTGGGCAAGTCGCTGTGCGAGGACGACCTGGTCGACACCGCCAAGGCACTGGTCGAGAAGATGAAGGCGCGCGGTGCCAACATTCCGATCGCGGTCGACGTGGTGTGCGGCAAGGAATTCAGCGAGACTGCCGAAGCCACCCTGAAGAACGCCGACGAAGTGGCGGACGATGACATGATCTTCGACATCGGCCCCAAGTCGGCGCAGGAGCTGGCCGACATCATCGCCAAGGCCGGCACCATCGTCTGGAACGGTCCGGTCGGCGTATTCGAGTTTGACCAGTTCGGCGAGGGTACCAAGACCGTCTCCATGGCCATTGCCAATGCCGACGGCTTCAGTCTGGCAGGCGGCGGTGACACCATCGCCGCAATCCAGAAGTACGACATTTACGACAAGGTCTCCTACATCTCCACCGCCGGCGGTGCCTTCCTCGAGTACCTGGAAGGCAAGACCCTGCCGGCTGTGGCTATGCTGGAAGAGCGTGCAAAATAAGAGTGTTTCGGGAACAGGATTGCCGGCCCGCTGAGGTGGTCCGGTAATCGCCGCAACATCAATCTCGAAACTGGAAATTATGCAAAGACGCACAAAAATCGTTGCTACACTGGGTCCGGCAACCGATGACCCGAAGATGCTGGACAAGGTGATCGAGGCGGGTGTCGATGTCATCCGCATCAACTTTTCCCATGGTTCCCCGGAAGAGCATATGGAGCGTGCCGAGCGGGTGAGGAATCGCTGCCGCGCCCACGGGCGCCAGGTCGGGGTGCTGTGTGACCTGCAGGGCCCGAAAATCCGCATTGACCGTTTCAAGGAAGGCAAGGTCGTTCTTGAAGAGGGTGCCAATTTCATCCTCGATGCCGCCTGCGATCCCAAAGGGGGAACAGCCGAGCGGGTGGGAATCGCCTACAAGCAACTGCCGGATGACGTCAAGCGTGGTGACACCCTGTTGCTCGACGACGGCCGCCTGGTGTTGTGGGTGGACGAGGTGCACGGAAAAGAGGTGCGCTGCCGGGTCGTGGTCGGCGGCGAGCTGTCCGACCGCAAGGGCATCAACCGCCAGGGTGGCGGACTGTCTGCACAGGCCCTGACCGACAAGGACAAGGAAGACATCAAGCTGGCCGCGAAGATGGAGGCCGACTACCTGGCACTCTCCTTCCCGCGCAGTGCCGAGGATGTCAACGAGACACGTGAACTCTTCCGCGCCGCGGGCGGCAAGGGCGGCATCATTTCCAAGATCGAACGTGCCGAGGCGCTGGATGCGGTAGAAGAGATCATCGCCGCATCCGATGCCATCATGATTGCCCGTGGCGACCTGGGTGTGGAGATTGGCGATGCGGCGCTGCCACCGGTGCAAAAACGCCTGATCCATACCGCCCGTGAGATGAACAAGGTGGTGATCACCGCGACCCAGATGATGGAGTCGATGATCGAGAACCAGATCCCCACCCGCGCCGAGGTGTTCGACGTGGCCAATGCCGTGCTCGACGGTACCGATGCGGTCATGCTCTCCGCCGAGACGGCCGCTGGCAAGTATCCGGACAAGGCTGTGGGGGCGATGGACCGTATTTGCCTCGAGGCGGAAAAGCAGCGTGAGGCGACGGTCTCGGAACACCGTATTCATACCGAGTTTACCCACATCGACGAGGCCATTGCGATGGCGACAATGTACAGCGCCAACCACCTGAAGGTGAAGGCGATTGCCGCATTGACCGAGTCTGGCTCCACCCCTTTGTGGATGTCGCGCATCAGCTCCGGTATCCCCATCTACGCGATGACCCGGCATGTGGAGACACGCCGCAAAGTCACACTTTTCCGGGGTGTTTATCCGGTGAGTTTTGATGTAACCTCGACCGACCATGCCGAGGTGAATCGCGAGGCGATCGACGAGCTGCTGCGCCGCGGCGCTGTACGCGATGGCGATCTGGTGATTATCACCAAGGGCGATCTGGCCGGCGAGATGGGTGGCACCAATGCTATGAAGATCGTCAAGGTCGGCGAACTGATTTGACAGGTTTATCACCCGAACGCGCAGAATGAATGGAAAGCCTGGTGTTCTGCGAAGGTGAGAAGATTTCATTTGCTTTTAACACTTTAAGGAGTTTGAAATGGCCCTAGTATCCATGCGTCAACTTCTGGACCATGCCGCCGAGAACGGTTATGGCCTGCCCGCATTCAACGTCAACAACATGGAGCAGGTGCATGCCATCATGCAGGCTGCCGATGCCGTGGACAGCCCGGTCATCCTGCAGGGTTCTGCCGGTGCCCGCTCCTATGCCGGCGAGCCCTTCCTGCGCCACCTAATCGAGGCCGCGGTCGAGATGTACCCGCACATCCCCGTTGTCATGCACCAGGACCACGGTGCCTCTCCGGCCATCTGCGCCCGCTCCATCCAGTCCGGTTTCTCATCGGTCATGATGGACGGTTCACTGATGGAAGACGGCAAGACACCGTCCTCTTTCGAGTACAACGTTGATGTGACCAAGACCGTCGTCGACATGGCCCACGCCTGCGGCGTATCCGTTGAGGGTGAGCTGGGCTGCCTGGGTTCGCTCGAGACCGGTATGATGGGTGAGGAAGACGGCCACGGCGCGGAAGGCAAGCTGGACATGGACATGCTGCTGACCGACCCGAACGAAGCCGCTGACTTCGTCAAGAAGACAGGCGTTGACGCCCTGGCTATCGCTATCGGTACTTCTCACGGCGCCTACAAGTTCACCCAGGAGCCCACCGGAAAGATCCTGCGTATCGACCGCGTGAAAGAGATCCACGATCGCATCCCCAGCGTTCACCTGGTTATGCACGGTTCCTCTTCCGTTCCGCAGGACTGGCTGAAGATCATCAACGACTACGGTGGTGACATGGGTCAGACCTACGGCGTGCCGGTTGACGAGATCGTCGAGGGTATCAAGTCTGGTGTGCGCAAGGTCAACATCGACACCGACCTGCGTATGGCCTCTACCGGCTCCGTGCGTCGTCACCTGCACGACAACCCCAGCAACTTCGACCCGCGCAAGTTCCTGAAGGAAGCGACCAAGGCGATGAGCGATATCTGCAAGAACCGCTACGAAGCATTCGGTTCCGCCGGCCAGGCCTCCAAGATCAAGCCGATCTCCCTGGAGACCATGTTTGCCCAGTACGAAGCCGGCGAGCTGGACCCGAAGGTCAACTAAGCCCGCTTTGATGGGTTAAGAAGGGGCGGTCTTCCGCCCCTTTTTTATTGGGAAACCATAGCAGCAGAACCGAGCACGCCGGATACGCAAAATGGTAAAACTTCCTAAAGCGCTTGAGTCCTGGCCGTCGAAGGAATTCGGGCAAACGCTCAAGCATGAAATCATGGCCCTGGAGCAGGGTGACCTGCCGCTGGCAAAAGCCACTTCGCAGGGCGGTGTGGTCGCCGAGGGCAGCATCTCTGTAACGGTGTTGTCGGTGACCGATGAGCCGCAAAAAATAAAGGCCGTTCTCGGCGTTTTTTTCACGGAGATTGTCGGCGGTTGCAGCTGCGGTGATGATCCGCTGGAGGACAACGGTCATTGCGAGATGAGCGTTGCGATTGACAAATCGACCGCGGAAGCCGAATTTACACTGCTCTGATTCCCGTGCCGCGGCTGTGTAAACTTATGCCTTTTTGACCACCTGCTCCGGCAGGATTGGTGGCTGCTTCTGCAGCAGTTCCGCGGCCTCGTGGAGCAGGAAGTCCTTGAACGCCTGTGCCACGACCGAGAGACGCTTTCCCTTGCGGTGCATGACATACCAGTGGCGCATGATGGGCAACTTCTCCACGTCCAGCACGATCAGCTTGCCCAGCGTCAGTTCCATCTCCACCGCATCCCGCGACATCAGTCCCAGACCCAGCCCCGCCTGCACGCTCTGCTTGATGGCCTCGTCCGAGCTGACCTCCATACCGGTGGTGATGTGGATGTCGTGTTGCTTGAAGAAGTTTTCCATTGCGCTGCGCGTACCCGAACCTCGCTCGCGTACAAGAAAAGTCTCCTCCTCCAGGCGTTTCAGCTTGATCTGCTTCTTCTTGGCCAGGGGGTGATCGGGGGGCGCAATAATCAGCAGCGGGTTTTCCATGAAGGCACCGGACTCCACCTCGACCTCGGCCGGCGGCCGCCCCATGATCACCAGGTCAACCTCGTTCTCTATCAGCTGGTTGATCAGGGTCTTGCGATTGGTGACATCGAGAATCACGGTGATGCCGGGAAAGCGCTGGTAGAAGGTGCCGAGCAGGTGGGGCGCGAAGTAGTTGGCGGTGGTGGCCACGGAGATCTTGAGCTTGCCGTGCTGCAGTCCCTTGAGGTTGGAGAGGACCATGTCCAGTTCATCGAGCTGCTGGGAGATGTTACGGCTATACTGGTAGACCTCTTCACCCGCCTCGGTAAGGTAGATCTTTTTGCCCAGCTGCTCGAACAGCGGAATGTCGAGCTGGTTCTCCAGCTGCTTGACCTGCATCGATACTGCCGGCTGGGTCAGGCACAGCTCTTCGGCTGCACGCGTGTAGCTGCGGTGGCGTGCCACCGCGGCAAAGACCTTGAGCTGTCGCAGGGTGATATTCATCGTGTCAGAGGCATGGTTGTATTGTTATTGTGTGCAGGCCTGTACCTGGTGTGTTTTCCTGTCACCACCTTCTTTTACAGTAGCCAATATGGCGTCGTTTTCAATACGGCCGATTCGTGTCTGAACGGCCGTGTGCAGGGGCTGTCAGGGTCAGATGCCGTGTCGGTCTGGGCAGAGTGATTTGGCTGTGGCACGGCAGCATAGCACAATCATAAGGTTAAGCTTATCATTATTATCAATATTTTAAATTTTACTTATAACATTAATCCCTTATTATCGCTGTCCACATAAATTTTGGGGTTGTGGCCACGGCACCACCTGGCTGCAGATAGAAGTTAACCAATGTCTGAGGTATTGATAAATGGATCAATCCAATCGTTATGCTGATCTCTCTCTGAATGAAGATGATCTGATCGCCGGTGGTAAGCACGTACTGTGTGCCTACAAAATGAAGCCTGCAGCCGGCTACGGCTACCTGGAAGTGGCTGCCCACTTCGCCGCCGAGTCTTCCACCGGTACCAACGTTGAAGTTTGCACCACCGACGACTTCACCAAGGGTGTTGACGCGCTGGTTTACCACATCGACGAAGCCACCGAAGAGATGCGCATCGCGTATCCCATCGAGCTGTTCGATCGCAACGTCACCGACGGCCGCACCATGCTGGTCTCCTTCCTGACCCTGACCATCGGTAACAACCAGGGTATGGGCGACGTTGAGCACGCTCAGATGTACGACTTCTACATGCCTGAGCGCATGATCCAGCTGTTCGACGGTCCTGCCAAGGACATCAGCGACATGTGGCGTATCCTCGGCCGTCCGGTCGAGAACGGCGGCTACATCGCCGGTACCATCATCAAGCCCAAGCTGGGCCTGCGTCCCGAGCCCTTCGCCGAGGCCGCCTACCAGTTCTGGCTCGGTGGCGACTTCATCAAGAACGACGAGCCCCAGGGCAACCAGACTTTCTGCCCCGTCAAAAAGGTTATCCCCCTCGTTGCCGACGCCATGAAGCGCGCCCAGGACGAGACCGGTGAGGCCAAGCTGTTCTCCGCCAACATCACCGCGGACGACCACTACGAGATGTGCGCACGTGCCGACTACATCCTTGAGACCTTCGGTGAGGACGCTGACAAGGTGGCCTTCCTGGTTGACGGCTACGTCGGTGGTCCCGGCATGGTTACCACTGCCCGCCGCCAGTACCCGAACCAGTACCTGCACTATCACCGTGCCGGTCACGGTGCCGTGACTTCTCCGTCTTCCAAGCGTGGTTACACTGCTTTCGTTCTGGCCAAGATGAGCCGTCTGCAGGGTGCCTCCGGTATCCACGTCGGTACCATGGGCTACGGCAAGATGGAAGGCGATGCCTCCGACAAGATCATCGCCTACATGATCGAGCGTGACGAGTGCCAGGGTCCGGTCTACAACCAGAAGTGGTACGGCCTGAAGCCCACCACCCCGATCATCTCCGGTGGTATGAACGCCCTGCGCCTGCCCGGCTTCTTCGAGAACCTGGGTCACGGCAACGTCATCAACACCTCCGGTGGTGGTTCCTACGGCCACATCGACTCTCCGGCGGCCGGTGCAACCTCTCTCAAGCAGGCCTACCA
>JBFEUI010000032.1:0-26485 GCA_041547565.1 Thiohalomonadaceae bacterium
GTAGGTCTCGCCGATAGCGTTGGTAGCCTGTGATTTGAACAGCAGGAACCATGCGCCAACAGGACCGTAACCGTCTTTAAAACGGGTAGGTACGAAGCGATTTTCCATCAGGGTCAGCTCAGCGCCGGCCTCAGCAGCCATGGAGTAGGTAGAACCTGCGTTCCATACCGGGTACCAGGCACGACCAGTACCTTCACCAACAGAGCGGGGACGGAAGATGTTTACACAACCACCAGCGGCCAGCAGGATTGCCTTGGCTTTGTAGACGTAGATCTTGTGGTCACGTACGGAGAAACCGATGGCACCAGCAACACGGCTAGGGTCGTTCTTGTCGTTAATCAGCTTAACGATGAAAACACGCTCCTGGATGCGCTCGGTACCGATCGCCTTCTTGGCGGCTTCAGCAACGATCCACTTGTAGGATTCGCCGTTGATCATGATCTGCCACTTACCGGAACGTACGGGCTTGCCGCCGTCTTTCAGGGTAGCCATGCCTTTAGAACCGTCAAAACGCTCGCCGTTCTCGTCAGTCTTCCAGATGGGCAGACCCCACTCTTCGAACAGGTGAACAGACTCGTCAACGTGACGGCCGAGGTCATAGGCGAGGTCATCACGGGTGATACCCATCAGGTCGTTGGAGACCATGCGAGCGTAGTCAGCCGGATCCTGCTCAGGACCGATGTAGGTGTTGATAGCAGACAGACCCTGTGCAACCGCACCAGAGCGGTCCATAGCGGCTTTATCAACCAGCTTGATGCGCAGGTCGGTGCCCTTGGCCCACTGCATGATTTCGTAAGCGGCACCGCAGTTAGCCATACCGCCGCCAATCATAAGGACGTCTACTTCTTCTTCGATGACGTCTGGATTTCCAAATTCAGCCATTTCTAAATTCCTCTAAATAATTAAGTCGGCGCGATTACTTGCGGATCAGCTCGCTAGGATCGCCAGCGCGGTAGCCGTTCTGCTCGTTGTGGTTGAAGAAGCCAGGCTCTTCAATCTTGGCCATGTCGGCCTCGGGCTTACCAGCGTAAGGGTCGATAGAACCTTCGGGAGTGGTACGAATGGGGAACTTGAAGCGCTTCAGGGTGCCATTACGGAACTTGATGGTCCACATGATGGAATCAGAACCGCGCAGGGGCTGAACGGAACCACCCAGCGGTACAACGTCAGCGTAGTGACGAGCTTCGATTGCCTGCTGCGGGCAAATCTTGACGCAGGAGTAACACTCCCAGCACTGCTCAGGCTCCTGATTGAAGGCACGCATGGCATGGCCGGTTTCAGAACCGTCCTTGTCGAGCTTCATCAGGTCGTGGGGGCAGATGTACATGCAAGCGGTACGGTCTTGACCCTTGCAGCCATCGCATTTGTCGGTACGTACAAATGTTGGCATTTTATGCTCCTCTTTTATTTTTAACTGCAGTTAAAAACTATCCACACCGCTTCGTGCACAAAGCCCGGAACGGCATCATGAAACTGCGGGACCACATGGTCCGACACACTTGAATCCTTCCTAACCGTTGAGCGCGAAAGGGGCGTAAACCCCCATGCTCCCTTTTCAGCGCCTACCGACACATGACTCGGCAGGAGGAATTAAGTATAGACAGAATTCTTGGACCGCCTACATTACCGACTATGTGACACAACTCCAAACAGAACTATCTTTGCTATACATAAAAATGCTTTATTATTTTTCCGAGCAAAATTGTCTACAATATGCGACCCGATTTAAATTCATACCCCCAAAGGGGTAGATACAAACAGCCAGATGGAGATAGATTCAGACTGAGTCTAATTTGGTATATTAGTATTTCACCATATATTCCATCATTAATATTTAGAGCCCACGGTAGGGGCTCCATATGAAAGGCCGGGGTGGCAAGGCACAGCGCTAACTGTGTGACACCCCGGCCTTTCGCTTTGCCGTTACATTTCAAACAGATAGAGCAGAGATAGCGATGACTGACACTGCCACGCTTGTGACCGACGGTCGTACCGAGGTCAAAAACACCACATGCTACATGTGCGCCTGCCGCTGCGGCATCCGCGTCCACCTGCGCGACGGCGAGGTGCGCTATATCCAGGGCAACCCCGATCACCCATTAAATAAGGGTGTGATCTGCGCCAAGGGCTCCTCGGGGATCATGAAACAGTACTCCCCCGCCCGCCTGACCCAGCCGCTGCGCCGCAAAAAAGGCGCCGAACGCGGTGCCGGCGAGTTCGAGCCGATCAGCTGGGACGAGGCCTTTGCCACGTTGGAGGAGCGTTTGGGCGAGATCCGCGCCACCGACCCGAAGAAGCTGGCGCTGTTCACCGGGCGCGACCAGATGCAGGCCCTGACCGGCCTGTTCGCCAAGAACTTCGGTACTCCCAACTACGCGGCCCACGGCGGATTCTGCTCGGTCAACATGGCCGCCGGCATGATCTACACCATTGGCGGCTCGTTCTGGGAGTTCGGCGGACCCGACCTGGACCGCTCCAAACTGTTCGTGATGATCGGCACCGCCGAGGACCACCACTCCAACCCGATGAAGATCGCCCTGTCCAAGTTCAAGCGCAACGGCGGTCGTTTCATCTCCATCAACCCGGTGCGCACCGGCTACTCGGCCATCGCCGACGAGTGGGTCCCGATCAAGCCGGGCACCGACGGTGCCCTGCTGCTGGCGCTGACCCATGAGATCATCAAGCAGGGCCTGTACGATCGCGACTTCCTGGTGCAGTACTCCAACTCCGCCGAGCTGGTCAACATGGACGAAAACAGCCCCGAGTACGGCATGTTCGTGCGTTTCGAGGTCCCGCCCGAGGAGGGCTGCTTCGACCCGCAGAACAAGCTGTGGTGGGACCGTGAGCTGAACAAGCCGATCTCCACCCATACACCGGGCGCTGATCCGCGCCTGATGGGCGAGTTCCGGCTGGCCGACGGCACGCCGGTCAAACCCGCCTTCCAACTGCTCAAGGAGCGGGTGGAGCAGTACACCCCGGAGTGGGCCGAGAACATCACCGGCATCCCGGCCGAGACCATCCGCCGCCTGGCCCACGAGATGGGTATTACCGCGCGGGATGAGAAGATCGAACTGCCAATCGCCTGGACCGACGTATGGGACAACGAGCACAAGAGCATCACCGGCAATCCGGTCGCCTTCCACGCCATGCGCGGCCTGGCCGCCCACTCCAACGGCTTCCAGACCATTCGCGCGCTGTCCATCCTGATGTCGATCCTGGGCACCATCGACCGACCCGGCGGTTTCCGTCACAAGGCACCGTTCCCGCGCCCGATCCCGCCCTGTCCCAAGACCCCGACAGGCCCCGAGGCGGTACAGCCGAACACCCCGCTCGACGGCATGCCGCTGGGCTGGCCGGCCGACCCGGATGACCTGTTTGTCGACGAGGCGGGCGAACCGGTACGCATCGACAAGGCCTTCTCCTGGGAGTACCCGCTGTCGGTGCACGGCCTGATGCACAACGCCATCACCAACGCCTGGCGCGGCGACCCCTACAAAATCGACACCCTGTTCATCTTCATGGCCAACATGGCGTGGAACTCCACCATGAACGCCGATGAGGTGCGCAGGATGCTCAACGACAAGGACGAGAACGGCGAACACCGGATCCCGTTCATCGTCGTGGCCGACGCCTTCCAGTCCGAGATGGTCGCCTTTGCCGACCTGGTGCTGCCCGACACCACCTACCTGGAGCGCCACGATGTGATGTCGATGCTGGACCGCCCGATCTCCGAATTCGACGGCCCGGTCGACTCGGTGCGCATCCCGGTGCTGCCGCCCAAGGGGCAGTGCAAGCCGTTCCAGGAGGTGTTGATCGAGCTGGGTTCGCGCCTGAAGCTGCCCGCCTTCACCCGCGAGGACGGCAGCCGCAAGTTCCGCGACTACCCCGACTTTGTCATCAACTTCGAGACCGCCCCGGGCTCGGGCATCGGCTTCCTCGGCGGCTGGCGCGGCAAGGGCGGCGAGAAACACATGAAGGGCGAGCCCAATCCCGACCAGTGGAAGATGTACGAGAAGAACAACTGCGTCTACCACTACCACCTGCCCAAGTCCTACCAGTACATGCGCAACTGGAACCAGGGCTACCTGCAGTGGGCCCAGTCCCACTCGCTGACCCGCTACGACGAGCCGATCAACATCCACATCTACTCCGAGGTGTTGCAGAAGTTCCGCCTCGCCGCCCAGGGCAGGTCGCACGGCAAGCAACCGCCGGAGCAACTGCGCAAGCGCGTCGAGACCTACTTCGATCCGCTGCCGTTCTACTACGAGACCCTGGAGTCACAGCTGTCGGACAAGCACGCCTACCCGCTCAACGCGGTGACCCAGCGGCCGATGGCGATGTACCACTCGTGGGATTCGCAAAACGCCTGGCTGCGCCAGATCCACACCTACAACTACCTCTACCTCCACCCGCAGACCGCCAGGGCGCAGGGCATCGAGGATGAGGGCTGGATGTGGGTCGAGTCGATGCACGGCAAGGTGCGCTGCCTGGCGCGCTACTCCGAGGCGGTCGAGCCCGGCACCGTCTGGACCTGGAACGCCATCGGCAAGGCGGCCGGTGCCTGGAACCTCGACCCCAACGCCAACGAGTGCAAGCAGGGCTTCCTGCTCAATCACGTGATCGGCGAGGAACTGCCTGCCCACGAGGACGGCGAACACCTCTCCAACTCCGATCCGATCACCGGTCAGGCCGGCTGGTACGATGTGCGCGTGCGCGTCTACAAGGCCGAGGAGGGTGAGCCGAAAGAGACCTGGCCCCAGTACCAACCGATGAAACAGGCACCCGGCACCCCCAAACGCCGCAAGTTCCAGAACTACTTCGCCGGCCTGTTCACCCGTAAGGGAGATGTGTAAATGACTCAATTAGCGTTAGTGATCGACCTGAACGTCTGCGTCGGCTGCCACGCGTGCGTGACCTCGTGCAAACAGTGGAACACCTCCGGCAGTGCCGGTCCGCTGTTTGACGACAACCCGTTCACCAAGGACCCGACCGGCACCTTCTTCAACCGCGTGCAGACCTACGAGATCGGCACCTTCCCCAAGACCGAGACGCTGCACTTCCCGAAAAGCTGCCTGCACTGCGAGGACGCGCCGTGCGTGCCGGTCTGCCCGACCGGCGCCAGCCACAAGCGCAACGAGGACGGCATCGTGCTGGTGGACTACGACAAGTGCATCGGCTGCAAATACTGCTCCTGGGCCTGCCCCTACGGGGCGCGCGAGTTCGACGAGTACCAGAAGGTAATGAAAAAATGCACCCTCTGCGTCGACCGCATCTATGACGAGTCGCTGCCGGAGTCCGAGCGCAAGCCGGCCTGCGTACTGGCCTGCCCGACCTCGGCGCGCCTGTTCGGCGATGTGCACGACCCGGACTCCGAGGCGTCCATCGCCATTCGCGAGGATGGTGGCTACCAGCTGATGCCGGAACTCGGCACCAAGCCGGCCAACCACTACCTGCCCCGGCGCAAGACCCGCAAGCATATCAGCGAAGACGAGCTGGTGCGCGAGGACAACCCGCTGAAGAAGGAAGACATTCGCCACGAGACCAGTAAAGAGGTCACGCTGGACGACTGGATGATGTAACAAAGGCAGAGAAAAGAGGAAAGATACAAGAGTAAAGACAACGCCACCTCGTTACCGCTCTTGTATCTTGTAACTTGTATCTTGTATCTGGAGTAAACAATGCATCCCGCATTTTCCGTTATCTTTCTGACTACCCTCATCGGTGTCGGCCAGGGCCTGTTCCTGGCCCTGTTCACCGAGCAGAGCTACTCTGCAGTCAATCTGCTGCCGGCGCAGCAGAGCAGTTTCTATGTCACCGGTAGCCTGCTGGCGCTGGCCTTCCTGCTGGCCGGCCTGATCGCCGCCGTGTTCCACCTGGGCAAACCCAGCTACATGTTTACCCGCGCCTGGCGCGGTATGACCCAGTGGCGCACCTCCTGGCTGTCGCGCGAACTTATCGCCCTGCCCAGCGTCATCCTGCTGGTGTTCCTGTATATGCTGTTCCACCTCTTTGGCTGGAATCTCGACCTGTTCGGCAACGGCATGCAGGGCCAACTGTCCCTGATCATCGGCGCCGTGGGTGCGGTGGCAGTGTTCGTACTGTTCCTCTGCACCGGCATGATCTACGCCAGCATCAAGTTTCTGCAGGAGTGGGCCTGTGCCCTCACCCCGATCAACTACACCCTGCTCGGCAGTGCCTCGGGCTTCACCCTGGCGGCCGCCTACTCGGCGGTGCAGGCAGTGGAACTGACCGCTTTTTATGCCAGCTGGGCCATCATTATCACCGTGGCGGCCTTTATCACCCGCAGCGCCAGCCTGTTGCGCAACGCCCGCATCAAGTCCAAGACATCCATCCAGACCGCCATCGGGGTACGTCACACCAACGTGGTGCAGAAATCCATGGGCATGATGGGCGGATCCTACAACACTCGCGAGTACTTCCACGGCAAGACCGCCCTGTTTCTCAAATCGGTCAAGACCATCTTCCAGCTACTGGTCTTTGCCGTTCCGGTACTGCTGCTGTGGGCCGGTGCCGACAGCGCCAATGCCACCGTGCTGGTGAGCGCCTTCGCGGTACAGTACACCGGCCTGCTGTTCGAACGCTGGTTCTTCTTCGCCCAGGCCAACCATCCGCAAAACGTCTACTACCAGACCGTCTGACTACGCTCTGCAGTGGCGAGTAACGAGGAGCCAGGAGTCCTGAACCACCTTCCTCGTTACTCGCCGCGATCCCCTCAAAATTTAATACCCCCATTATTGCTCCCTATTTCTACGTCTCCCCGAGGTGTTGTATTGTGTGCGAACTCTGAAGTTGGGTCCGTAATTCACCGATCCGATACAGGTAGCTGAATCACCTAAATTTATACATCCGGTATCTGGCCCTTCATGACAGGCCACCAAGCTCGCAGATGTCTATTCGGCAACCTGTTTACCACTGTCAGATGTGGGTGTAACAGTTTTGGTACTGGACCCGCACCCAGGACGCTAAAATACGCTATGTTGCTCTAGATCAAGGCAAAATGGGATGAAATCACCGAGAGTGCTGCCGGTGAATTGCCTTATCTGAAGTGTCGCAGACATTAGCTGCCGGCCGGGTTCAGACAAGCAAGAAAAATATAGAGGAGAGTATTAATGATTAAACCTATCGGCTCCGACGAGTTGCAACCTCGTTTTGTCTACGATTCCGAAGAACACCACAAGTTGATGCAGGAGGCAGAGACACTGCCCTCTGTCACCATCAGCTCCCAGGCTGCCGGCAACGCAGTGATGATGGGTGCAGGCTACTTCAACCCGCTGAAAGGCTTCATGAATGTCGCCGACGCCATGGGCGCCGCTGAAAAAATGACCCTGACCGATGGCTCCTTCTTCCCGGTACCGGTGTTGTGCCTGCTGGAGAATACCGATGCCATTGGTGATGCCAAACGCATCGCCCTGCGCGACCCCAATATGGAGGGTAACCCGGTCCTGGCCATCATGGACATCGAGAATATCGAGACCGTCACTGACGAGCAGATGGCCGTGATGACCGACAAGGTCTACCGTACCGATGATGCAGAGCACCCCGGTGTGGCCGCCTTCAACTCCCAGGGCCGTATTGCCGTTTCAGGCCCCATCCAGGTACTGCACTTCAGCTACTTCCAGGACGACTTCCCCGATACTTTCCGCACTGCCGTGGAAATCCGCAACGAGATCGCCGAGCGTGGCTGGAAGAAGATTGTCGCCTTCCAAACCCGTAACCCGATGCACCTGGCCCACGAGGAGCTGTGCCACATGGCCATGGATCGCCTCGGCTGTGACGGCCTGGTCATCCACATGCTGCTGGGCAAGCTGAAGCCGGGCGATATCCCCGCACCGATACGTGATGCCGCCATCCGCAAAATGGTTGAACTGTACTTCCCGCCAAACAGCGCCATGGTCACCGGTTACGGCTTCGACATGCTCTATGCCGGTCCGCGTGAGGCCGTGCTGCACGCCTACTTCCGTCAGAACATGGGGGCCACCCACTTCATCATCGGCCGCGACCACGCCGGTGTCGGCGACTACTACGGCGCCTTCGACGCCCAGACCATTTTCGACGACGAGGTACCGGAAGGTGCGCTGGAGATCGAGATCTTCCGTGCCGACCACACCGCCTGGTCAAAGAAGCTGAACAAGGTCGTTATGATGTGCGAGGCCGAAGATCACGAGAAGGAGGACTTCGTCCTGCTCTCCGGCACCAAGGTACGTGAAATGCTTGGCCAGGGCATTGCCCCACCCAAGGAGTTCTCGCGCCCCGAGGTGGCACAGATTCTGATAGATTACTATCAGAGCCTGTAATAAGACATTTCATCACGGGAATAACAGGCATACTCAATACAGTGCCCGCCGGTTAAGCTGAATCCAGCCTTAGCTGTCCCAAAATGAAATTCTGAATCCGGTGGCCGTTTCGGTCACCGGATTTTTTTATGTCCCCACCTCGAAGCTTCCACCCGCTGATACTTGCACGACAGACAACTTTCGGGGGCACAGGATTCTGCTATTGTTTATCCTATACCATCGGTACGGCGACATTGCAGCCGGCAAGCAATGCTGTGACGGAACGACGTATACCGATAGCGACAACGATGTATGACCGTAAATTTAGCTAAATAGCCGGTAAGCCTATGCAAGACGACACTTCACTGACAGGGGATTTTGGTGATGTGCTGATTGTGGAAGACGACAAGGCCACGCAGATCCTGCTCAATACCCTGATGACAAACGAAGGTCATGCGACAAGGACCTGCAGTAGCGGCGAAGCCGCCCTGGAGCAAATCAATAACACCCTGCCCGACCTTGTCCTGCTCGACATCAAACTCCCCGCTATTAATGGGCTTGATGTGTGCAAACGCCTCAAGCGTTCCCCACGAACGAGGAATATCCCCATCATCTTCCTCAGCTTCATCGATGACAGCGAGACAAAACTATCAGGATTTTCCGCCGGCGGTGTCGATTATATTACCAAGCCGTTCCACAAGGATGAGGTGCTGGCACGTGTGAACACCCATTTGGAGCTGTATCGCACCAGGAGAGCTGTCGAAAAGTTATTATATGAAAACAGAAAACTGACAAAGCTGCTGTTTTCATCGCAGGAACAGGAGCGAAGAAACCTGTCAAACGTTCTGCATAATGAGATATCCCAGCAAATGGCTGCCGTCATGTTCGAGGCGCAGTTCATTCAAAAACAATCCGACAAAACAACACCTGACATTCAGGCCAGCGCAACAGCCATACTGGATACCACACGCAAGATGCAAAAAATGATTCTCATGCTGGCTACAGAACTTCACCCCTCTGTGCTCAAGGATCTGGGGCTGAATCTTAGCCTGACTGAGCTGTTTGACAACCTAAAAACTTCCAGGCCGGATGTCACTTTTGATCTGGAACTGGACGATGAGTTGGATGCACAGTGCGATAGTATCAGTATCCAGACCTACAGAATTGTTCAGGAGTTCCTGGCCAATGCCACCGTATGCTCCTCAGTCGACCACGTCGCTGTTCATCTGGCAACAGGCCAGGGTGAAAACGGCGCAAAAACACTTGTCATCACCTTACGTGACAACAGGAGTACACCAGCATTGTCAGCTGATAACCCACAGGATGAATTCATTCGCATTCGTGAACGGGTCATCGCCGCAAATGGCAGCTTCAATCCCCTTTCAGCGGATGGTCACGGCAATTTTCTTGAAATCAAGATGCCACTGAAAAATCTATAAATAACAAGGGCGCCAACATGGGCGCCCTTGCTTTATCCACGAGCTGTTATCGATCACTCTTCCGGCTCAGCCTCCACCTTGAGAAGCGGATCGGCATTGACAGCCTCTTCCCATCCCTCAGGGAGCGAGTGAGCAATGCCCTTGTGACAGTCGATACAGGTCTTGCCGGGTTCTTTACCATCCAGCTCATCCCAGACAAAGGGATCATGGCGCTCTGCACTGCGAGAATCCTGTTTTTCCAGGTTCATGGATTTGAACTGGTGGCAGTTGCGGCATTCCCGAGAGTCTGTGGATTTCATCCGCTTCCACTCGCGCATGGCCATATGCAGACGGTTCTCTTCGAATTTTTCCGGCGTATCAATGGTACCCATGAGCTTGTGATACAGCTCGTTGCTCGCCTGTATCTTACGTTTGATTTTATAAACCCACTCTTTCGGCACGTGGCAATCCGGACAGGTTGCGCGCACACCGGTACGGTTTGTGAAGTGGACCGTTTCCTGCAACTCCTGGTATACGTTCTCTTCCATTTCATGGCATGAGATACAGAATGATTCAGTGTTAGTCAGCTCAAGTGTCCAGTTGAAGCCACCCCAGCCTGCAACACCGAGCACAACACCAACCAACAATATCTTGACTGTAGGTTTCCCCAACATTTTATTACCCTTTCAAAATCGTTTTACTTTTATGTTATTGCGGCAGGGTGTGCACCCAGGCACACCCTGCCGCAGTTGAGATTACTTCGCACCAGCAAAGACATTGTCGACCAGCGGGTCCGCATTGAGCTGCGGCGCGTGGCACTGGTTGCAGAAGTAGCGACGGGAAGACATGGTCTTCAGTTTTTTGCCATCACGATCAAGATAGTGGCTGTCACCCAGCTTGGGCGCCTTTTCTTTCTTGAAGTTTTTCTCACTGTGGCATTTCAAGCATGTGTTGGTCTTCAGCGTGATCTTATCCTTCTCGATCGAATGCGGGATCATCGGCGGCTGCAGCTTGTAGCTCCGCTCAATCCCCCCCTTGACCTTCATCTGCTTCTTTTTGGCAACCGACTTCGCACTGTCATCCAGTGCATGGCCGCGCAGAGACATCACATCTGCACTGGCTGTCATCGGTATGGAAAGCGCCATAGCCAACCCCATCAGCATCGTTAGAATGAATTTTTTCATGGTTACCTCCACCGTCAGTGAACTCTTATTAACTCTGTGAAAACACATATGCCGTTTTAAGCACTTTGCGTTGAATCATTAACACGTTCCGCTTTCATCTGGTTGTGAAAACGCGTACCGAAATGGAATACCTCTTTCGAGCAGATATCTATGCAGCGACCACAGTTGGTGCACTCGCTGGACATAATCACCGGTCCAATGCCCTTCGCCTCGCCCTTGAGTGCCGGCTTGATCACCTGCGACTCAGGGCAGACTACAAAACACTCCATACAGTCATTACAGGCTTCGCGCTTATCCGCCCGTACACGCAGCGGACTGAACTTGCCGATTAGACTGTAGGTTGCACCCATCGGGCAGAGATGGCTGCACCATCCCCGCTTGGTGACAAGCAGATCAAAGAGAAAGACACCGAACACAATCGTCCACGCCAATCCCATGCCGAAGATGATGCCACGATGCAGCATCGACACCGGATTGAACATTTCGTAGGCCATCGTGCCGGTTATGGCAGAGAGCAAAATCACCATCGCCAGCAACCAGTAGCGCAGGTTGCGCGACAGGCGTGTGGATGGTTTTATGCCCAGCTTCTCCCGCAGCCAGTTGGCCGCATCGGTGACCATGTTCACCGGGCAGACCCAGGAACAGTAGACCCGACCGCCTACCAGCAGGTAGAACGCCAGAACGATCAGTACGCCGGTAATTGCCGTGGTTACCGGCCAGTGACCGGATGCCACCATCTGCAGGAAGATCAGCGGATCGGTCATGGGCACCGTATCCAGCAACAGGCTGGAGGAGAGGTTCCCCTTGATGATCCAGATCTCGTACTGCCGATAGAGCCATGGGCTGACCAGAAACAGGGCAAGAATGCCCAACTGGCTGACACGACGGAGTAGCAGCCACTTGTATGCCTGCCACCACCCTTTTTCGGCGATTGCATCGGCTCCAAGTTTTTCATACTTGGCCATCACTCTGTCTCCAGACCACGGTTGAGGGTATTGAGCGGATTATCCGAGAACGGGGTCTCCGCCTCTTCCGTGATCAAGCCCTCACCGGCGTGCTCGTAGCGCATACCTTCAGGCAGGGTGTAACGGTGCTCCACATCGGGTGTCACCAGTGCACCACCTGCCCGCTCTTTCTCTTCCCAACCAACTCGATAGTGTTTACCCAATTCACCCTTGACCAGGTGCTTGGGCAGAACCCGGATAGCGGCTTCCTCGAGGATGCAGGCCTGCTCACACAGTCCGCACCCGGTACAGGCGTCCGAATGGACGACCGGGATGAACAGCGCATGCTTGCCGGAGCGGATGTTATGCTGCCGGTCCAGCGTGATGGCCTTGCCGCGAATCGGGCAGATGTTGTAACAGACCTCACAGCGCAGGCCTAGAAAGGCGATACAGGTCTCCTCGTCCGACACCACCGCCAAGCCCATGCGGGAGTCGTTGATGTCGGTAAGCTCATGATCCAGCGCACCCGTGGGGCACACCGGCACACAGGGAATGTCCTCGCACATTACACACGCCTTTTCGCGGGCAGTGAAATAGGGCGTGCCTGTTGGCACATCTTCACCCACTTCACCCAGCTTGAGCACGTCGTAGGGACAATCCCTGACGCACAACCCACAGCGCGTGCAAGCAGCAAGAAAATTATCCTCATCAAGAGCACCAGGAGGTCGAATCGCCAGCGCCGGCAGGGAGTTGGCCCGTTGTGAATAGAGACCAATACCCAGACCGAGCAGACCCACGCTACAGGCAGCGCGGGCGGTATCGGCGAGGAATCGTCGGCGACTGAGCGCCTCATTCCTCTCCTTCCCCCCTTTGCTACGAGTTTTGTCGGTCACTGTTTCAACACCTCTGTTAACACGTATCTATCTGGTCGTATCTGTCGAAAGGGTGTCGGCGTACCGTCCGAGGACGGCCGCCACCCATCCCGGTTTACGCCTTCACAATCTTGACCGCACACTTCTTGTAGTCGGTCTCTTTGGAAAGCGGGTCGGTCGCATCAAGCGTTACCTTGTTGATCAGGCGACCGGCGTCAAACCAGGGAACGAACACCAGCCCCTCCGGCGGACGGTTGCGGCCGCGTGTTTCAACAACGGACTCGATCTCACCGCGGCGTGACACCACCTTCACCTTGCTGCCGTTACGCAGCCGGCGCTTCTTGGCATCCTTGGGATGCATGAAGACCACCGCATCCGGTACAGCCCGGTGCAGTTCCGGTACGCGCTGGGTCATGGAACCGGAGTGCCAGTGCTCCAGTACACGACCGGTGCAGAGCCACATATCGTATTCCTTGTCCGGGCTCTCGGCCGCCGGCTCATAGGGGCCAAAGATGATATTGGCCTTGCCGTCGGGCTTGCCGTAGAACTTGACCCCTTCACCCTTGGCCACGTGCGGGTCGTAACCCTCACGGAAGCGCCACAGCGTCTCCTTGCCGTTCACTACCGGCCAGCGAATACCGCGGGCCTTGTGATAGGCCTCGAACTCGGCCATTTCGTGTCCCTTTTTCGGGATGTTGTCGGCGGAGTTGAACATGCGGTACTCCTCGAACAGTCCCTTCTGGACGTAATAGCCGAAGTGGTCCATCTCGTCGTTCTGGTAGGTGTTGCCACGATCGTCGGTCACCTGTGTTTTCGGGAACTTGTCAACCTGGCCGTTGGCATAGAGCACATCGTAGAGGGTCTTGCCCTTGTACTCCGGCGACTTGGCGATAAGTTCCTCGGGCCAGACATCCTCGACCTTGACGTACTTGGAGAACTCCATCAGCTGCCACAGGTCGGACTTGGCCTCACCCGGGGCACCGGTCTGCTGGCGCCAGAACTGGGTGCGGCGCTCGGCGTTGCCGTAGGCCCCCTCCTTCTCGATCCACATGGCGGTCGGCAGTACCAGGTCAGCCGCCTGGGCCGATACCGTCGGGTAGGGATCGGAGACGGTGACGAAGTTGTCGGGGGCACGCCAGCCAGGCCATGACTCCTCGTTCATGTTGGCCGCGGCCTGCATGTTGTTGTTGCACATGACCCAGAAGGTGTTCATCACGCCGTCTTTGAGCGCACGGTGCATGGCCACCGCGTGGATCAGGGTCTTGCCCATCGGCTTGCCGCTGATATCCGGCTGGTCGGCACCATCGGACTTGCCGTCGGCTCGCGGAATGGTACCCGCGGGCAGTTTCCATACCTTTTCGGCGAACTTGCAGTGGGCGTCTTTCTTTGTCACCAGGTCTGCCGGCAGGCGGTGGGTGAAGGTGCCCACCTCACGGGCGGTACCGCAGGCGGATGGCTGGCCTGTGAGTGAGAACGGGCTGTTGCCCGGCTCGGAGATCTTGCCCATCAGCAGGTGGATGTTATAGACCAGGCCGTTCATCCACACACCGCGGGTGTGCTGGTTCATGCCCATGGTCCAGTAGGAAGAGACCTTCTTGTTGGGATCGGCATAGGCCTTGGCCAGTCGCTCCAGTTGCTTCTTCGGCACGCCGGAGAGCTTGGAGGCGTACTCCACGGTATACGACTCGACCGACTTGGCATACTCATCGAAGGAGATCTTGGTCAGTGCGCCCTTGTTGGGGTTCTTCGCCGCCTTCTGCAGCGGGTGGTCGGGACGCAAACCATAACCGATGTCGGTCACCGTCTTGGTAAAGTTGACGTGCTGGTCCAGGAACGCCTTGTTATAGGCCTTGTTCTGGATGATGTAGTTGGCGATGTAGTTGGCGATCGCCAGGTCGGTCTGCGGTGTAAACACCATACCGTTGTCGGCCAGCTCGAAGCAGCGATGCTCGTAGGTGGAGAGCACGTGCACCTCGCAACCCGGCTTGGTCAGGCGGGTGTCGGTCAGGCGCGACCAGAGGATGGGGTGCATCTCGGCCATGTTGGCGCCCCACAGCACGAACACATCGGCGTGCTCCAGGTCATCATAGCAACCCATCGGCTCGTCGATGCCGAAACCACGCATAAAGGCGCCCACGGCCGAGGCCATGCAGTGGCGGGCATTGGGTTCGAGGCTGTTGGAACGGAAACCGGCCTTGAGCAATTTGGAGGCGGCATAGCCTTCCCAAACGGTCCACTGGCCGGAACCGAACATACCGACACCCTTCGGTCCCTTCTTGCGCGCAGCGACCCACTTCTCGGCCATGGTCTTGAACGCCTCGTCCCAGGAGACGGGCTCAAATTTGCCGTTCTTGTCGTACTTGCCGTTGGTCTTGCGCAGCATCGGCTGGGTCAGGCGGTCCTTGCCGTACAGGATCTTGGGCAGGAAATAGCCTTTAATGCAGTTCAGACCCCGGTTTACCGGTGCATCCGGGTCGCCCTGGGAGGCGACGACCTTGCCGCCCTTGGTGCCGATCAGGACTGAGCAGCCGGTACCGCAATAGCGGCACGCCGCCTTGTCCCAGCGGATACCGTCATCGCCAGCCGCCAGTGCCTCCTTGACGCCGGGGATGGTCATTCCCGCGGTCGCCGCAGTAACAGCGATGGCATTGTTTTTTATAAACTCTCGCCGTGTTTGTTTCATTGTATGACCTCCTCTGGAGTTGCCTCATCTTCTTCGGAATGGTGATAAATCATCGACGCGGAAATCACGCCCTCCAACTGCTGCAAACCTAATAACGTATCGGCCATGCGCCCCTCATCGTCTTCCTCAAGGGTGACGACCATGCGCCCGTCTTCATTGATGCCGTGTACTTCTACACCGGCAAGTTGCACCAACCGCTCTTTGACGGCTTCGGTATTGTCCGGACGGGCATGGACCAAAACGCCACAGATATTCATGCACTTTCCTCCAGCTTGGATTTGGTAGTATCTGCAACGGCAGCGGTGGGTTGCCCCACCTTCACCGCCGCCACAGGACAGGGACCCACACAGGCACCACAGCCGGTGCAGGTTGTTAAATCGAGTTCAGGATATGAAACGCCGCCGAGTTGCGGACGAAAGACAATGGCGCGCTCGACACAGCGCTCAGCGCAGGAGCGGCAGACAACGCCATTGCGGGCAATGCAGGCATCGCTGATGGAGACTTTCAGAGGCCAGGGGGCCTGCCCGGCATCCATGGCATCCTGTTGCAGTACGCCCGCCTTGCAATGCATGACACACTCGCCACAGAAATCACACTCACCCAACTGAAAATTAATGTGCGGGAATCCGCCCTGGCCCTTTTCAATAATGCGGCCGGGACAGGCGGCGATGCAGTCAGTGCAGCGGGTGCATCGATCAACAAAAAGGGGCTCCGCCACCGACCAGGGTGGCCGAATCGACTCCTGCCTGCCTCGCAGGAACTGCCTTCTGCTGACTGCTGAGGTCACGAGCCCTCCAAGGGTTCAGCTCGTTTATACCGATTCCAAAAGGAAATAATCGTAAAGCTATATCCCGATCGGTATATGAAAAAATGGTGAAATTATTAATAACTGAAAAGGCGGCAAAAAACCTTACCGAATCGGGGGTATATTGGAGGTACTACCTAGGGAGTATGTAAACAGATAAATGCTTGATATTTATAAGGTTATTAGATTCTATTTCTTATTAAATTACTGAGAAATAAAAAAATTTATTTCAATTTGTTTCAAATTATTTCAGAGATTGTGGCCTGTTTGTTAACAAAAACAGCCGCAAAATCACTTTCTCTCGCTGGATTTCAGCGCCCAGACGGCCGCCTCCACGCGTGAGCGCAGATTGAGTTTTTTCAGCAGATGCTTGACGTGCACCTTCACGGTGCCCTCCGAGATATCGAGTTCACGCGCAATCACCTTGTTGCTCTTGCCCTGCGCAATCAACTCCAGGATCTGCTGTTCCCGCTCGGTCAGGCCCGCCTCGTTCACGCTGGTCGGCACCACCGCATCGGAGCGCAAGGCAACAGCGATGAGCTGGGTCAGCCGGTCGCTCATCACCAGCTTGCCCCGTATCGCATCACGAATCGCCTGCAGCGTGTCCTCCGGCTCCATGTCCTTGAGCAGGTAACCGTCGGCCCCATTGCGCAGTGCCGTCACCACGTCCTCCTCGTTATCGGATACGGTCAACATCAGTACGCGCGCATCGAGTTCCTGTTCCTTGATCGCTTTTAGCGTCTCCAGTCCGTCCATCTCCTTCATATTGATATCGAGCAGGATGAGATCGGGGCTCAGTTGCCGGGCCAGCCGCAGTCCCTCCTGGCCCGAGGCGGCCTCCCCTATCAATTCCAGCGACTCGTCCATTGCGATCAAGTCCTCCAACCCCTTACGAAACAGGGGGTGATCGTCGATAGCTATAATCTTGTATCCAGCACTGTTATCCATTGTTATCGCCCTCTGGCCATCCTGCGCACTATTCATATCCTGAAGGTAAGCTGTACACGGGTCCCGCCGTATTCCGACTCAGCGAACACCAGTGTACCACCCAGCCCCTGGGCACGCTCCTGCATAATCGGCAGCCCGTAGTGGTGTAACTCTTCCATATTATCCGAAAGCCCCACACCGTTATCATCAACCGTCAGGGTAACCCGGCCGTCGGCATCACAGGCCAGTGAAACCACGGCACGTGTCGCCTTGGCATGGCGTATCACATTGGAGAGCGCCTCGCGGATGATCTGGATCATATGGATCTCGGCATTGGGGCCGAACTGGCAGTTGGCAATCTGGTTGTCCAGTTCAATTGCGACATTGCCGCGTTCACGGAATTCACGCACGGTATCCTCCAGTGCGGCATTCAGGCCCGCCTCGCTGATACGCAGCCGGAATGTGGTCAACAGTTCGCGCAGTTCACGGTAGGCCCCATTCAAACCGTTACGTATCCCGCCGCTTATGTCGAGCACCTGTGACCTGTCTTTTCCGTCATTGATCGCCTTTTCCAGGCGACTGACCTGTATCTTCATATAAGAGAGGGACTGGGCCAGCGAATCGTGCAACTCCCGCGCAATCACACCGCGCTCTTCCAGCAGCGACACCATGCGACTTTGCGAGGCACGCTGCGCGAGGTTGAGCGCCATGGCGATGTGGCTGGCAACCATCTCCAGCAGGCGCTGCTGCCATTCCTCAAGCACCGAGCCACTATCCAGCTCCACCAGCAGAACACCGTACTGCTGCTCCTTGTCCCGAATCGGTGCCGAGAAGACGATCGCCTCATCCACATCATCCCCGGATATCTCAAAGATGTGCGACTCACCGCTGCCAAAGCAGCGTTGGCAGCCCGGTTCTGCGCTTTCAGCGCTGTACCAGTCCCGCTCGCTGATTGTCGAGGCCAGTTTAAAGGCCTGCTGATCCCCGGCATGGCCGAGACAGATTGTGCCACCACGGATACCCAACAACTGCTCGATGTCATGAATCAGCGCCAGTAACAACTCCTGGTCCAGCGGTGATTCACCCAGCCGCTTGGTGGTCAGGTAGAGCAGCTCCAGGGAGCGGTTGCTGCGTTCCAGATCAGCGGTTTTGCTGCGCACGCGTTCTTCAAGGTCTGCGTACATTACCGACAGGTCTTCGGCCATGCGGTTAAAGGCATAGCCCAGTTGGCCCAGTTCATCGTCCTTGCTCGGATGGGTGCGCACCGAAAAATCCCCCCGCCTGGCGGCGCGTGCGGATCTCAGCAGGTCCCGCAGCGGCAGCCTGACATCGGCATGCACCAGATACATGATGATGCCGATCACCAGCAGGGTCAGCACCAGGGAGACCAGCTGAATCACCCTGAGCCGCTGGATCTTATCCTCCGCCTCCAGTTCCAGCACTTTTACAAAGTAGTGGATGGCATCGACAAAGCCATCCACATTGGAAAGGTAGTAGTGCTGGGCACGCTGTATGATTCGTTCGTCGTGCCCGGACGCATCACTGTGCTGCAACTTATTTACGGTTTTTACAAAATCATCCAATTGCGGCCGAATGGTTCGCACCCAGCGGGTCTCCACATCCCGATAGGCGGCATGCACCTCGGGTGGGGCACTCGTAGTCAGTACATTGTGAATTCGCGGGCTCAACAGACGGACTTCAAATTCATCGACCAGTTTGAGCGTGGCAGCACTTGAATAGGGCGTTTCTACAGAACTGCGGTGTACCAGGCTGCTGGCAATGCGGTAGGACTGCATGCGCAGGGTGCCGGCCTGGTTGATTGCCGCGGCAAAGCCCTCCGAGGTCTCTGCAATGAAGACCGAGCTGAGCATTCCCACAAAGGCGAGCGCGATGATCGTCGCCATCGCCATTCCAAGGCGCAGCAGCAGAGATTGTTGTGACAGATTAAACATGCCGGATCCCGTCAGCGCAGACGCTTGTTTTTAATACCGAATACCCCCCGGGCCAATTCGGCACACTTAATACCGGAGGCATTCACACATCTTTTATTCCACAGACACGCCGCAATTTCCACTTTTTCCTCAGGGTTTGCCCTGGCCGCTCCCTTGCGGTGGTGTATTGCCAACCCCATATTTTAGCCATGAAACTGATCGATCCCTTCGGCAGAGCTATCGACTACGTACGGCTGTCGCTCACCGACCGCTGCGACCTGCGCTGTTACTATTGCATGCCGAAAGGCTTCGATGACTTCGAGACGCCCGAGCACTGGCTTGATTTCGACGAGATTGAGCGGGTCATCGCCGCCTTTGGCAATCTGGGAGTCAGCCGCATCCGCCTGACAGGCGGGGAACCGCTACTGCGCCATGGCATCACTGAACTGGCCGCACGGCTCGCCGCGTTGCCCGGCATCGACGACCTTTCCCTGAGCAGCAACGCGGTAAAACTGGCCAAATACGCCGAGCCGCTCCACCGTGCAGGGGTGAACCGCCTGAACATCAGCCTCGACACCCTCGTTCCGGAACGTTTCCGCCACATCACTTCCGGCAAAATCGAGAAGGTACTAGACGGCCTGATGGCTGCCAAGGCCGCCGGATTCTCACCTATCAAGATCAACATGGTGGTTATGAAAGGCGTGAATGACGATGAGGTCGAAAACATGGTCGAGTTCTGTCTCGGCCACGGCTTTGCCCTGCGTTTTATCGAAACCATGCCGATGGGAGAGAGCGGCCGTCGTGCCAGCAACCGCTACATCAGCCTGGACACGATAAAACAGCGACTGGCACAGCACTACACTCTGGTTCCCAGCACCATGCCGGGCGCTGGGCCCGCGAGGTATATGCGCGTTCAGGGTAGCGATTTGCATATCGGATTCATTACGCCGATCTCGCAGCACTTTTGTGAAACCTGCAACCGCGTGCGCCTTTCAGTCGACGGTACCCTGTATATGTGCCTGGGTCAGGAGCACAAATTTGCGCTGCGCCCGCTACTGCGGGGAGGCGTCAATGACGAGGGTCTGCAGCAGGCTATTATCGAGGCCATCGCCCTCAAGCCCGCGCGCCATGAGTTCAGGGAGCACCCTGAGCAGGTGGTGCGCATTATGTCAAAGACAGGCGGTTAGTGGTCAGGAAAGAGTGGATAGTAAGCATATTCAATAGAGAATTCTCAACACGCATTTTCCTCGCTACTGTCCACTATCCCCTCTGCCTGACATACTCGTACATCACTATGGAGGCGGCGATACTGACATTGAGACTATCGGTTTGCCCCACCTGCGGAATGGACAGGCAGCGCACGTCCTCGTAGTCATCGCGCCTGAAACTGATGCCCACCTCTTCATGTCCCAGCACAAACGCGCTTTTTGCCGGAAGACTCACCTGTGAAAGGGCGTCACCGCAGTCCGGTTCGAGGGTAAAAAGGGTGTAGCCGCGTGATACGAGATCACGGTAGCTCGACGAGAAATCGTCATAGAAGCGTGCCGGGACCTTCTTGAACGCACCCTTGGCAGGTGCCGGGTCAAACGGACCGATGTCAATCAGGTGTATCTCACAGGCACCAAAGGCCTCGGCACTGCGGAAAATCTTCGGCACATTGAATCCCGCCTTGAGGTGATCCAGCACAAGAACAAACTCGTTGGGCCCGGGCTCAGCCAGCACGTTCCTGCGCCGCTGCTTCTCATAGCGCCGCAGCCCCTGACGCCGCTGTTCGCGCAGTTCCTGTCTGCATTGTCTGCTTACCATACCGAGACTTTCTTTATGGTCTTTAAGTTGAAACAGGCATCATATATCGTGCGGTCCTGCCAACCAAGCAGGCAATCGACTACACTGGCGTCTACGACCGATTCAGCGCCAGGGAGTAGAGAGATGGGACAAAACACACGGCTCGGGCAACTGGCTGATTTGATCAGGACACACCGGTGGGCGGCACTGGCGACCATTGATAGCGACGGCGCTCCGCTGGCATCGATGGTCGGCTATGCACCCGCGCAGGATCTTTCCTGTCTCTACTTTCACCTCAGCAGGCTGGCCGCACACACCGGCAACCTGTTCAACAACCCGCACTGCGCCCTGGTAATCAGTGAACACGACACAGGGAAGGCGGACCCGCAACAGCTGGCAAGGGTAAGCCTGCAGGGAATAGTGGATACGATAGACGGTGGTACCCCCGAACATACGGCAGCACAAACAACCTATCTTCGGCAACTGCCTGATGCCGAAGCTTTATTTACCTTTCCGGATTTTGTTCTGTTCCGCTTCTCACCGACGCAGATTCGCTTTGTCGGTGGATTTGGGAAGGCCTTCAGTTACACCGCAAACAATCTGTTACAGGCCGCAAAGATTTAGCCCTGCGCGTCTGAAATACTAAGGGATTTCCTGCGGCAGGCTATTTCGGCAGGGCTCGCCCTAGCGCGTGGTCTTCATGCTGTTTCCCGGTTCCTTGCATGGCCCCAGGTAACGTCCCTCGATATTATAGTGCATATTTTGCGGTGGATTTTGCGGCCCCATGATCTGCAGGTGGATGTTGCCTTCCGCCTCGTTATCCCAGTAATGGATGCGCCCCATGCCCTGCACCATTTCCCAGGTCGTGGAGCAGTTCAGCAGCCAGTTGGCACTGCGCCCGAATACACCCTGCAGGGCAGCGTTGCACTCATGGCCGGGACGCGATATCCGCGGTATCGGATCGCGCGGCGTTATACATTGAGTATGGGTATAGCCAGGAAACTCCTGTGGCACGCCGGCCAGGCGGTATTCAATACTGAACTCCCATTCACCTGAACGGATCTCCGCTGCGCCCGCCGCGGAAAAGCCCCCCCATACAAGCCACACAAGACCTGCTGCAATATAGCGTTTCATAGATGCCCCCTTGACAAACGCCCTGCCGAACAAAAACAAGAACCATTATCACTTACTTGTTATGTCTATATATTGTTATAAATTCATCATACGTCAGTTTCATTTTCATGCACAACAAGGATAATATGTATTTTCTCCACTGTTTTTTGAACAAATTCACACTCGGTGTACCTGTCGGCACAGGGTGAAAGCAAAGGGGGTTAGGGAGATACCGTCATGCAAAAAAGATTTCAGTTAACCGCTGCCGCACTAGCCGGCACCCTGGCACTTGCACCGCTGTCCAGTGCCTCGGCCGCCGGGTTCAGTATCAGTGCACGGGGTACCAGCAACCTGGGCAACGCCTTCTCAGGCACCGCGGCAGAGGTTGAGGATGCATCGGTGGTCTATAACAACCCCGCCGGCATGCAGAAACTCGACGGCACGCACACCAGCCTGACACTACATGTCATCGCCCCGAAGGCAAGCTACACCCACGAGGCAGACGGCGAGGAGTACGAGGCCGATGATGATATCAGGTACGTACCCAACCTCTACTACGTGCAGGAGCTCAACCCCGATACCCGTCTCGGCCTGGCGGTCTATTCGCCCTGGGGACTGGGGCTGGACTGGGGCGACAGCTGGCCCGGCAACACCTACTCCATCAAATCGGAGATGAAGACCGTCACGGTCAGTCCGAGTCTCTCGTTCCAGGCCACCCCCAATTTCTCCATTGGAGCCAGCATCGATTTTCAGTATCTCGACGCCAAGCTGAGCAAGGCACTGAGCATCGGCGGCACCAATGAGCTGACCGCTGACAACTGGGCGCACGGCTTCAGTCTTGGTGTGCTCTACGATGCCGACGAGACTACCCGCTTCGGCGCAACGCTGCACTCGGCAATACGCCATGACTTGAGCGGCAAGGCCAAATTTTCCGGTTACGATCCAACGATAGTCGTGGTCCCGGCACTGGGTCTCACCGCGGGCGACATCTTCGCCAATACAACGGGCAAGGTCACCCTGCACCTGCCCGAGACGCTCAGCCTCTCCGTCGCTCACGACTACAGCAGGCGGCTGACGGTGATGGCCGACTACACCTATACACGCTGGAGCAGGTACGAAGAGCTGACCGTGGTCCATGACAGCCCCCTCGGCACCGTCAGCGAGGAGAAAAACTGGAAGGACACCGCTAGGGTGTCACTGGGCATCAACTACCTGATGAGCCCGAAGTGGCTGCTGCGCATGGGCTACGCCTTTGACGAGTCACCGGTACCGGATGACACCCGCGACCCGCGCGTACCGGACGGTGACCGCGACTGGCTGACCATCGGCTTCAACTTCAGGGCCAGTGAGGATGTCTCCATCGACGCCGCCTACGCCTACCTGCACATGGACGAGGAGCCGAGTGAGCTTGCGGGCCTTGATGGTGATTATGAAAACGGCACCCAGTACGCCAGCATTCAGCTCAACTGGAAACTCAAATAATCAAACTGACGCAACACGCGCCGGCGCTGTTTCAGCGCCGGTTTTTTTTGCCTCAGAACGGGACACTGGTGGTCAGGTAGTTCTTCTGTGTCTCCGCCTCCAGGCCGTACGCCACATCGACCCTGAGCGTCAGGTCAACAAAGACCTGCACGCGCCAGCGCAGCCCGAAACCGACACCCACCTTCAGTTCACCAAGGTCGATCTCCATCGGTCCGGGATAGGCATTGCCGATATCGGTAAACAGCACAGCACGCAGCTGCTTGTAGCCGCTAATCTGGTGCAGGTACTCCAGGTTGGCCAGCGCAAAGGCATTGCCCGAGACATAGTCGCCGTCATAGCCCCTGAGGTCATTGCCGCCACCAAGACCATAGGCCACACAGCCGAAATTGCAGCCGTTGGCCAGCCCCACCTGGTAGCGCATGTTGAAATTGGATTTATTGGCGCGCAGCGGGATGTAGCGCCGGTAGGAAAGGCTGGTATTGTAGAAGCTGTAGTCGGAGCCAAGCTGGGGAGCACCCACCGTGGTGCTAATGCCGTAGGTTACCCCGTCCCTGTAATACTCATAGTTATGCAGGTCCTTGAAGCCCAACTGTCCCCTCACGCCGATCGACTGGCTGTCCCGATACAAGCCCGGTTGCCCTGAAAAGTGTTCATACTCATCGTAGCGCGTGCTCAGTCCGAAGCCGTAATACCAGCCCGAGGTCGCCCCCTCCTCGCGCAACCAGCGCGACAGGCCGACCGAGCTGCGATAACTGTCGCGCTGGTAACTGGCAAACGATACCTCATTCCTCGTCAACTCCAGGTCGTCCCGGATCACCTTGGCTGAAAAATCGAAGCTGTAGGGGCTGCCGATCACGCGCGGGTAGTCGTACTCGAGCTCCAGTTCCCGCGTATTCGGCACATCGCTGTTGATCTCGTTGCTCTCCTCGTAGCCAAGCTTGACCCGCTGGTTCAGGCCCGCCACGTTATCGTGCCTGATCTCCAGACCGTAGCTATAGTCGCCCTCCAGCCTTACATCGATAAGCGGTAGCGGCAGGATATACCACTTCTCCTCCACGGTGATGAGCAGCACCTTTTTATCCGCCTCATCCAGCAGCTCGGCCTTGACCGATTTGAACAGACCCAGGTCCATGATCGCCTGGCGTGATTTCTCGATCTTCGCACGGTCGACCGGATCACCGACGCGTATGGACATCTCCTGCAGCATCACCCGCTCTTTGGTCGTCTCATTGCCGCTAAAGCGAACCTCCTCTATCACTGCACCATGGGCAAGCAACGGTACGAGCAGTGCCAGTAACGCAACGAGAAACGGGAGCTTGGCGAGTCCGTTCATAACGCGCCTTACCCCAGCAACATGCGCAGGCCGAGCACGGCCAGAAACAAGGCGAAAAATCGCCGCAGTCCCGTCTCGGGCAGCCGGTGTGCCAGTCGCGCCCCCAGCGGTGCAAACAGCACACTGGTGGCAACGATTCCCAGGAACGCCGGCCAGTAGAGATAACCGCTGCTCCATGCCGGCAGCCCCTCATGCCCCCATCCGGTAACCACAAAACCGGCGGCACCAGCCAGCGCAATAGGCAGGCCGCATGCCGCATAGGTGGCGACCGCCTTGCGCATCGCCACATTGCACCACACCAGAAAGGGGACGGTCATGGTCCCGCCGCCGATCCCCACCACAGCCGAGATGGTGCCGATTAGCCCGCCTGTTACCGCCATGGCTGGCATCCCGGGCAACTGCCTGTGTGGCGAGGCCTTCAGGTTCAGCGCCAGCTGTAGCGCCACCAGCAGCTCGAACACGCCGAACACCACGCGCAGATTGTCGCTCGGCAGGCGATCGGCCAATGCCGCACCAAGGAACGCCCCGAGCACGATGCCCGGGGTCAGGCGCCAGAAGGCGAACCACAGCACGGCCCCCCTCTTGTGGTGCGCCCGCACCGAGGCGATGGAGGTGATGACTATGGTACCGAGCGAGGTGCCGATGGCCAGGTGGACCAGCAGCAGATTGGAGAACCCCTGCTGGCGGAAGATCATGTCCAGCACCGGCACAATCACCAGCCCGCCGCCCACACCAAGCAGGCCCGCCAGCACCCCGGCAAAGGCCCCCAGCACAAGGTAGAGTGCCAGCTCAACCACTCACCACCCCCTGTAGCAGGCTGAATAGCAGAAAGCCCAGGGAAGCCAGGAATCCGGCCATGGAGATCCACGCCGGAAATACCCGAACACCCTGCGGGCGTGGATCGCGCTGTTTAATCACCCACAAAGAGAGGTTCACCAGGGTAAAGACCGTCAGGGTAATGAAGCTGGTGGCACTGGCCAGCGTCAGCAGGGGCAGCCACAGTGCCAGTAGCAGCACAATCGCGCAGATAAACAGCGTCGTATTCAGCGGGGTGCGGGTGGTACCGTTGACGGTCCCCAGCCAGCGCGGCAACCAGCCTTGGCGCGACATGCCATAGAGTACGCGGCTGGCCATGATGATCTGGATCAGGGCGCCGTTGACCACCGCCGCAATCCCGATAAAGGCGACGAAAAACGGCTCCTGGCCGCTGGCACGCTGATAGACCAGCGCCAGCGGTGCCGCGCTCTGCGCCAGCTCAGCCGGTGCCACCACGCGAATGGCCACCACCGAGACCAGGAAATACAGCACAGAGGCGATAGCCAGTGACAGTAGCACCGCCAGCGGCAGGTTGCGGGTCGGCGACTTCACCTCCTCGGCCACATTGACGATATCTTCAAAACCGATAAAGGCGTAGAAGGCGACAAATGCACCGGCGAAAATCCCAATCCAGATGCCCTGTTCCATGGGGGGCAGCCAGGCAATCTCGACGCCCCCGGTATCGATAAGTCGATCACCGCCGGCCCACAGCACCAGCAACAGCCCGCCAATCTCAATGCAGGTGGTCAGGGCTGCCGCCAGCGCCGACTGGGTGATCCCCCAGCAGGCGACCCCGCCCAGAAACAACACCAGCAGGGTCATCACCAGCCAGGCCGGCCACTGCGCAAACACCGCGAAATAGCCGACAAATCCGTTGACCAGGGTCGCGGTCGAGACA
>JBFEUI010000033.1:0-26176 GCA_041547565.1 Thiohalomonadaceae bacterium
ACGTCAATCAGGTCTATATCCACCGGGTCGAGGTGCGGCTCCGGGTGACCGTGCCTGAAGATGTGGTGGAGCAGAACGTCGGCTATCTGCCGTGGCTGCTGGGCGAGAATCTTGCCGGCAGGGCCGATGCCTACGTAATGGAGCAGGGGATGGGCTACTACCCGGCGCTGGACTATTTCAAAAATCTGCCGGATGAATTCGACCCCGCCCTGCTACAGCTTATCGATGAGGTGGCCGCCTTTTCGCTCGAATATACCCGCCGCGTCATCCGCAAGCGTCTGCGTGACAGCTTCTCCAATATTGCCATCGGCCAGTGCCAGTGCACCGCCTACCTGCTGCCGAAGGTGCGTCCCAGCCAGGAGAAGGCGCCGCTGCGCCTGTCCGAACACCTCGCGCCGAACAGCGTGAAACTGGTGCTGGTGCTCAGCGCCATCCACAGCCAGCCGGTCGAGGATATCGAACAGCTCACCCTGCGCAAGCTCTCCGAGCGGCTGCGCAAGGCCTTCAGCCGCTTCGAAATAGAGGGGAGCCGACTTGTAGACCGAACCCCGGTCATCGGCTGAACGCGGCTTCACAGCTATAAATTTCCCGCATCCCCCCATTTAAAACCCTTGGTTGGTCAGGGCTTATGAGCGTGCGCATAATGGGTCGGATTACTATTTCGGAACAATAAAAAAGGAGCTGATCATGCGCCTGATTCTGTTGGGGGCCCCGGGTGCGGGCAAAGGCACTCAAGCACAGTACATCTGCGACAAATACGCTATTCCTCAGATCTCCACCGGCGATATGCTGCGTGCCCACGTCAAGGGCGGTACCGAGCTGGGCCAGGCCGCCAAGAAGATCATGGACGAGGGCGGTCTTGTCTCCGATGACATCATCATGGGTATGGTCAAAGAGCGCATCACCGAGGATGACTGCAAGAACGGTTTCCTGTTCGACGGTTTCCCTCGCACCATTCCCCAGGCCGAGGCGCTGAAAGAGGCGGGTGTCGACCTGGATTACGTGGTCGAGATCGACGTCGATGACAACGAGATCATCAAGCGTATGAGCGGCCGTCGTGTTCACCCGGCATCCGGCCGGACCTATCATGTCGTGTTCAATCCGCCGAAGGTGGAAGGCAAGGACGATGAGACCGGTGAAGACCTGATCCAGCGCGACGATGATCAGGAAGAGACCGTGCGCAAGCGTCTGGAAGTCTACCACTCCCAGACCAAGCCGCTGGTGGAGTTCTACTCCAAACTGGCCGAGAGCGGTGAAGCCGGTGCCGCCAAATACGTGTGCATCCCTGGCGTGGGCGGCGTGGAAGATATTCGCGACGCGGTATTTGCCGCGCTTGGCTGATTTGCGCCTGCCTTGATGCCCCGGCCCGTTATCGGGCCGGGGTGTTGTTACACTTCACCTGATTGCAGTTATACTCATGGCCTGTTACGGACCGTGGGATAGTGATGAGCAGCAATCAGAAGAGAGTCGATTTTTCACATGCCGAAGTGCCGGCACTGGGCGTGCTGCTGACCAATCTCGGTACCCCCGATGCACCCACCCCCGAGGCCCTGCGCCGCTACCTGGCCGAGTTTCTGTGGGACCGCCGTATTGTCGACCTGCCCCGTCCCCTGTGGTGGCTGATCCTCCACGGTATCATTCTGCGTACACGCCCCGCCCGTTCTGCTGCCGCCTATAAAGAGATCTGGACCGATGAGGGCTCGCCCCTGCTGGTCACCTCGCGCCGCCAGCGCGATAAACTTGAGGCGCGCTTAAAACAGCGCTTCGGAGATCGTATCGCCGTGGCGTTGGGCATGCGCTACGGCAGGCCGTCACTGGCCGAGGCCCTGCAGCAACTGCGAGCGGCCAACGTGCAGCGCCTGCTGGTGTTGCCGCTCTACCCGCAATATTCCTGCTCGACCACGGCGTCGACCTTCGATGCCGTGGCCCGGGCGTTCGAGCGGTGGCGCTGGCTGCCCGAGACACGCTTTATCAACCATTACCACGACAACGAGCGCTACATTCAGGCACTGGCCGATTCCATTCGTGATTCATGGCAGGACAGGGAACCGGGCGAGAAACTGCTGTTCTCGTTTCACGGCACCCCGCGGCGCTTTCTGGAGGAGGGTGATCCCTACTACTGTGAATGCCTGAAAACCGCGCGCCTGGTGGCCGAGTCGCTGCAACTACCCGATGAGCGCTGGCAGGTGGTCTTTCAGTCCCGTTTCGGACGTGAGGAGTGGCTCAAGCCCTACACCGACGAGACACTGGAAGCCCTGGCGCAGGCGGGCATGGGCCGGGTCGATGTGGTCTGCCCGGCCTTTTCCGCCGATTGCCTGGAGACCCTGGAGGAGATCGCGGTGGAAAACCGTTCTGCCTTCATCGCCGCCGGCGGCAGTGAGCTTAACTATATCCCGGCACTGAACGACAGGGATGATCACATCGCGATGATGACAGAGTTGGTTGAACGCCACGCCCAGGGCTGGCCGGAACTGGCCGGAGAGTATGAACCGGAACAGGAGCAGCAGGCGACCCTGGCGCGCTACAGACAGGTGGCCGAGAAACAGTCATAGCACACGCGTGTGTTGCCGGTTTTGCAGCGTGAAAAGTGTGTTGTGAACAGTTTCACACTTCTGTGCCGTCTCCTCCTGATAGGGAATCAAAGCGTGTAAGCTGCGCCATAGCCCCTCTACAAAGCAAACATGGGGCTGAATAGGGAGTGTGAGTGAGCAAGGCGTACTGGAAAACGGACTGGTTTATCGGGCTGGTTACGGTGTTGTTGCTGCTGCTTGGCAGTGTTACCGAGCCGATGCAGAACCTGGAGTGGTTCGCCTACGACATCGGGGTGCGTTTCTCTTCCACCGACCCGGCCAACAGCGATGTGGTTGTCGTCGCCATCGATGAGCCGGCCCTGGAGCAGGTCGGTGCCTGGCCCTGGTCCCGGGACATCATGGCCGATCTTACCACCAGGCTCAGTGCCAACAATCCTTCAGTCATCGGCTATGCCATACCGCTGGATACGGAAGAGACCTCCCACGGCCTTGAATACATCAATGAACTGCAGCAGCTTGTCGAGAACGACCGAAGGAAAAGCATACGCAAGATAAAACGTCTGCTCAAACAGGCGGAGAACAGCATGCAGACCGATGAACTGTTCGCCAACAGCCTGCGTCGTGCCGGTAGGGTGGTGTTGGCAATGCCCTACCTGATTGAAAAGGGACGCCCTCATACCGGGGAGGTGGAGCTTCCCTCATACCTTAACAAGTACCTGCTGCGCGATATCCAGGGACGCCCTGATCCGGATGTGTTTCTCGCCGACTGGCGCCCGCAGCCTGTTTCGCTGGCCGATGTGGTCTATCCGCCGATTGAGTCACTGGCAAAATTTGCCGGCGGTGCCGGTGTGCTCAATCTGGGCTATGGCGGTGAGCGCCGCATACGCACCGAACCGCTGGTTGTGCGCTACGGTGACAGTTATCTCCCCTCCTTCTCGCTGATGATGGTGGCGCGCAACCGGCAACTGCCGACGCGCTCCATCCTGGTAGACCTGAACAAGGGGGTGGAGCTTGAGGACTACCTGATACCCACCGACGGCAAGCAGCGTATCTACCCCCACTTTTATCGTGGCAGAAAGGATGAGCCGGCATTCAGGGTGTTTTCTGCGCTCGATGTGCTGAATGAGACCGTTGACAGTGAGGCCTTCAGGGGCAAGACGGTGCTGGTTGGCCTGAGCGCACGTCAGCACATCAACCCCATGATTACACCCATCGGCGAGGTGATGGCGCCGGTGATGATCAGTGCACATACCGTTTCAAGCCTGTTGAATGAAGAGTTGTTCAAGGTGCCCGAGTGGACGACACGGGCACGCCTGCTGGTGTTTGCCGCTGTTGCCCTGTACCTGATGTATCTGTTGCCTCGTTTCCGCCTTGGCACCGGCCTGGCAATCACCGCCCTGCTGGTGGTGGTGCTGCTCAATGCCCACCTGTTCCTTATGCTCTCCGAGTCCGTCTGGCTGCAACTGATGACACCGCTTATGGCACTGTTGATTGGTCATCTGGTGTTGAGCGGCAAACACTATATCGAGCGGCGTCTCACGCATATCCACTCGGAGTTGTCGGAGGCCAACCGGGCGCTGGCGCAGTCCTTCCACTCCCAGGGGCAACTGGATCAGGCCTTTGAAAAATACCAGAAATGCGAAATTGATCAGTCATTGCTCGGCCACATCTACAATCTGGGGCTGGATTTCGAGCGCAAGCGCCAGTTCAACAAGGCGATCACGGCTTTTCGTCTGATCAAAGGACATGACAGCGATTACAACGACATCAAGGAGCGCATCAAGCGCAACCAGGAGGCGCTCAATGCAGCAGTAATGGGCAGCAGTCGCGGCGGCGCGGGGGCTGCCAATGGCACACTGGTGCTCAGCACGACCGGACTGCAAAAACCCATGCTGGGGCGCTACCGTGTTGAGAAGGAGGTCGGCCGTGGTGCGATGGGTATGGTGTATATGGGCTATGACCCGAAAATCGACCGTACCGTGGCGATCAAGACACTGGGGCTGTCGCAGGAGTTCGAGGGTGACAAACTTGCCGAGGTGAAGGCACGTTTTTTCCGCGAGGCGGAGACCGCCGGGCGGCTGAATCACCCCAACATCGTCACCATCTATGATGCCGGCGAGGATCAGGAGTTGGCCTACATCGCCATGGATTTCCTCAAGGGCAACAATCTCATGACATGGAGCAAGTTTGAGGATCTGCTGCCGGCGAAGGAGGTGCTGCAGATCATGATCCAGGTGGCCGAGGCCCTGGACTACGCCCATCGGCAGAACGTGGTGCACCGCGATATCAAGCCGGCAAACATCATCTATGACCCGGACAATGGCAAACTCACCGTGACCGACTTTGGCGTGGCATGCCTGACCGATACCAGCAAGACCAAGACCGGCACTATTCTGGGCAGCCCCTCCTATATGTCGCCGGAACAGTTGGCCGGCCAGAAGGTGGATGGCCGTTCCGACCTGTTCTCCCTCGGTGTGACCTTCTACCAGCTGATGTCCGGTGAGTTGCCCTTTGTTGCCGATTCACTGACCAGCCTGATGTATAAGATCGCCAACGAAAAGCACCCCGATATCCGCATGTTCCGCGCCGATCTGCCGACCTGCGTCAGCCAGATCGCCAACAAGGCATTGAAGAAAGATCCGGATGACCGCTTCCAGACGGGGGAACAGATGGCCAGTGCCATGCGGCGCTGTCTGGAGCGTGTGAGCGGCAAGAAGAAAAAGACGGGCAGGACATCATCGTGAATCAGCCGATGCCTCATGTGACTGTGACAGGCCTCTCGGATGTCGGAAGGGTTCGTGATCATAATGAAGATTATATCGCCTGGGATGAGATGCGCGGACTGGTGCTGCTTGCAGACGGTATGGGCGGCCATAATGCCGGTGAGGTGGCAAGTGAACTGGCTGTCAGGCGTATCCGGGAAGCGATGCAGGATATCCTGACAGCTGAAATGATCGCCTCCAATGTCATTAACTACAGTGAGGCGCTGTGCGATGCGATTATCTATGCCAATGATGAGATCAATCATGTGGCGCGCGAGTCGGAGCAGTATTCAGGCATGGGCACCACGATTGTGGCCATGCTGTTTGTCGGAGAGCGGGCGATTTTGGCGAACGTGGGCGATTCGCGCATATACCGCTACCGTGACGACACTCTGGAGCAACTTACCGTCGACCATTCCCTGGTTCAGGAGATGGTCGACAGCGGCATGCTCAACGAACAGGAGGCGCAGGCCTCCATCAGCCGCAATGTGATCACCCGGGCATTGGGCATCTCCGAACAGGTTGAAGTGGATATCGTCGAGGAGTCGCCCCGGGACGGTGATACCTACCTGTTGTGCTCTGACGGGCTGACCGACCTTGTTGCGGATGAGCGGATTCGCGCAGCGCTGATCTCGTCCCGGGGTGACATGGATATGGCCTGTGCCGAGCTGGTCGCGCAGGCGAACGAAGAAGGGGGCAGGGACAACATCTCCATTGTGCTTGCCCGGTACGGGACATAACGTCCGGGAGCGGGACGTTGATGGAAAAAAATAGAGCGAACCGAAGGGAACGGGAGCCATTATGAAAAAGCTGATTCTCACCCACGAAAACACGGTGCTGAAAGAGTATCCGATAGAACAGGGACGCATCACCATTGGGCGTATGCCGCAAAACGATATTCACCTGGATGACCCAACAGTCAGCGGTGAGCATGCGGCGATTGTGCTGGAAAATAATGCCGTTATCGAGGATCTGGACAGCACCAATGGCGTGTTTCTAAACGGCAAACGGGTCAGCCGCCAGCAACTGAACAACCGTGATGTGATTGCCATTGGTCGCCATCAGCTGAAGTATGTCGATGACATGGCTGACGAGTTTGAACGCACCGTTATTATCCATCCCGATGAGCCTGCGGTACGGCCTGCCGGCCCCAGTGCCGCGAAACACTACCGGGTAACCGTGTTGAACGGGCCCAGGAGTGGCAACAGTATCGAGCTGACCAAGCCGTTCACCTCGCTCGGTTCACCGGACAAACAGGTGGCAATGGTGGCGAAACGGGGCAAGGATTTCTTTCTTATGCCGATGAAGGGTACCGGCGCCGACAGTAATCCGCCGAAGCTCAATGGCGAGGCGGTGATGTCGACCAGTCAGCAGCTCAAAGAGGGCGACAGAATCGAGGTGGCGGGCATCGAGTTGCAGTTCACCTCCAGTGCCTGAGTGCTCGCGGGCCGGCGGACATTACGATAAGGGACGATGGCAAAACTGTTACTGAAACATGATGGGGTGACACTGCACAGCTATCCGCTGGATCGGGAACGGCTGACTATCGGCCGTCAGTCGGGTAGCGACATACAGCTCGATGACATGGCGGTGAGCAGCCGGCATGCCCGCATCAGTCGCGAGCAGAACCGCTATCTTGAGGACTATTACGACTTCTATATCGAGGACCTGGGCAGTACCAACGGCACCCGGGTCAACGGCCAGCGGATACAGCGCCAGATGCTCAAGGAGGGGGACACTATCCGCATCGGCACGTACGAATTCACCTTCGACAGCGGCCAGCCCCAGGGCATGGAAACGACGGCTATCTTCCTGCCGGAAGACAGGTAGCTCGCCCCCCGTCTGCAGCTGGCCTGTTATTTGCCGCGTCCGGCAAAGACGATGGGTACCACCTCACGGTAATGTTTTACGAAGTGGGCGCTGATGCCCGCCCTGATATGCTCCGGCAGTTCTTCGAAATCCCCACGGTTGGCCTCGGGCAGTATCAGCTCCATGACCTTTGCCCGGCGCGCGGCGATCACCTTTTCTCGAATACCGCCTACCGGGAAGACGTTGCCGGTCAGGGTCAGCTCCCCCGTCATCGCCAAGGGGCGTTTTATCCGTTGCCCCCGTGCCAGTGACAGCAGTGCGGTGGCCATGGTGATGCCGGCACTGGGGCCGTCTTTCGGTGTCGCCCCTTCCGGTACGTGCAGGTGTACAAAGGCCTCGTCGAAGAAATTCACGTCACCCTTGAACGCTTTGAGGTGTGAGGCGATGTAGCTGTAGGCAATCTCCGCCGATTCGCGCATCACATCGCCCAGTTTACCGGTTAGTTTAAAGCCGCGATGCTTGCTGTGAACCAGTGTCGCCTCGATACTCAGGGTGGCACCGCCCATCGCGGTCCAGGCCAGTCCGGTGATGACGCCGACGCCGCTGATGAGTTGTTCCTTTCCGAATAGCGGCTTGCCCAGATACTTCTCCAGGTTGCGTGGGCCGACGCGTATCGGGGTCTTTTGACCATTTATCTGTTGCATGATGGCCTTGCGCACGATCCGACCAAGCTGTTTTTCCAGGTTTCTGACTCCCGCCTCACGGGCATACCCCTCGATGACCTGGCGCAGGGCGGCATCACTGATCTTGACCCTGGATGTCTGTGTACCGTTACGCTCCAGCTGCCGCGGCCACAGGTGTTGCCTGGCGATGGCGAGTTTCTCCTCGGTGATGTAGCCGGAGAGGCGAATCATCTCCATTCTGTCCAGAAGCGGTGCCGGAATAGTGTCGAGCTGGTTGGCGGTGCAGATAAACAGCACCCTGGACAGATCGAAGGGGATATCCAGGTAGTGATCGAGGAAATCCCGGTTCTGCTCCGGATCAAGAACCTCCAGCAGGGCCGAGGCAGGGTCGCCCTGGAAGGATGCCCCAATCTTGTCGATTTCATCGAGCATGATGACCGGGTTATCGGTTCCAGTGCCCTTGATCGCCTGGATGAACTTGCCAGGCATGGCGCCGATATAGGTACGGCGATGCCCCTTGATTTCCGCTTCATCACGCATGCCGCCGAGAGAGAAGCGGAAGAATTGCCGCCCCAGTGCATCTGCAATGGAGCGGCCAATGGAGGTTTTGCCTACACCGGGCGGTCCTACCAGCAGCAGAATTGAGCCCGAGATCTCACCCTTGAGACAACCGACGGCCAGGAATTCCAGGATGCGCTGTTTTACATCATCCAGCCCCTCGTGATCGTTGTCGAGTATGCGGCGGGCACGTTTCAGGTCGGTCTTGTCCTCGGAGGCGATCCCCCAGGGCAGGGCGGTCAGCCACTCCAGGTAGTTGCGGGTGACGGTGTATTCGGGGGAGCCGACTTCCAAAATGGAGATTTTCTGCATCTCCTCGTCAATGCGTGTGGCGGCGTGTTCAGGCAGGCTGAGCTTTTTGATTTTGTCGCGAAACATATCCAGGTCTGCCGTGCGATCGTCCTTTTCCAGACCCAGTTCCTTTTGTATCTCTTTGAGCTGCTCCTTGAGGAAGAACTGGCGCTGCTGTTCGCTCATCCGTTCCTCGACCTGCTGACGGATCTTGCTCTGCAGCTTGGCGACCTCCAGTTCCTTTTTAATCAACAGCAGCACCTTTTCCATCCGCGGCAGCAGGGGGAACAGCTCCAGTACCTCCTGCAATTCCTCCTTGTTGGCGGTGGTCAATGCTGCAGCGAAGTCGGCCAGCGGTGCCGGTTCATTGGGGCCAAAACGCTCCAGAAAGTATTTTAGCTCTTCGCCGTAGAGGGGATTGAGGGGCAGCAGTTCCTTGATGGTGTTGATAATGGCCATGGCATAGGCCTTGACCTGTTCTGTGCCGCCCTCGTGCTTCTCTGTCCGGTATTCGACCTGTGCCATGTAGGGGGGGGTGTCGGTCAGCCACCTGACAATGCGAAATCGCTGCAACCCCTCGGCGATAAACTGGATCTTTCCGGAGCTATGGCCGGGATTATGCAGGCGAACCGTGCTGCCCACCTCATAGAAACTTTCGTTTTGCAGGTTATCCAGACTGTTTCCCCGCACCAGTACCAGTCCGGCAACCCGCTGTGGCGTTTCGCCGATCTTTTCGACGGTTTCCAGCCACGGGTTCTCATCGATGATGATGGGGGATGCCTGGGCGGGAAAGAACGGGCGGTCCAGTAGTGGCAAAATATAGAGTGTGCCCGGCAAGACTTCCTGAGGAATGATTAACTCAGAGTTTGCTTGCTGCTCATCAGCTTCGATAATCTCGACTTCTGCTGTTTCCTGGTCTGGCATTGCCTACCCCTTGTACGAAAATTGTCGCTACGATGTAAATAAAATAGTGCTCCTTTTAACTGCACTCAATAGGCGAATGAAATACTCAAAACAAATGTTCATCGTGGCGTGCAAAAGCGATGAAAGATAGAAAAATTGAAAAAATTTAAACGAACGGAGGTTTTTTTTTCAATTTGGATACATTTTTTTATCTTTTTTGCTGATTTTGATTGATTTTACTTGATTCTCTTGCACATAAATGCTTATTTTGTGTTTATAATTTTTTTGCGTTAAACAAAAAAGGAGTGGGTACATGCCAAGAGTAAAAAAATCTGCTGCAAAACGCGCCGCTGCAAAGAAGACTGTACGCCGTGGTCGTCCGGCCAAAAAGGCTGCAGTGAAACTCGACGCAACAAAGAACAAAACCTTCAAAGCAGCCGTTGCTCGCCGTGACAAGGCGGCCAAGGCTTGTGAACGCGCTGAAGCTGCAGCCAAAAAGGCGAATGCCGCACTTGTTGCTGCCCGTAGCAAAGCGGCCAAAACCAAGACCGCCGCTGCGAAAAATGCAGTTGCCAAGAAACGCGAGGCTGCGGCCAAGACCAAGGCTGCTATTGCAGATGCCAAATTTGAGTTGAAGATGGCTGAAGCGATGATGGCGGCACTGGCCAAGTGCGATGCCAAGCAGGAAAAGGCCTATGAAAAGGCCATGGCAGCGGCTGTAAAGGCTCAGGAGCGCAAAGAAGCACAGGCTACGAAAAAGCGTGCAGCGCCCAAGAAAAAGCGCCGTACCGCCAAACGCCGGGTTGCCAAAAAGGCCTGATTAGGTCTCACGGTACAGAAGAGCAAGGCCATCAGCCGCGGGGCGGCTGATGGCCTTTTCTTTTTCCGGTGTGGGGTTGTTCGCTATATTTGGCTGAGCCGGTGTCTCAGCGGGAATCAGATAAGTCCGGCAAAGGGTTGCACCGGCACCAGGGTCCCCGGCTCCACGCTCCCCCAATCGGCAGGCAGGATGATGAAACAGTTGGCCTGGCTCATCGAACTGAGGATGTGTGAGCCCTGGTTACCGGTGCTGCGTACCACCAGTTTCCCTTCCCCGTTGCGTTCCAGGATACCGCGCTGGAAATCCTGTCTTCCCGGGCGTTTTTTCAGCTTGTCGGCACAGGGCACCTCGACCATCAGCGGCGCTTCACTGTGTTGCCCCATCATATATTGCAGACTGGGCTGGACTATCTGGTAGAAGGTGGCCATGACCGACACCGGGTTGCCCGGCAGACCGAAAAATACGGCATCCCCGATACAGCCAAACGCCAGTGGTTTTCCGGGCTTCATGGCGATTTTCCAGAAATCGACCTTGCCCAGCTTATCCAGTGTCTCCTTGACATAATCGGCATCGCCCACGGAAACGCCGCCCGAGGTGATGACCACATCGGCCACTTCGGCGGCCTGGGTGAAGGCCGAAACCACATCCTCGCGCACGTCGCGGATGACGCCCATATCGATGATATCGGCTCCGAGACGGGACAGCAGCCCGTGCAGGCTGTAGCGGTTGGAGTCATAGATTTGTCCGTCGCCCAGCGGCTCGCCAATGGAACACAGTTCATCTCCGGTGGAGAAGGTGGCAACCCGCAGGCGACGTGTGACCTGAACCTCGGCCACACCCAGTGATGCCAGCAGTCCAAGTTCTGCCGGATTCAGGCGCGTACCCCTGGTCAGCACCACCCCTCCGGCTGCAATGTCATCGCCGATATTGCGGACGTTTTCGCCTGTTTTGTGTCCGCTGGCTATGGTGATGGTATCCGCGCTGCGCTCCGCCTCTTCCTGCATGATTACCGTATCGGCCCCGGAGGGAACCACGGCACCGGTCATAATGCGCACCGCCTCGCCGCTTTTCACTTCACCCTCAAAGGGGTTGCCTGCAAAGGAGTTGCCAACCACTTTCAGCTCTACAGTGCCGTCGGCAGGGAGATCGCTGCCTGACAGGGCGTAGCCGTCCATTGCGGAGTTCACGTGCCCCGGCACATTGATTGGCGAGAGCACGTCTTGATTCAATGTGCGTCCGAGCGCCTCGCGCAGTCCCTTTTTTTCGAAACCGGCAACCGGTTTGAGTGCGGCCTGAATCCGTGTCAAAGCCTCGTCGACCGGTAGGAATGAGGCCTGTTGCGTGTGGTTGGCGGGAGTTTGTGTTTCTTTTGTCATGGGTCGTCCTGGCGATTGGTATCAAGGGGATTGGAGAAAATTGTAATGTGGCTTGCTGTTTATGGCGACCTGTCCTGTGAGCGGTTCAGTATGTGGCTGTCGATAAACTGCGCTATCGTCTCGGGGCGGTTGAGATCGAGCACGGGAATAGGGGCACGGGTTGTTTCCGGCTCGTCGCAGACCATGGCGATAATGTCCGGATCATCCGGGTAGAGCAGGGGTTTTTGCAGTGAAGCGCGCCTGAGTTCAATTTTGGGGTAGCGTTCGTGCTTGAAGCCTTCCACCAGAAGCAGGTCGAGTGTGTCGGTATCGAATTTGGGCAGCAGTGAGGCCAGATCGGGTTCGGGCAGCGCCAGATCGTTTTCATTGATCATCGCCCAGCGTTTGCGTGATGCAATCATCACCTGGCCGGCCCCGGCCTGGCGCAGGCGGTAACTGTCCTTGCCGGGATGGTCGATGTCGAAGTCGTGATGGCCGTGTTTTAACAGGCCGATTCTCAGTCCGCGCCCCTTTAATATCGGTATCAGCTTCTCCAGCAGGGTGGTTTTCCCCGTACCGCTGAATGCGACAAATCCCAGCAGGGGGCAGGGCGCTTCTATGGGCATAGCTCTTTCTCTAATTTTGTCAGTTGTTCCGGCGTGTTCAGGTTGATAAATGCATCGGGAGTATCTGAAAAATCGGCAATGGCTGGCTGCTCCCCGGCCAGCCAGTCCTGCACGCGACGCTGTCCGCTATTGAGAAATGACTCAAGGCGGGGCAGCACCTTTTTATTCGCCAGTATAATCACCGCGTGCAGGCGTTGCCCGTCACTGACGGTGCAGACATCACGCTGCTCACGCTCGACCGATTCAACCATTCTTGAAACCAGATCCGTGGGCAGCAGGGGCGTGTCGCAGGGGAGCGTCAGTACCCACTGGCTGTCGCAGTGGGTCAGCGCGGCATGCAGACCGGCCAACGGCCCCAGTCCGCCGGCAATGGCGTCGGTAAATACGGGTAGGCCGTACCGCCGGTAGTCCTCGGGTGCGTAGCTGTTGAGGGCCAGACGGGGAATTTGCGGCCGGATACGCGCAATGACATGTTCGATAAAAGGACGCCCGGCCAGTGTCAACAGGCCCTTGTCGGTTTGGCCCATGCGCCGCCCCTGGCCACCGGCCAGTATGACGGCTGTAATGTCGTGTGCAACGTCAATCGGTTCCATCGGTTAAACCATTTATGCAGCAGGGCGAAAGCCTTATGCGTGCCGGATTCTAACACGGCAAATGGCCATGTCCCTTGATCCAGTACCGTGATTTGCCGGCTGTTCGCCCATGTACTGTATTGCTAGTATGTCGCAACGGACAAGGGAGACGGCAGGCAATGAATCGACCACGGGGACCAAGCGAGCCCGATGTAGAGATACTGGAGCGGCGTGTCGAGCATGAGGGATTTTTCCGTATGGAACATTACACCCTGCGTCACCGCCTGTTCAACGGCAGCATGAGCCCGGTCATCGGCAGGGAACTGTTTGAGCGCGGGCATGCCGCGGCGGTATTGCCCTATGATCCGCTGCGCGATGAGGTGGTGCTGCTGGAACAGTTTCGTATCGGCGCCCTCAAGCGTGACGGGGGCCCCTGGTTGGTGGAGATCGTGGCGGGTATCATCGAACAGGGCGAGGACTGTGAAACGGTAATCTGTCGTGAGGCGCTTGAAGAGGCTGGCGTGACACTGGGGCAGATTGAGCATATCTGCGACTACCTGGTCAGTCCCGGCGGTACCTCCGAAACCATCAGCCTCTATTGTGCCCAGGTCTCGAGCGCGGGGGTCGGTGGCATTCACGGGCTGGAAGAGGAGGGGGAGGACATCCGTGTTTTTGCTGTACCCTTTGGCCAGGCGTGGTTGTGGCTGGAGCAGGGGGTGATCGACTCGGCCAGCCCGATTATTGCACTGCAGTGGCTCAACCTGCACCGTCCCAGGCTGCAGAAAGCGTGGCGCATGCTATAGTTTTTCCAGGTTTGGACGCTATTAAATAGTGAAGATGATTTATTGAGGTCATTATGGAGATTAAATCCGCATTCGGCAGCAGTCTGCTGGGTATTCAGCGTGGCTTACAGGGGCTGGAGAAGAATGCTGCGGAAGTCGCCCAGGCAAGCAAAAGTACCGAGCAGGGCGTACCGGTCAATGCGCTGGTTGAAGGCACGGTGAATCGTCTTCAGGTCGAGGCCAATGTCGATATGATCCAGACCATCGATGAGACCATCGGCAGCCTGCTGGATGAGAAGGCTTGAAATACGGCCCCAGGAACGAGTGGACAGTGATAGAACGCTTTTAGGCTAAGGGTTTTCTCCTGACTCGGTACCCGCCACTCGATACCTTCTTTATTGTCCGCCACCCTCAAACCAGATCCTGAAAACCGTATATCCCGCACTTTTTTCCTGCCAGTCGTGCGGCTGTGACCAGCGCCTGCTCCATCGTTTCGCCCATCAACCGTGCGTGAATCATCCCTGCATTGAAGGTATCGCCGGCGCCGAGCGTATCAACGATGCGGGCAGGCACAAAGGCAGGCGTGGAATACAACTTGCCGTCACGGTCGAGTGCGAAGGCCCCCTGCTTTCCCCAGCTGCAGACCATCTCCGCGACGCCGCTGCTAGTGCGTAGCTGTTGTAACAGGGATGCGGCATCGCGATAACCGTGCGCCTCGGCATAGGTCCTGGAGAAAAGCAGCAGGCTGGCGTGGTTGAACAGCTTCTCGATACCGGGGCGTGGCTTTTCAATCTCTATCGAGACAGGCAGGGCGGGCTGTGCCTGCCGCAGGGTATGCAGCATCACCTGCACCTGTTCGATGTTACGCCCTTCAAAGTGAACCCAGTCGAAATGCCCCGGGTCAATTTTGTTGAACGCCTGCTGGCTGTACTCGGGCAGGTCGCGGAAGTGGACAATGGTCCGTGAGCCGGTGTCCTGGCTGAGGCTGACGTAGGAGGTGGGCACCTTGCCCGTTGCCACGGTGTCGACCGCATCGGTAGCGATGCGGTAACCGTGCAGGTCATCGAGGATGAAACGGGCGTCGGGCTCATCGGCCAGCGTACCGGCCCAGCTGCAGTGATGGCCCAGCTGGCTCAGCACCACCAGCGTGTTGGTGGCATTGCCGCCGCGTGCACGCTGCTGCGACAGGGCGCGCACCTCCCGGTCCTCCGCCGGATAGGTGGTGACAACATTGATGATGTCCAGTGTGGCGTTGCCCACGGCCAGTATGCGTGCCATGTTACGGCCTGCCCCGTTTTTTATCGAGTTGATCCAACGCCCACAGCACGTGTTCCCGTACTGCGGGGGAGGGGTGTGTACGCCGCTGCTCCAGTGCCGCCAGGGCCGTATCGCTTGCAGGGCCGTTGCCCAGCGCCGTGGCAATATTGCGTAGCCAGCGCTCGTGCCCGATACGGCGGATGGGGGAACCCTCCATTTGCTTCAGAAACTCTCCCTCACTCCAACTGAACAGTTCGGTCAGTACGGGGGCATCCAATTGATGCCGTGGCACAAACGCCGCCTCTTTCGTAAGCGATGCAAAACGGTTCCAGGGGCAGACCAGTTGGCAGTCATCGCAGCCGTAGATGCGGTTGCCCAACTGGGGGCGTAGCTCAAGCGGGATGGCACCGGGGTGCTCGATGGTCAGGTAGGAGATGCAGCGGCGTGCATCGACGAGGTAGGGCTCGACAATTGCGCGGGTGGGGCAGATGTCGATACAGGCGCTGCAGCGTCCGCAATGATTTTTTACCGCGGTATCCGTGGGGAGGGGCAGGTCGGTGTAGATCTCACCGAGGAAAAACCAGGATCCTGCATCACGGGATATGATGTTGCTGTGCTTGCCGGCCCAGCCCAGCCCGGCATTGGCAGCCAGCGGCTTTTCCAACACCGGTGCGCTGTCGACAAACACGCGATAGCCGAAGTCACCGGTGACTTCGGCTATCTGTTTGGCCAGTTGCTGCAGGCGCTTGCGCATCAACTTGTGATAGTCACGTCCCAGCGCGTAACGGGATATGTAGCCCAGTTCCTCTGCCCGCAGCACCTCCCACGGATCGGTGGCCTCCGGCAGGTAGTCCATGCGCACGCTGATGACGCTAATGGTGCCGGGAACCAGTTCGGCGGGACGGCTGCGTTTGGTGCCGTGGCGGGCCATGAAGTCCATCTCGCCGTGATACCCCTTGTCGAGCCAGCTATGCAATCCCCTTTCGGCCTCATCCAGTTGCGTGGAGGTGATCGCGGCCTGCTGAAAACCGAGGGATTGTGCCCAGTCTTTTATCTGTTCGGCAAGCTGCTGCATGTTCTGTCTTTGCACCATAGTGGTTATGATACGCCTTATGGAGAGATTACCCCACGACCTCTACCGTGCCGACCAGGTGCGTGAGATGGATCGGGTTGCCATCGAGGAGCATGGTATTCCCGGCAGTACACTGATGAGCCGTGCCGGTGAGGCGGCCTTCAAGGCCATGCGTGGCCACTGGCCGAGGGCGCGGCGCATCGCCGTATTTTGCGGCAGCGGCAACAACGGCGGTGACGGCTATATCGTTGCGCGTCTGGCCCATGAGGCCGGGCTGTCGGTGACCCTTTATCACCTGGGTGAGCGTGAACGGCTCGGCGGTGATGCCCTGAGCGCCAGTGAGCAGGCCACACATGCCGGGCTTGAGGCCCTACCCTATAACGGCGAGCCGCTGGACGGGCAGGACCTGATCGTCGATGCGCTGCTTGGTACCGGCTTGTCCGGCGAGGTGGCCGGAGCGTGGCGCGGGGCCATTGAGTCGATCAATGCGTCGGGTCTGCCGGTCATTGCGCTGGATATTCCGTCAGGCCTGAACGCCGATACCGGGGCCGTGCTTGGCGCGGCGGTGAAAGCCCGAATGACCGTCACCTTTATTGCTCTCAAGGCGGGGCTGTTTACCGCCAGCGGCCCCGGGTACTGTGGCGAATTGCGTTTTGCCGACCTGGGTGTGGACCCGGCGGTCTATGTGGGGCACACCCCTGCGTGCCGCAGGATCGATGCGGGCCTCATCCGGCAGGCACTGCCTGCCAGGCCGTCGCACAGTCACAAGGGTGATTTCGGTCATGTGCTGGTGGTTGGTGGCAATCGCGGTTTTGCCGGTGCGGCTAAGCTTGCCGCCGAGGCGGCCGTGCGTACCGGGGCGGGACTGGTCTCGATTGCCACCCATCCCGAACACGCCGGCCTGCTGAGTGTTACCCGACCCGAGTTGATGAGCCATGCGATAGCATCTGCCGAACAGCTGACACCACTCATCCGGCGTGCCTCTGTCATTGCCATCGGTCCCGGCCTGGGCCAGGACGGCTGGGCACGGGCACTGCTGGCCAGGGTGCTGGAGAGTCAGCTGCCTCTGGTGCTTGATGCCGATGCACTGAATCTGTTGGCGGCTGACCCGATGCGCCATGACAACTGGGTGCTGACGCCTCATCCGGGCGAGGCTGCACGATTGCTGGGCAGTTCGAGCAGCGAGGTGCAGCGGGAACGCTTTCTTGCCGCCGCCTCGATTGAGGCGAGCTACGGCGGTACGGTAGTGCTGAAGGGAGCGGGTTCCATTGTGCAAACCGAGGGGACCATCCCCGAGGTGTGTCATGGCGGTAATCCCGGTATGGCCAGTGGCGGCATGGGTGACCTGCTGACGGGGATCATTGCCGGACTGGTTGCCCAGGGGCTGGATCTGCAAGCGGCGGCAAGAGTTGGGGTCGTGCTTCATGCGCGGGCCGGGGATGTTGCGGCACAAGAGGGGGAACGGGGGATGTTGGCCGCCGATCTGCTCCCTGTATTGCGGACACTGGTAAACCCGTGAGCATCGATTCCACCCGGCTGGAACTGCTGCTCGAGGATAGCGCTGCGACCGAGGCACTGGGCGCGCGCCTTGCCGGGTGTGTGGCTGGTGGTTGCCTGATACATCTGCATGGTGAACTGGGGGCGGGCAAGACTACCCTGGTACGGGGCTTTTTACGTGGTCGGGGCTATTCCGGTGCGGTCAAAAGCCCGACCTATACACTGGTCGAGAGCTACCCCTTTGAATGCGACACCGTCTACCATTTTGACCTCTACCGTCTGGGTGACCCGGAAGAGCTGGAGTATATGGGCATACGGGACTACCTCGATCAGAGTGCGGTGTGCCTGGTGGAGTGGCCGCAGCGGGGGGAAGGGGTGCTGCCGCAGGCCGACCTGGAGGTGTATCTTGAATATCGACGGGCGGGGCGGGCACTGCGGGTACAGGCCAATACCCCTGCCGGAGAAGCGCTCGTCGAATGCCTGCAGGAGCATCCTGTCTCGTAACCCGTTTCTGCATTATTGGATGCAAAATCCATTGAAAACAGCAAGATATCGCCCCAGCAGGGTAAAATTCCCCGTATCCCGGTGTTGATTTTTTCTTTATTTCGTTCTAAGTTACGAAATAATTCTAGATCTTGGTGCAGGATCTAACTATAAATTACTAATAATAAAGGGTAATTAAAGGGGATATACCGGTATGAGAGAGCCTGTACTGACCCTGGCAAGAGTCATCGCTACGGTATCTCTATTGTTGTGTGCCAATTTCTCCTGGGCGCAGGGCAGCATTCAGGGCGTGCGCATGTGGCCCGCCCCGGACAATACCCGCCTGGTGTTTGACGTCAATAAACCAGTCAACCACAGGCTGTTTACCCTCTCCAATCCCGAACGCATCGTCATCGATATCGACGATGCACGTCTGGCAAAGCCGCTTGGCGGTCTCGACTACGGCAAAAGCATTCTCACCGGTATCCGTACCGCGGTGAAGGACAAGAACAACCTCCGTGTGGTGCTTGACCTCAAGGGGAAGACACGGCCGAAAAGCTTTGTCCTGAGGCCCAACAAGGAGTACGGGCACCGGCTGGTGATCGATCTGCACCACAGCGCAGGGAAGGCGGCTGCAGCACCTGTGCGCAGCGCCAGTAAACCCGCCTCATCGGTCAGGGATGTGGTAGTGGCTATCGATGCCGGACACGGTGGCGATGATCCGGGTGCCAGCGGACCGCGCCGCACCAAGGAGAAGGATGTGGTGCTGGCCATTGCAAGAAAGTTGCACCAGCGCATGCAAAAGGAACGGGGCCTGCGCCCGGTGCTGATTCGTGACGGTGATTACTTTATCGGCCTGCGCAAGCGTACCGAGAAGGCACGCCGGCACAAGGCTGACCTGTTTATTTCGATTCACGCCGATGCCTTTCGTGACGCGCGTGCCAAGGGGGCCTCGGTCTACGCCCTGTCGCCGGGCGGTGCCTCCAGTGAAGCGGCCCGACTGCTGGCTGAGAAGGAGAACGCGGCCGACCTGATCGGTGGTGTGAGTCTGGATGACAAGGATGATTTGCTTGCCTCCGTATTGCTTGACCTCTCACAGACGGCAACGATTGAAGCGAGCCTTGATGTGGCCGGGCACGTACTGAAGCGGTTGAAGGGCGTCGGAAAGTTGCACAAGCGCAGGGTGGAACAGGCCGGTTTCCGGGTGCTCAAGTCACCCGATATCCCGTCGATTCTGGTCGAGACAGCCTTTATCTCCAACCCGACGGAAGAGCGTAATCTGCGCAGCTCACATCACCAGTACAAGGTGGCTGATGCCATGCTGGGCGGAATCCGCAGCTATTTCTACCAAAACCCACCGCCGGGCAGCCTGCTCGCCAAACTGCGCGCCGGTGAGCGCAAGCATGTGGTAAGCCGCGGCGATACCCTCACCGAGATAGCCCAGCACTACCATGTCAGCCTCGATACACTGAAGTCGATGAACGGCATCAATGGCAGCCGCTTGCGGATCGGGGATATTCTGCATATACCCAGTGAATCGTGACTCTTGTGATGTGTGAGGAATGAAGCGAGATTGACAATGAACCTTTGCGGGTAACAATCGTATTCACCCCTTCACCCTTCACCCTTCACCCTATTTACCCTGAACCGTGGAGCCTTTAATCTAGCGGCCATGGAAAATGCTGTGCGCCGCCGTCCCATTCAGCCCCTCTCACCGCACCTGGCCAACCAGATTGCCGCTGGCGAGGTGATCGAGCGACCGGCCTCGGTGGTAAAGGAGTTGCTGGAGAACAGCATCGACGCCGGGGCGGCAACGATAGAGGTAGACGTGGAGCAGGGTGGCAGCGCACTGATACGGGTGCGCGATGACGGTTTCGGCATTCCCCGGGAGGAACTGGAACTTGCCCTGGCACCGCACGCGACCAGCAAGGTCTATGATGCGGAGGAGTTGGCACACATTGACAGTCTTGGTTTTCGTGGCGAGGCGCTTGCAAGCATTGCCTCGGTATCACGCCTGAACCTCGTCAGCCGTGCCGATGGGCAGGAGCGGGCATGGCGTATCGGCTATGACAGGGACGGGCAGTGTACGCCCGCCGCGCATCCTACTGGCACTACAGTTGAAGTACGGGAGCTGTTTTTCAACACACCGGCACGGCGCAAATTCCTGCGTACCGAGCGCACCGAATTCCTGCATATCGAGGAGGTGGTCAAACGCCTCGCATTGAGCCATTTCGGCATTGGTTTTTCCCTGCGACACAACGGCCGGCAGGCATTCGCGGTTCGGCCTGCAGCCGACACTGGCGAAAGGGCGCGGCGGATCGCAACACTGCTGGGGCGGCCCTTCCAGGCCAGTAGCCTGGCTGTTGAGTTTGCCGCTGCGAACATGCAACTGCATGGCTGGCTGGCACCGCCCGAGCAGAGCCGCAGTCAGGCGGATATTCAGTATTTTTATCTTAATGGACGCATGATCCGCGACCGTCTGGTCACCCACGCCCTGCGCGCGGCATTGGGTGAGCGCATCGAAACGGGGCGTTATCCGGCCTATCTGCTCTATCTGGAGATGGATCCCGGCGCCGTGGACGTCAATGTGCATCCGACCAAGCATGAAGTGCGTTTCAGGGAATCGAGAATGGTGCATGACTTTCTCTACCGGGCCGTCAGCCAGTCGCTCGAACAGGCCAGCGAGGCGGCGGTGACACCCGTTGTGGGAACGGCCGGCTACGGGGGCCTCCAGACACAGCCTCCCTTGCCACAACAGGTTGCCGAACAGCGTTCCGGCTACCAGAAACTCTATAGTTTTACACCGCAGGTTGACGACAGCGTCAAAAGCGGTGCAGAGGAGCAGCTCGGACAGGCGCTGGCCATGGTTTATGGTCGCTATATCCTGGCGCGCAGCAGTGATGGTCTTGTCCTGATTGACGCCAACCGGGCCCAGTGCCGGGTGGTCTTTCAGCGTCTGCGCCAGGTGCTGGACGAGGGAGCGTTGCGCGGGCGACCCCTGCTAATTCCAGCTACCCTGACAGTGACCGGACAACAGTGTGAGACGGTAGCACACTACGAATCGGCACTTGGCAGGCTCGGATTCCAGATTGACGTTCTGGGTGAGGAGACTGTTGTCGTGCGCCAGGTGCCAACGGTGCTGGAGTCGGCGGATATTGCGGCGCTGAGTCTGGCAGTGATCGACCGCCTGCATAGGAGCAAGGGGCAAATCGATGAGGTGCTGTTGTTGTGCATGGCCGAACAGGCGCCGGTTCCCAGTGCCACGGGGATGGGGACCAAATCACTGGACGATCTGCTGCGCCGCGTAGAGGCGACGGAAGGCGCTCCATTCCCTGCACAACTGAAGCAGGTGTGGCGGCACATTGATGAGCAAATACTCGAGCAGTTGCTTCGTGACATCCAGAGATGATGCATTTTTGTTAGACTGGAGGCCGTTTATTTAGCCGGCTGGCACAGAAGTTGAACGACACGATTGATTCACCACCTGTTATCTTCCTGATGGGCCCGACCGCAGCCGGTAAGACGGATTTGGCCGTATCGCTTGTTGAACGCCTGGATTGCGACATCATTAGCGTCGATTCGGCGATGATCTACCGTGCCATGGACATAGGCACCGCCAAACCCGACGCACAAACGCTGGCGCGTGCGCCGCACAGGCTGATCGATTTTCTCGACCCGGCGGAGGCCTATTCCGCCGCGGCTTTTCGCCAGGATGCCCTGCGGGAGATCGATGACATCATCGCCGCAGGGCGCACACCACTGCTGGCCGGCGGCACCATGCTCTACTATCGGGCGTTGCAATACGGGATGTCCGAACTCCCCTCGGCCGACCCCGATATTCGTGAACAACTGGAGGCAGAGGCCAGGCGCTCGGGCTGGGAGGCGCTGCACGAGCGCCTGGCGCAGGTCGACCCGCAGGCCGCACAGCGTATTCACCCCAATGACCCGCAACGCCTGCAACGGGCGCTGGAGGTATATGCGATTACAGGCCGTCCAATGTCGGAGCACTGGGCGGAGCAGCGCAAACAGGCCTTTCCCCATCCTCTGGTAAAGCTGGTGGTTGCGCCCGCCGAGCGCAGCGTGTTGCATGAGCGCATCGAGCGGCGCTTCCAGCAGATGCTGCAGCAGGGCTTTATAGAGGAGGTGGAACGCCTCTATCGGCGTGGTGACCTTCACCTGGACAAGCCGTCAATGCGCTGTGTGGGCTACCGTCAGGTATGGCAATACCTGGCTGGTGAACTTGAGTTCGAGCAAATGGTGGAAAGGGCGATCATCGCGACACGGCAGCTTGCCAAACGTCAGTATACCTGGCTGCGCAGTGAAGCCGGGACCCACTGGCTTGATGCAATGGATGCAAATATCGTGGAAAAAGCCTTGAAAATCCTGAAAAAAAGCACAAGATAGTAGGAAGTTGGTTATAATTATCACTCAAACAAAGATAATTACAATTTAGTTCGACCTATAATTCATTTATTTTTCAATAGATTATGGCCTTTTTAGGTGCACGGCTTGTGCCGCATAATAACAAAAGGAGTAAAAAGATGAGCAAAGGGCAAGCATTACAAGACCCGTTCCTCAATGCCTTGCGGAAAGAGCGAATCCCGGTCTCGATCTACCTGGTCAACGGCATCAAACTCCAGGGACAAGTCGAGTCTTTTGATCAATTTGTCATTTTGCTGAAGAACTCGGTCAGCCAGATGGTATACAAGCATGCCGTTTCCACCATCGTGCCCGCTCGTAATGTTCGTTTAACCCTCGGGGACGCCCCAACCTCTGATGCACCCAGCCCCGGTAACAGCTACTAGTCTCACCCAGGCCGTTCACCGGACTCGCGGAGGCGCTGTTGTTTGAGCGTCCCAAGAGCGGTGAGCGCGCCGTTCTCGTACACCTGGAACTGCAGCAAGAGAGCGAACGCGAGGACCTGGAGGAATTCCGGGAACTGGTCGTCTCCGCCGGCGCTGAGCCGGTAGCCGTCGTCACGGGTGCGCGCAGGTATCCTGAACCGAAATATTTTGTCGGCAGTGGCAAGGCTGAGGAGATCCGTAGCCAGGTTGTTGCCGCGGAGGCCGATGTGGTGCTGGTCAATCACCCGCTGACGCCTGCTCAGGAACGTAACCTGGAGCGGCTGTTGCAGTGCCGGGTACTCGACCGTACCGGTCTTATCCTGGATATTTTTGCCCAGCGCGCCCGTTCCCATGAGGGTAAACTGCAGGTTGAACTGGCACAGCTGCGGCACCTCTCCACGCGCCTGGTCCGTGGCTGGACCCACCTGGAGAGGCAAAAAGGGGGGATCGGCCTGCGTGGCCCGGGCGAAACACAGCTCGAGTCGGACCGACGCCTGATTGGCGGGCGCATCAAGCAGCTCAACAAGCGTCTGGACAAGGTCAGGCATCAGCGCGAACAGAGCAGAAAGGCGCGACGCCGTGCCGAACTGCCGACCGTATCGCTGGTCGGTTATACCAATGCCGGAAAATCGACACTGTTTAACCGGCTGACCGAAGATGCGGTGTATGCCGCCGATCAGCTTTTTGCCACCCTTGATCCGACCCTGCGCCGTCTTGAGTTGCCCAACAGTGATATCGTGGTGTTGGCCGACACGGTTGGATTTATCCGCCATCTTCCCCATGATCTGGTAGAGGCCTTTCGTTCTACCCTGCAGGAGAGCCGTGATGCCGAGTTGCTGATGCATGTCATCGATGCCAGTGACGAGGAGAAAGGGGCAAAGATTGAGCAGGTGGAGTCGGTATTGGCGGAGATCGAGGCGGATGAGGTGCCGTTGATCGAGGTCTACAACAAGATCGACCTGGTCGAACACGGCAAGCCACGGCTGGAACGTGATGAGCAGGGCAATATCCGGCGCGTCTATCTTTCTGCCGTCACCGGCGAAGGCATTGACTTGCTGCACCAGGCACTGGAGGAGTTTTTCCGTGGCGATAAGCGTCTGTGTCAGTTACGCCTGCCGCCTACCGCTGCGCGGCTGCGGGCGAGGCTTTACGAACTGGCGCATGTGATAGATGAACACTATAACGATGAAGGGGACTGGTTGCTGGAAGTTGAAATCAGGGCCCATGAACTGGCCTACCTGCGTAAGCAGGAAGGTTATGCTGAATATCTGCCTCCGCTGTAACGATGAGGCGGACGTGTGTGTAAATATGTCAGCTTTCAGGCTAGAATCTGTCGCAGTCTGAAAGTAGTCATACAAACTATAGAAATAATTGGAGTTATCGATGGCGTGGAATGAACCCGGCGGCTCCGGGGGCAAGGATCCCTGGGGCGGCGGTGGCCAGGACCAGGGGCCTCCCGATCTGGATGAGGTGGTGAAGAAACTGCAGGACAGGGTAAACCGCCTGTTCGGTGGTGGCGGCGGTGGTTCTCGTTCATCGGCGCCGTCCGGTTTTGGCTCTGGGGGCATCGGCCTGATTGCCGTGCTTGTCCTCATCGTCTGGGCACTATCCGGCATCTATATTGTCGACGAGGGTAAACGTGGCGTGGTGCTGCAGTTTGGCGCTTACAATGACACCACCATGCCCGGACCACACTGGTACCCGCGTTTTATCCAGTCGGTGACAAAGGTCGACGTCGATAATATCCGCTCCATCGAGTTGGGCTACCGCGCTGATGAGGCGCTGATGCTGACCCAGGACGAGAACATCATCGACATCAAGTTTGCCGTGCAGTACCAGGTGAAGGATGCCCGTCAGTACCTGTTTAACGTGCGTGATCCAGACGAGACTCTGCGCGAGGCAATGGAGAGCACGGTGCGCGAGGTGATCGGCAAGAACAAGATGGACTTCGTCATCACGGGCGGTCGCACAGAGGTGGTTGATCGTGCCCAGCACATGCTGCAGGAGATCCTGGATCATTATCAGACTGGCTTGATGATTACCGAGTTGACCATGCAGGACGCCCAGCCGCCGCAACAGGTGCAGGGTGCCTTTGCCGATGCGGTCAAGGCGCGTGAGGACAAGGAGCGTATCGAGAACGAGGCCGAGGCCTATTCCAACGATATCCTGCCGAAGGCGCGCGGCCAGGCCGCACGTATTATCGAGGAGGCCAATGCCTACAAGTCACAGGTCATTGCCGAGGCCGAGGGTGTCACCAGCCGCTTCCTTAGTGTACTGGCCGAGTACGAGAAGGCGCCCAGCGTGACCCGCCAGCGCCTCTATCTCGACTCCCTGGAATCTGTACTGGAGAAGAGCAGCAAGGTGCTGGTTGACACCAAGGGCGGTAACAACCTGCTCTATCTGCCGCTGGATAAACTGATGCTCCAAGGCTTAACAGAACCGACCTATAAGTCGCCGCAACTGCTCCCGGAGCGTGATACGACAGCCCGGAAACCTTCCACCGAGTCGCGTCTGCGCGAGAATCTGCGTCGAAGGGAGGTGCGCTAATGGGTCGTTCTTCAACATTTATTATTATTCTGGTTGCGCTGGTGCTGTGGCTGGGCTCGATGTCCTTTTTTGTCGTCAACGAGCGTGAACTGGCCATCAAGTTCCGTCTGGGTGAATTTGACCGGGCAGACTATACGCCGGGTATCTACCCCAAGATTCCTTTCATCAACAACGTACGCAAGTTCGACAGTCGTATTCTGACGTTGGACGCTGAGCCGGAACGCTATCTGACCAAGGAGAAGAAAAACGTCATCGTCGACTCCTTCGTCAAGTGGCGTATCAGCGATGTAAGCACCTATTACCGCACCATGGCCGGTGACGAGCGCCGTGCCAACCTGCGTCTTGCCGCGGTGGTCAAGGACGGTTTGCGCAGTGAGTTCGGTAAGCGCACCATCCAGGAGGCGATCTCAGGGGAACGTGCCGAGATCATGGATATCATTACCAACCAGATCCGCCGTCAGTCCAAGGAGTTCGGTATCAAGGTGATCGATGTGCGCATCAAGCGCATCGAATTGCCGGCCGAGGTGTCGAGTTCGGTGTACAGCAGGATGGAGGCCGAGCGTGCCCGTGTGGCCAAGGACCTGCGTTCACGGGGTTCTGAGGCGGCCGAGAGAATCCGTGCCGATGCCGACCGCCAGCGTACCGTTATTCTGGCCGAGGCCACGCGTGACGGCGAGCGGATTCGCGGTGAAGGCGATGGTAAGGCCTCCGAGATCTATGCCAAGGCCTTCGGCCAGGATGAGCAGTTCTATGCGCTGTACCGCAGTTTGAATGCCTACAAGAA